>JAGAIJ010000034.1 GCA_017626595.1 Clostridia bacterium | reverse complement strand
CCTGACGTAACTGTAATTTACAGCGAAGTTTAATATTTGCATATAAAAAAGGTGGTCTTTAGGCGTCTTCACTTAGGGTTTAGCCAACATGAAACCTTGCATTTATGGCGTTGTACTACGGAAAAAGCCTAGTTAATCCATACAGGATTAACTTCGTTTTTTGCCTTGTCCACCATCCAAAATGCTTTGTTTCAAGCAATAAATTGTTTGGATAAATAATAAAACCCTTACAATACGTAGTATTGTAAGGGTTTTTGTAATATTGAAATCCAAATTGACTTCTCCCTAAGCGAAGACGCCTAAAGACCACCTTTTTTTATTTTTATAATAAAATTCTTTTATTTTTTCAAAGCTTTCATCACTTAAGTCGTGCTCGATTTTACAACTGTCTTCATAGGCTGTTTCCTCGCTGACACCAAGTATCATAAGCACATGGGCAATAATTTCGTGTCTCTCATATACGTGGGTTGCAATTTCCATACCCTTGTCTGTAAGAGAAATTATTCCGTCTTTATCCATATTTATATAGCCGTTTTCCCTGAACTGTTTCATTTTGACAGAAACGCTTGGCTTGGAAAAATTCATCTCGTTTGCAACGTCGATACTCCTTACAGCACCAATACGTTTTGATAAAACATATATGGTTTCAAGGTAGTTTTCGGCTGATTCCTTAATAATCATAACACTAACCTCACTTTTTTCATTATCATTTTAACACACTAAAATAACTTTGTCAAATTCTGAAATTTTCTTAATAAATTGCAAAAAATGTCTTGACAAATTTATAACAATATGGTAAATTATCTATGGAGTTAGTTGCGACTAACTCAAATTTAAGGAATCTGGGTGTTATATAATGAAATTATCCGAAGCGACAGAAGGTAAAGAGTACATAATTAAAGACATTCTTATTGACGACGAGGAAGTGGTTTCCTTCTTGTTTTCTTTAGGTTGTTACAGCGGAGAAGAGATAACTGTTATTTCACGATTAAGGGGGAGCTTTGTAGTTTCCATAAAAGAGGGAAGATACAGTTTTGATAACCAACTTGCAGAATTTATAGAAGTTGAATAATTTTTTTACCCCGTAGTTAGTCTGAACTAACTCGTTGAATTCCCATAGAACACAGGAGGAATATATAGTATGAAAATTGCATTAACAGGTAACCCGAATTCGGGAAAAACCACAATGTTTAATGCACTGACAGGGTCTAATGAGAGAGTTGGAAACTGGGCAGGCGTTACTGTTGAGAAGAAGGAGCATCTTTTAAAAAGAGCTTATCATAAAGAAGAAGTTGTAGTTGTTGACCTTCCGGGTGCATATTCTATGTCACCTTTTACATCTGAAGAGTCAATTACAAGCTCATATATTAAACAGGAAAACCCTGATGTAATTATAAATATTGTTGATGCAACAAACCTTGGACGAAGCCTTTTCTTCACCACACAGATTTTGGAGCTTGGCATTCCTGTGGTTGTTGCCCTTAACAAATGGGACATCAACAAGAAAAAGGGGACAAAGATTGACACAGCCCTTTTATCAGAAAAGCTTGGCTGTCCTGTTGTAAAGACTGTGTCCACAAATTCAAAGGGACTTGAGGACATTGTTTCTATTGCTGTGGGACTTGTGGGACAGTCTCAGACTGCACCATTTTCACAGGGAAACGTTGTTGTTACAAGCAAAGAGGCCTCCGAACTTGCAGACAGGGAAAGATTTGAGTTTGTTAACGTAATTGTAGATGCTGTTGAAAAGAGAAAGGTACATACAAAGGACAGAAATTTCGGTGATAAGATTGATTCTGTGCTTACAAACAGATGGCTTGGTATTCCGATTTTTGCTGTTGTTATGTTCCTTGTGTTTTATATTTCACAGGCAGAGGGTCCTCTTGGTATTGGTAAGTGGCTTGAGGGAATATTAACCGGGGCCATTGACTCTTTCCAAGGGTATGTGGGAGAGCTTTTATCAGACGCAAATCCTTTGCTTCAGGCAATAGTTGTTGACGGAATAATCGGCGGTATCAGCGCTGTAATGGGATTTTTACCACTTGTTATGGTGATGTATTTCCTGATTGCCATCCTTGAGGACTGTGGATATATGTCCCGTGTTGCAGTTGTTCTTGACCCGATTTTCAAGAAAGTAGGACTTTCGGGAAAGTCTGTTATTCCTTTTGTAATTACTATCGGTTGTGCTGTGCCTGGGGTTATGGCAAGCCGTACAATTAAAAACGAAAGAGAAAGAAAAGCCACAGCTATGCTTGCGCCCTTTATGCCATGCGGTGCAAAAATTCCTGTAATTGCTCTTTTTGCAGGTGCGTTTTTTGATAATGCAGGCTGGGTAAGTACACTTATGTACTTATCAGGAATTGTATTTATATTTTTAGGGGCACTCCTTATAAATAAAATTACGGGAGTTAAAAACAAAAAGTCATTCTTTATTATTGAGCTTCCTGAATATAAATTCCCATCCTTGTGGGGCGCATTCAAGTCTATGTGCAGCAGAGGCTGGTCATATATTGTTAAGGCTGCTACGATAATTCTTCTTTGTAATATGGCTGTTCATATTATGCAGTCATTTACATGGAGCTTTAAGGTGGCTGAAACTGCAGACGCATCAATTTTAGCTTCAATTGCAGGTCCTTTTGCTTATCTTCTTGTACCGATTGTTGGTGTACTTAGCTGGCAACTTGCGGCGGCTGTTGTTACAGGTCTTATCGCGAAAGAAAATGTTGTAGGCACACTTGCAGTATGCTTTGTGGGACTTGAAAATCTTATTGACGCAGAGGAGCTTGCTCTTATTGAAGGCGCAGGGGGAGAAGTTGCCACTGTTTTTGCAATCACAAAGGCTGCAGCGCTTGCATATCTTATGTTCAACCTTTATTCGCCGCCTTGTTTTGCTGCAATCGGCGCTATGAATGCTGAAATGAAGAGTGCAAAGTGGCTCTGGGGTGGAATTGGACTCCAGCTTTTCGTTGGATATACTGTTGCATACATAGTTTATACTGTGGGAACACTTATATTTAACCCGGGAATGCTTAATGTGACAGCGGCAATAATTGGCGGAGGAGCAATTCTTTTGGCATCAGCCTACATAAGTTATCTCTGTGTTAAAAATAACAGATAAAGAGGGATTTTTATGATTGATTTTATAGTTATAGCCATAATTGTTCTTATAATTTTTTCTGCATCTCTTTATATTTATAAGGAGAAGAAAAAAGGAAAAAAATGTATTGGCTGTCCTTATGCAGGAGAATGCAGCAAGAAGAACTGTAATCATTAAAATTAAGGCATAAACCGAAAGGTTTGTGCCTTTTTTGTATAATTTTTTATTTTCGGGCAATAATATCCAAAAAAGAAAGGAAAAGTTTTATGATTGAACAGGATACAATAAGATTATTAAGAGAATGTGACGCAGGAGTGAAAATGGGAATTTCCTCAATTGAAGATGTCCTTGACGATATTTCCAATAAGGATTTTAAAGACAGACTCACAAGGGCAAAGGAGGAGCACTGCGTCATTGACGGAAAGCTTGAAAAGCTTCTTAACAAGTATCAGGACGAGGGGAAAGAACCGAAGATGATGGCGAAGGGGATGTCATGGAGAAAGACAAATGTTATGATGACAATGAACAACTCCGACGAAACTGTTGCTGATTTAATTACAGATGGCTGTAATATGGGGGTTAAAACCCTTAATAAATACCTGAACAAATATAAGGCTGCGGATGAGGAATCAAAGGAAATAACAAAAGAACTCATTAAGTCTGAGGATACTTTGGCTACGGATATAAGGCTTTATTTAT
>JAGAIJ010000033.1 GCA_017626595.1 Clostridia bacterium | reverse complement strand
TACAGTTATCGGTGATACAAAGGCATACTTCATTTCCACAGCAAGTAATGAAGACCCATACAGCGTAGGAAAAGCCCTTTCCCAGATTTTATCACCTGGAAACGGTAAATCCTGGCTTGACTTCCAGAAACCAGTTATCAGATCTCTTACAGTTAACGGAAATTATATTTATTTCCTTGTTACTTATATTGACGGGGATATTTATAAGGAAAAGATATTTATAACTGACTGGTCTAATCCTCTTAAGCCAAAGACAGTTGCTACATTTGATGATGATTTGAATATTGCAAGTACATATTATGATGAAAGCTATGATAAGGCTGATAAGGAAAAGAGAAACCGTTATGTATGGAATTCTCTCGAAGCAAGACTTGACGAGGGTTATGCTGAACTTTATTACTATGACGGATATTTTTATGTTACATCAACCTATGGCGTTGAAATCATAAAGCTTAATGATGAGGATGGAAGACTTAATCCTGCAAAGGTTAAGTTCTATGACTTTACTGATACAGCTGACGGTGTTAACTGGTTCAACTTCAAATATACCGAAAATGTAAGAGATGCAAACGGTGTTACTATTGCATACGACAGATGGATGGATTATCCTCCAAAAGTAATTGCAGCCGGTGATTATATGTATCTCGCATTCGGTATCAATGGATTTGATACAGAGTTTAAGGTACAGCTTAGTCCTGACAAAACAGAGGTTGTTGACTATGTAGTATCGGGTAATTATAACTCTGCTTACCAGAACTGGAAGATGCATCCAAACGATATCGTAAAGTATGGCGACAGATTCTACTATCCATTTGACGGAAAAGCCCTTAACGGTTACCCATGGGGTGACTCAGGTGCAATTTGTCCGACAGGTGTATATTCAATGGATATGGCCAATGGTGGTTACATAGATGTTGCTGTTGACACAGGTGCAGCTTTATCTTACGGTCCAAGAACTGTAAGCGGTACAACATCAGGTGTTAACTACATTAAGATGATAGTTAATGGTGAAACTGTTGAAGTTCCACTTGAAAGCACAGTTAAAAATATCGGCAAATGGTCATACACCTTTGATGAACCTGGAATTTACGATGTTGAAGTTGTAGGTGAAACAATTAAGGGCTTGCCTGTAAACGGCACAAAGGAAAAGATTAACTTTGAAATTGCCGATTATGGTGATATTGTTCTTAAAGCTGATATTTCATCAGTTTATGTTGACCCTGAAACTGACCCTGAAAATCCTGATGCAGGAAAGACTGTTGTTACAGTTTCTCCAAGGATTGAAGGCTCAACCTATACAGAGGACGTTCAGGTAATTCCTGTTGTGGCTCTCTACTTTGAGTCAAAAATGATGGATGTGAACTTTGGTGTGAGATATACAATCTCACCGGGAGATGATATCCATAATCTTCAGGAAGTTGTATTCAAATATGACGGACAGCTTTTGGGAACTGAAATTAAGGCATTCTTAATAGATAGCCTTGATACAATCAGACCTCTCTCAAATGTAGTTCACCAGTAATAAAAATAAAGCTCGTAATACATTTCGTATTACGAGCTTTTTGTGTGTATTTTTATGCTTTAAAGCTTCTCTGCCATAACAACTCTGTCATTACCTGCCAAATCTTTTAAAAGGGTTATTTCACCAAATTTTCCGCTTTTTTCAAGGAGGCTTGTGACCTCTGTTCCCTGGTCATAGCCAATTTCAAATGCTATATAGCCATTATTCTTTATTTTTTCGTTTTCAATTATCCTTTTGTAGAATATTAGACCGTCATCTCCGCCGTCCAGCGCTGTAAGAGGTTCAAAATCCCGAACATTTTTTTCGAGAGTTAAAACTACGTCGCTTTTGATATATGGCGGATTTGAAACGAGGATGTCGAATTCTTCTGTTGGAAAATCAGATAAAATATCCATATTGATAAATGAAATTCTGTCGCTTACGCCGTTTTTGATTGCATTTTCTTTGGCTGTATCAAGAGCATCCTTTGATATGTCAATTTCTGTTATATGGACGTTATTGTTGTAATAGGCAAGGGAAATGCCGATACAACCACTGCCACAGCCTATATCCAGAATTTTTGCTGTTTTTCCCTCGGTTAAACTAAGTACAGCCTCAACAAGAATTTCTGTATCAGGCCTTGGAATAAGGGTGGAGGAGTTGACGCTAAAATCAAGCCCCATAAACTCTCTTGTTCCTGTAATGTAACTGATTGGTTCGTCATTTTCAAGGCGTTTCAGTCCCTCGATAAATAAAGGATTTTTTTCGTCAATCTCTTTATCCCCGAGTATAATATCATTTTTAGTTAGACTAAAAATATGCATAATAAGAAGGTCAACATCTATTTTGTTGACCTTTTTATAATCATATTCATTTCTGAAATCCTTGATTTTTACCATTTTGCCTCATCCTTGTTTTCAGGCTTAACAGCGTTAAGGGATGCAATTGCAACCTCAATCATACTGTCGTCAGGCTCCTTTGTTGTAATGTGCTGGAACCACATACCCGGAGCGCTTATAATTCTTGTAAACCTGTTGTCGTGACGACCTGCAAATTTTATAATTTCATAGGACAGACCTGCAACAACAGGAAGACAGAGCACCTTTAAAAGAATACGGAGCCAAGTAGGATTTACAGGTAAGAAGAATGATATAAATATGCTTATTACCATAACAATAAGAAGAAAGCTTGTTCCGCATCTTGGGTGAAGTCTTGAGTATTTCTTTACGTTTTCAATTGTAAGCTCGTCGCCGTGTTCATAACAGTTAATTGTCTTGTGTTCAGCGCCGTGGTATGCAAAAACCCTTTTCATATCCTTTGTCTGTCCGCAAAGGGAAAGATAGGTAATAAAAATTGCGATTTTAACAACACCCTCTGTTAAGGACCGGAGAAAAATGCTGTCTGAAATCTTTGCAACAAGTCCGCAGAGAAAGGTTGGAAGAAATACAAAGAGGAAAATGCTTAAACCCAATGAGATTATAATTGAGATTCCTATAACAATGTTCATAACCTTTTCAGAGCCAAGCTTCTTTTCAAGCCACTGTTCAAACTTTGACGGAGTTTCTTCAATCTGATTTCCGTTTTCGTCTAAATCAAAGAATTTAGCAGAGAAGGTCAGTGCCTGAAGTCCTACGATAAGAGAATCAAAGAAGTTCACAACCCCACGAATGATAGGGAACTTAAAAAACTTGTTTCGTCTTACTTTGCCGATTGGCTTTTTATCTATAACAATTTCCTTATCAGGTTTTCTTACTGCAACAGCAATACTTTCAGGTCCTCTCATCATAACCCCTTCAATAACAGCCTGTCCGCCGATTGAGGTTTTGTGGAGTGGACAATTTTTCTTATCAGTCATATTATCACCGCCTGTTTTAATCTTATCATATTTCTGTGTATTTTTCAAGAATACTATCTATAATTTCCTGCATAGATTTAAGTGATGTTGCTTTGTTTATTTCGTCGCGGAGTTTTGCTCCGCCCTTAAAACCTTTTATGTACCATGCCATATGCTTTCTTGCCTCCTGAATGCCAATGTGTTCACCTTTGTATTTTACAATCAAATCAAGGTGTTCACGCATTTTATCTGCACGTTCCTTTAATGTTGGAGGTTGAGGAATTTCCCCTGTTTCAAGGTAGTGGAGAACATCCCTGAAAACCCATGGATTTCCCTGTGCTCCACGTCCAATCATAATACCGTCACAGCCAGTATAGTCAAGCATAAATTTGGCAGTCTGTCCGTCTATAATGTCACCGTTTCCGATAACAGGGATTGAAACTGCATTTTTTACAGCTTTAATTATATCAAGGTCAGCTTTCCCTGAATAAAATTCCTTTCGTGTTCGTCCGTGAACAGTAACAAGGGAGGCTCCGTTTTTTTCTGCAACCTCAGCCATTTTTACAGCTGAAATATCGTTCTCGTCCCAGCCCTTTCGGAATTTAACTGTAACAGGAACAGAAACGGAAGAGGTGACAGCTTTAATTATTTCTCCTGCAAGTTCAGGGTTTTTGGATAATGCACTTCCGTCGCCGTTGTTGACAATTTTAGGCGCGGGACATCCCATATTTATGTCAATCAAATCTGCTCCGTGCTCCACAGCTGAAACTGCAATCTCTGAGAGAATATCAGGCTCGTGGCCGAATATCTGGGCTGCAATAGGCTTTTCAGCTTCAGTTGTATCAAGTAAATTTTCAGTTTTCTTATTCTTGTAGTGAAGTCCTTTGCCCGATACCATTTCGGTGTACATAAGCCCGGGCCCAAAAGGCTTTGTGATTTCGCGAAAGGCCTTATCGGTAATCCCTGCCATAGGGGCTAAAAAGACATTATTTTTAAGCTCAAGATTTTTAATTTTCATAGTTATCACCTTAATAACTTTATTATACAAAATTTGTTGACAAAAAACAAGTATCCATATATAATAAATCCAAAGAAAGTGGGAAATATTATGGAAAACAAATATAAAAGAATAGTAATAAAAGTAGGTACATCTTCAATTACATATCCTACAGGAAAAATCAATTTAGGCAGAATGGAAGAGCTTGCGAAAATTGTTTCTGATCTTAAAAACAGAGGATATGAAATTGTATTGGTTTCCAGCGGTGCAATAGGTGCAGGTGTCGGAAAGATGGGACTTGATGATAAGCCTGTTGATACAAAGCATAAACAGGCCCTTGCTGCAATCGGTCAGGCAAGCCTTGTTTCAATGTATGACAGATTTTTCTCAAACTTTGGCTACTCTTCAGCTCAGGTGCTTCTCACAAAGTATGTGTTTGATGATGAGGAAAAGTATAATAATGCTCACAATGCTTTTGAAATTATGTTTGGATATGGTGTAATTCCAATTGTAAATGAAAATGACGTAATTTCCATTGATGAAATTGAAGTTGGGGATAATGATTCACTTTCAGCCTACGTCGGCAAGATGGTTAACGCTGAT
>JAGAIJ010000032.1 GCA_017626595.1 Clostridia bacterium | reverse complement strand
TATGCAAAGATAATTCTTTCATAATATATACCTTTTTCAGAATAAATCCTTTATGTCGTCTATATCTAAAAATGCGTCCTTCATAGACATATTTTCAAGATAGTGTGCATCAGAATTCCTGAATACTTTATATTTTTTCAGGTCAGAACGAGCCTGAAGATAGGACTGTAAATCTGTTGTAGCTGTAGAAACTTCAATGAACTTTATATCAAATTCCTCAGGGATAAAACCAAGATTCGTAAGGACGCTGTATGAATGTCTGTCAACATGAGCCGGAATAAACAGCCCTCCAACAGATTTCACAAGGTCATAAAGTTCGTCAAATGATATATCTGCAGGAGAAATTAAAAGTTTATCCTCATATCCTACAATATTATCATCACAGTCCATATGAATCTGCTCACCGAAAATTTCGGTTTTATTTTTTATATCCGGAAGTCTTTTGTAAACTTCCTTTGCTACAACTTCAGCAGCTTCTAAAGATGGATAAAGAGTTAAAATATGAACTTCCTCGGAGGTTTCAACCTCCATACCAGGAATAACATTCACTCCACAGCTTTTCCCAACTTCCATAGCAGCCTTGACATTTCCGATTGTATTATGGTCGGAAATTGCAATAGTATCAAGTCCTGAAAGAGCCGCCATATTCACAATATTGTTTGGCGTCATATCATTATCTCCGCAGGGAGACAGACATGAGTGAATATGAAAATCATAATAAATCATTATATTTCACCACATATCTTTGAGGCAAGCTCATAAGCATTAAGCTCACTTCCGAGAATAATAATTCCCTGACTGTCAGCTTTTTCAATAACACTTTCGTCTGCCTTAACATTTTCACAAAGCAATATGCAGGATACATCTGTAAGGGTTGCAACAGCAACAATATTTACATTGTTCATAATTGTAATCCATACATTTCCTGACTGTGCCTTTCCCATAACCCAGCTAAGCAAGTCCCCGATATAACAACCGTCAATTTCACGATCATCAAAATCAGGACTTGTAAAAACGCTTAAGTTAAGTTTTTCAATAAGCTGTGATACTTTCATGATTTATACCAAACTTTCTTATGAATTATCTGAACTCATAATATCTTCAACATTTATATCAAGACTCATAAGTTTTTCTCTAAGCAGGAAAACACAATCCTTTTCCTCTGCAAATCCTCGGACAATATCCTCGGCAAAAGCCTTACAGGACGGTGAACCGCAGGAGCCACAGTCAAGCTTTGGAAGTCTTGATAAAATTTCGTCCATCTGCTCCATTTTTTTAAGAGCTACCATAAAATCGTCGTCAAGCTTTGAATGTTGTCTGGCAGTAACCTCTTTTTCCCATCTTACATCTTCTTCTCTTGCATCATAAGTATTTTTAACATCTTTAGCCTTTTTGGACTGAAGTGCAATTCTTCGGGATGCAAGGAATGAATTTGCAATACAAAGAGCTCCGCCCGCACAGCCGTTAACACAAGCTGAAAGTTCGATAAATTCAACATTATTAAGCTTTCCATACTCAATTTCTTCAAGAACCTTAATAACATTATGGATTCCGTCAACAGCTATGTAATCTTCAACGCCTGTACCTCTGCATTCTCCACCGCTTCTTGCCCAGAATATTCCGTCAAAGCCTGAAACCGCAAGAATTTTCTCCTTGTCGATTTTATCTATAACAGGAACAATTTTTGCAAAAGCATCCTTAACAGCAATAGCTCCCGAAACATTTGATTTTTCAATTGTTAAAGGAGATTTGATACTTGTAACCTTTGCAGGGCAAGGCGTAATAAAGAAAACGCCGATTTCTTCATCTTTTAACCCTGTCTTTTTCACAGCCTCTTCTCTCGCAAGTCTTGCAGCCAATTCCATAGGTGAAATAAGCGGCAAAATATTATCGAGAAGACCCGGAAAACGTTCACGGATAAGTCTAATAATAACAGGGCAAGCTGAACTTATAACAGGTTTCTTTAATTTATCATCGGATAAAAGTTCTCTGGTTACCTGACTGACATATTCAGCACCTCTTGCAACCTCATAAACATCATCAAATCCAATCTTTATAAAACCGTTTAAGATTTTGTTTACGCTGTGGTCAGTTTCAAACTGACTGTAAAAAGACGGCGCTGGCAAAGCAATATTCCATCTATAATTCTCAAGGG
>JAGAIJ010000031.1 GCA_017626595.1 Clostridia bacterium | reverse complement strand
CCGAGAGCTTTACCTACAACTCTAACCTCATCCTTATAAAGGAGCTTAATTGGTTCAACAAGTTCAAACTTCATATCTTCAGGAAGTCCGCCTACGTTATGATGAGCCTTAACGCCGTCAGATTCAAGGATATCAGGATAAATTGTACCCTGTGCAAGAAAATCTACATCTTCAAGTTTCTTTGCTTCTTCGTTAAATACTTCGATAAATTCTCCGCCAATAATTTTTCTCTTCTTTTCAGGTTCAGCAACATCTTTTAAAAGATCTAAAAATCTGTCAGTTGCATCAATATAAATAAGATTTGCGTCAAGCTCCTTACCAAACACTTCAATAACCTGCTCAGATTCGCCTTTTCTCATCAAGCCGTGGTTAACGTGAACACAGACAAGCTGTTTTCCGATAGCCTTAATTAAAAGAGCAGCAACAACAGAGCTGTCAACACCGCCAGAAAGGGCGAGGAGAACTTTTTTATCTCCAACCTGTGCACGAACATCGGCAACCTGTTCCTCAATAAATTTTTCCGCAAGTTCTTTTGTAGTGATACGTTCCATTGTATCAGGTCTTACATTTCCGTTCATATTTTTCCTCCTAAAATAACCCGGGTGTATCATAAAATTCCTTTCACAATGCTTCGGGAAAAATAACAAAATCTTACAATAATTTTACATCTTTTTCAGCCTCATGTCAATATTTTTTTGTTGACATAAAGCTAAAAAATATATAAGATATAATCGGTGTTTGAAATGTTTAATAATTTACTTAACAGGAAAATGGTTTTATATTGTATAGCATATATTATGGGTATAGTTTGCTACACCCTTATTTTTCCGCGCTCAACGACAGCTGTTTTCTTATTGGCACTGATTTTAATTACCGGAATCATCACATACCTTGTTATATCAAGAAACAAAAGAGTACTTCCTCTTATTTTCTCCATTCTGTTATTTATTACAGGCTTCGGCAGAATTTACATCGAAGAAAGCAACAGTATGCCAATCTATAAATTTAAGGACGAGAGCCATTGGATTACAGGTCAGGTTATAACTGAGCCGACACTTACACAATCAGGATATAATTACAGCATCGATATGCTTACATATAAAATTTCTAATACAAAACTTGAGGACAGAATCCGTGTTTATATTGATGATGAAGCTGTAAACAATCTTAAAATCGGAGATAAAATCACTTTCTTCGGAGAAATAACTCAGCCTGAAAAGGCTCGTTACGACGGGGACACAGACTATTATTTGCTTATGCAGAGCAAGGACGTATCTGCCACAGTTTTCACAAACAACTATATCATCGAAAAATTTGAAAAAGAGAATTCACTTATTACCAAATTCATAATGTTTGGCGGAAGAGTAAACAAGCTTTTATCTGATACAAGTGATAAAATATTTAATTATAACAACGAACATAAGGCTCTTTCAAAAGGAATTGCTTTGGGTAACAAATCTGATTTTAATATTACTTTATCAAAAGCAATGCAATACTCAGGAATTATACATATTTCAGCTGTATCAGGTATGCATATTGTAATCTTATTCAATTCTATACTTTTACTCCTGCAGTTCTTTCGTTTCAACAAAAAGCTGATTTACATTTCAATAATTCCGATGCTGATAATGTTCTTATCTGTTACAGCCTTCTCGCCTTCTTGTGCCAGAGCTGTACTTATGCTTATTGTTTTCTTGCTTTCATTCCTGATAAGACGGGATTACGACAGCATCAGTGCATTATTTTTCTCAGCCTTTGTAATACTGGTCATAAATCCATTTACACTTTACAGCATAAGCTTTCAGCTATCCTTTGCCTCAACTTTGTCCATTCTCCTTTCGGCGCCTGAAATCAGCCATATGCTGAAATTTATGGATAAAATACCATTCCTTGGCAGGATACTGAAAACATCAATCTCAATCTCCCTTTCCTGCGTACTTGGAACATCCTGGCTTATTGCATATTATCTTGGAACATTCTCAGTTTCAAGCATAATTACAAATCTTTGGATATTCTATCTGGTTTACGGATTTTTTGCAGGCTACTTCCTCTGCCTCATTTTCTATCCGATTACTCCTTGGCTTGTGATGAATATATTAAGATTGCCTGTTGCAGGAATACTCCAGCTTATCATAAACACAGCCTATAAATTTTCTTCCCTGACTTTTCTCTATAAAGACGGAATTCATCTGACAAGAACTTCAGGCTTTATCTATTACGGAATTCTCGCAATTCTTTATATAACAAAAAAGCAGATTGATGAAATAAAACATCAATCTGCAGCAGAAACTAAAGAGAGTTAACAACTTCTTTGAAAAAGTTACCTCTTTCTTCAAAATTTTTAAATATGTCAAAACTTGTACTTGCAGGGGACAGGAGAACTATATCTCCGTCTTCTGCAATTTTTTTTGCATACTCAACAGCTTCTCTGAAAGCATCCTTGGAAATTCCCTCAATTTTATGAATTTCAAGGCCATTATAGTTTTTGGCATTAACAACTCCGTCGTAAATAACTTTGGAGGTTCTGCCTACCAAAACAAGCTTTTTTATGCGGTTATTAAGTTCAACACCGAACTCATCATAAGGAATTTTCTTATCCTCGCCGCCTGCAATTAAAATTACCTTTTTATCAAAGGACTTAAGTCCCGCTATAGTTCTTGCGGGGCTGCTTGCGATAGAGTCATTATAGTATATTACACCGTCAAGCTCACGAACTTTTTCAATTCTATGAGGAACACCCTTAAAGTTCTTTGCTACATGATGAAAAACATCTTTTGACACAATTCCGTCTGTGGCAGCGATGGCTGCAAGGTAATTTTCTACATTATGCATACCCGGAATAAAAATATCCTCATAACTGAAATATCTTTCAACAATTTCGCCGTTTTTCTTCTTTACAAGGTCTTTGCCGTCAAGACAGTATCCGTCAGCAAGGTTTTCAAGTATGCTGAAAAAAACAGGGTTTTTTGCCTCTTTTGCAAAGCTTCTTGTGATGTCATTATCATAGTTTAATACGGTAACCCCATTATTGTCCTGAAATGCAAAAATATTTTTTTTGGAGTCAATATACTCCTTATAATCTGTGTGCCAGTTCAGGTGATTTGGAGTAATATTGGTAACAAGAGAAATCTCTGCACTTTTTCTTAAAGTATGAAGTTGGAAGCTGGAAAGCTCCAAAACCACCTTATCATCAGCCTTAATATTATCAAGCTCTGAAACAAGAGGCATACCGATATTTCCGCCAAGGTAAACAGTTTTACCGTCAGCCTTCAAAAACTCACTGACTAAAGTTGTGGTAGTAGTCTTTCCGTCACTGCCTGTGATTGCAATTATAGGACAAGGACAAAAATCAAAAAACAGTTCCATTTCAGAAGTTATAACTGCACCATTTTCCTTGGCCTTAAGAATTTCAGGCTCATCAACCCTTATACCCGGAGTCTTAAATAAAACCTCTGTGTCTTCCGGAATTTTAGAGAGATAATCTTCTCCAAGTCCAAAACTAACACCAAGACATGCTAAATCAGTATAATCAGTTCCAAGCTGTGTCTCGTTTCTCTTATCCAGGGCAGTAACCTTTGCCCCCCACCTTGCAAGAAGTTTAATTAAAGGGAGGTTGCTTACGCCAATACCGATAACGCAAACCCTTTTATTTTCCATTGATTTTTTGTATTCACAAAAATTCATTCTTACATCTCCTGATAAAAAGGCTGTAACAAAAATTGCTACAGCCTTTTGTAAACTAATTATTCAGCGTCAATAATGTCGCCAAGTGTAAATGAACCTTCTTCTGTGTATGATTCTGAAGCTTCTTCTTCAACTACTGCTTCAGCAACTTCAGGAAGTAAAGCCTTGATTGAGAGAGCAATCTGCTTTGTTTCGTTGTTGATTTCAATAATCTTTGCTTCAACCTCGTCACCGATGTTAAGTGCATCAGATGGCTTTGCAATTCTTTCGTTTGAAATCTGTGAAATGTGGATAAGACCATCAACAAAAGGAGCGATTTCAGCGAATGCACCAAATGGAAGAATTCTTACAATCTTAACCTTGATTACATCGTCAACCTTTAAGTCCTTTGTACCCTGATACCATGGGCTGTCTTCTTCCTTCTTATGTCCGAGAGAAATCTTGTTGTTTTCCTTATCAAGTTCCTTGATAAATACTTCAAGAGTATCTCCAACCTTAACAACTTCTGATGGATGCTTGATTCTATTCCATGAAAGTTCAGAAATATGAACAAGACCGTCAACACCGCCGAGGTCAATGAATGCACCAAAGTTTGTGAGAGACTTAACTGTACCTGTGTATGTCTTGCCTACTTCAGCAGCTGCCCAGAATTCAGCAATCTTCTTTTCCTTAAGTTCCTTAACAAGAGAAACCTTGTTGTTTTCCTTGTCGAGTTCCTTTATAAATACGTCAATTGAGTCACCAACCTTGATTACTTCAGATGGATGCTTAATTCTAACGTTTGAAAGTTCAGAAATATGGATAAGACCGTCAACACCGCCGAGGTCAACGAATGCACCAAAGTTTGTGATAGACTTAACAACGCCTGTGTAAGCCTTTTCAACTGCAGCGTCAGCCCAGAAAGCTTCTGCCTTCTTTGCTCTTTCTTCTCTTTCAACATTCTTGATTGAACCAACAACACGAACTCTGCCACGTCTGTCAGCGTCCATCTTGATAATTCTGAATGAAACATCGTTACCGAGGAGTGTGCCTAAATCTTCTGTAAATCTGTCAGCAGCTTCAGATGCAGGAATAAATACTCTTACACCCTTAGCGATAACAACTACGCCGCCCTTAACGATTTCTGTAACCTTTGACTTTAATACTTCTTTATTATTAAATGCTTCTTCAAGCTCAACCATGCCCTTTTCAGCATCTACTTTTTTCTTTGAGAGTTTAACAACTCCGTCTCTGTCGCTTACATGAACTACGAATAATGTAAGCTCATCTCCAACCTTAACAACCTCTGATGGATGATTGATTGGTTCGTTTGTGAGTTCTTCGATTGGAATAATTCCATCGTATTTTCCGTTAATGTCTACCTGAACTTCAGTTGGTGTTGTGTCAATAACTACACCCTTGATAATGTCGCCTGTGTTGAGGGACTTTAATGTTTCCTCTAAAGCTTCTGCGAAGTTCATTTCGTTTGTGATTTCTGCCATTTTAAGTTTTGCCTCCTTGATTACCCAATCCGGAGTAGATGCCCCGGCGGTAATACCTATTTTTGTTTTTGTTTGTAATATATTTTTTAATTTTTTTTCAAAGTTAATAAGCTCCCCTGCATTCTCAATCTTGTATGTATCAGGGCATTGCTCTCTGCAAACATCATAAAGCTTCTGTGTATTAGAGCTGTTTTTTCCGCCGATAACAAATACAACATCGGAATTCTCTGCAAGTTCTTTCGCGGCACTCTGTCTTTCATAAGTCGCCTTACATATTGTATCAAAAAATTCAACAAAAGTAAAACGTTTTTTTAATATTTGTTCAAATTTCCCATACAAATCTTTCCGAATGGTTGTTTGCGCAACAACCGAGAGCTCTTTTTTATCAATATTGCACAAAAGCTCCTCAACATCCTCATCATTATAAAGAATTACAGCTGAATTTTCACACCAGCCGTTTATTCCCATAACCTCAGGATGATTTTTATCGCCTATTATAACAATCTGTCTGCCTTTTTCGTATTCATCACGGACAATCTGATGAATTTTCTCCACATAAGGACAGGTCGCATCAATAACCTCATTTTCATTTTCCTTAAAGTAGTCGTATTCAGCTTTAGAAATTCCGTGAGCTCTTACTATAACAGTGTAACCTTTTGGAATATCCGTGAGCTTTTCAATGCACTGTATCCCCTTATTTTCAAGGTCAGAAATTACATCCTTATTATGAATAAGCATTCCGTATGTACAGATATTTTTTCTGTTTTCTCCGGCTGTTTCATAAGCGATTTTAACAGCTCTTGCAACGCCGAAACAAAAACCTGCTTTATCAGCAACAGCAATCTTCATAAATCTTATCACCGCATAATTCAGAAATACGAACCATGGCTACCTGGTTTGTAATTCTCTCAAGTTCATCTGAAGTCATATTTGTATTGTCAAATTCGATAAGTTCACCTATATTAAGCTTAATTTTAGCTCTGAAGCCGTACTCACCGCAGATACCAATAGGAAGAAGGCCTACTCCTGCCTTTGATGCGATAAGTGCAGCACCCTTCTTACCTTTTTCAAGTTTTCCCTTTTCGAAAACTCTCTTGCCTTCAGGGAAAATAAGAAGATTTCTTCCATTCTTTAATATTTCAACAGCAGTTTTGATTGCAGAAATATTATGTCCCCCTGCCTTTACAGGAAATGCACCGAATTTTTTTATAATTGTCCCCACGAGAAAAACCCTAAACAGAGATTCTTTAGCCATAAATCCCATTTTAAAAGGCAAAAATGCAGCAATAAGAGGTGGGTCAAAGTTGCTTTTATGATTAGCTATAACAACATAAGTCTTATCCTTTGGTATGTTGTCAAGTCCTTCAATTTCTATCTTAAATATGAGTCTGTAAAATCCTCTTACTACCCGTGTTGCAAAATT
>JAGAIJ010000030.1 GCA_017626595.1 Clostridia bacterium | reverse complement strand
TTGGGTGCAGGGGCCGGATTTGAACCGACGACCTCCGGGTTATGAGCCCGACGAGCTACCAAACTGCTCTACCCTGCGATATATCTGTAGATGATTTCCATATAAAACTATATGGTGCCGGAGACCGGAATCGAACCGGTACGGGAAATTAATCCCACAGGATTTTAAGTCCTGGGCGTCTGCCAGTTCCGCCACTCCGGCGAATCATTCATACAGCTTTTACATAATATCACATTCTATTTTCCTTGTCAAGTATTTTCTTCCCTTTTTATCCTTATTTTATTCTATTTCCCCCTCTCTTATCACTTTTTTTCATTTTTTTATTGTAATTACAGCCCCAAAATGTTATAATATCCTATATTTATTAAGGAGGTGATTGCTTTGTTTATACCTGTTTCCCGTAGGGATCTTGACGCTCTTGGAATCGAAAAACCTGACTTCATTTACGTCATTGGCGATGCTTACGTTGACCATTCAGGCTTTGGCCCTGCAATCATTTCCCGTGTACTTCAGGCAAGAGGCTATACCGTGGCAATCATTTCACAGCCTGACTGGCACTCCGCAGAGGACTTTAAGGCTCTTGGCGAGCCTCGTCTTGGGTTCCTTGTTTCAGCCGGCAACATGGACTCTATGGTTAACCACTACACTGTTAACAAAAAGCCACGCTCCGAGGATATGTATTCCCCGGGAGGCGAGGCAGGGCATCGTCCCGACAGGGCTACTATCGTCTATTCCAACCGCATACGCGAGGCCTTTGGCAAGAAATATCCAATTATTATCGGCGGAATTGAAGCAAGTCTCAGGCGCTTCGCCCACTATGACTACTGGTCTGACAAGGTTCGTCGCAGTATCCTCATAGACAGCGGGGCTGACATCCTTATCTATGGTATGGGGGAACACCAGATTATAGAAATTGCTGACTGTCTTGATTCAGGGCTTTCTGTTTCGGACGTTACCTTTATAAAAGGAACTTCATATCTTACAGACAAAGACAATCTCCCCGAGGGGCACATTCTTCTTCCATCCTTTGATGAAGTTTCAACTGATAAAGAAAAATATGCATTGTCCTCAAAGCTTGAATATGGCGAGCAGGATGCTGTAAGAGGCAAACCTCTCGTGCAGTTTGATGCAAAAAAATATGTTGTGCAAAATCCGCCATCTCCACCTCTTACCACAGAGGAGCTGGACTGGGTTTACGAATTACCTTATGAGAACAAGGCTCACCCTATGTATGACAAACTGGGCGGTGTGCCTGCTATAAAAGAAGTAGAGTTCAGCCTTACCTCCTGTCGAGGTTGTTTTGGTGCCTGTACATTCTGTTCTCTCACCTTTCATCAGGGAAGAACTGTTACTGCACGAAGCAAGGAAAGTCTTGTGCGAGAGGCTACAAAAATGACTGAAAGTCCAAACTTTAAGGGCTACATTCACGATGTGGGCGGGCCAACAGCAAACTTCCGCAAGACCTCCTGTGAGAAACAGCTCACCCACGGAGTCTGCAAGGACAGGCAATGTCTTTATCCTTACCCTTGTCGAAACCTTGAGGCTGACCACAGTGACTACATAGACGTTCTTCGCTCTTTGAGGAAGATTAAAGGCGTTAAAAAAGTATTTATCCGAAGTGGCGTAAGATACGATTACCTTTTAGCCGACAAAAGCGACGAATTTCTCTATGAGCTATGCAAACATCACATAAGCGGACAGCTTCGTATCGCTCCTGAGCACATTTCGGACAACGTCTTAAAATATATGGGCAAACCGAAAAAAGAGGTTTATGACAGATTTATGAGGAAATTTGAGGCGGTTAACAAGTCCCTTGGACTTCAGCAGTATGCTGTGCCTTATCTTATGTCTTCACATCCGGGAAGCACATTGAAAGACGCCATAGCCTTGGCTGAATTTTTAAGGGACAAAAATATTCAGCCCCAGCAAGTTCAGGATTTTTATCCTACGCCAGGCAGTCTGGCAACTACAATGTATTATACGGGGATTGACCCGCGAACTATGGAAAAAGTATTTGTTCCTAAAACATTTAAAGAAAAGCAGATGCAAAGGGCTCTGCTACAATACAGAAGTCCTGAAAATTATGACCTTGTGTTCAGGGCACTCACAGAGGCAAAGCGTACCGACCTTATAGGCTACGGTGGGGAATGTCTTATAAAACCGAAAGGAGAAAACAAAAATGGCAAAGTTATTAAGCGGAAAGGAAGTTTCCACAAAGATAAAGGAAGCTCTCAAGGTGGAAATCGAAGAATTAAAAAGCGCGGGTAAAACTCCCGGTCTTGCAGTTATAATCGTAGGGGAAGACCCTGCGTCAAAGGTTTATGTAGGAAGAAAAGAGGCTATGTGCATCGAGCTTGGAATGCACTCTGAAAAGTATGCGCTTCCTGAAGACACAACTCAGGAGGAGCTTTTAGCACTCATCGACAAGCTTAACAACAAAAAAGAAATTCACGGAATTTTATGTCAGCTTCCTCTTCCAAAGCACTTGGACGAAAAAATTGTTATAAACTCAATCAGTCCCGAAAAGGATGTTGACGCATTCCACCCTGTTAACGTGGGAAAGATTATGATTGGGGATTTCGACTTCGTGCCTTGTACTCCTGCAGGAATTATGGAGCTTATCGCAGAAAGCGGTGTTGAGCCTGAGGGTAAGAGCTGTGTAGTAATCGGTCGTTCAAATATTGTAGGAAAGCCTATGTCTATGCTTCTTCTTCACAAAAACGGCACTGTTACAACCTGTCACTCCCGTACTAAAAACCTCTCCGAAATCACAAAGCAGGCAGACATTCTTGTGGCTGCTGTGGGCAGGGCAAACTTTGTTACTGCTGATATGGTTAAAGAGGGAGCTGTTGTTATCGACGTAGGTATGAACCGTTTAGATGACGGACGCCTTGTTGGTGACGTTGACTTTGAAAATGTAGAAAAGGTTGCAGGAGCAATCACTCCTGTTCCGGGGGGCGTTGGTCCTATGACTATCGCTATGCTTATGAAAAATACTGTTACAGCAGCGAAAAGGGCTGAATAAAAATGATTGAAGTTTTATCTGTTAAAAATATGCGTGAAAGCGACGCAGCTACAATTGAAAATGTTGGTTCAAAGGAGCTTATGAAAAAGGCAGGGGAAGCAATTTCCCGTGCCTTTTCTCCACGTGGGGAGGTTGCAATAGTCTGCGGAACAGGAAACAACGCAGGAGACGGATTTGTTGTGGCATTATGTCTTATGGATAAAGGAATTTTACCACATATTTTTCTGCTCGAGGATAAATTTTCTCCTGACGGGGAGTATTTCTTTAATATAGCAAAGGAAAAGGGCGTGGCCTACTCCTTTTTTACCCCTGAAACACTCTTTTCAGGCTTTGGCACTATTGTTGACTGTATCTTCGGAACAGGCTTTAAGGGAGCTCCCAAAGGGATTTACGAAGTTGCAATTAACAGAATAAACGAAAGCCCTGCCTTCGTGGTTTCCGCTGACATAAACAGCGGACTTAATGGGGACAGCGGTATGGGCGATGTTGTTGTGAAATCCGACCTGACTGTGTCTGTGGGGAGCTTTAAACCAGGGCATTTTCTCAATATGGCAAAGGACGTTATGAAAGAGAAAATCAACTGTCCCATTGGGATTGAGGCTGTTTTTCCGCCATTTTATTTATTAGAGGAAAATGATTTCAAGGGTATTTTTGCGCCACGGAAAAACTTCTCCAACAAGGGCGATTTCGGCTATGTAGCTTTAATGGGAGGCTCGGCAAAATACAGCGGGGCTGTCAAGCTTTCAAACCTTGCCTTATCTGCACTCAGAGCAGGAGCAGGGGTTGTAAAATTAGCCGTTCCCGAGGAAATTTCACACTCTGTTATGCCATACATTCTGGAAAGCACACTTTTTCCTTTATCTTCCAAAGATGGCAACATTATTTTTAATGAGGCTGAACTCAAGGAGCTTACAAAGGCCACGAAAGCGATGGCAATCGGCATGGGAATTGGTGTATCCGAGGACATTTCAGGCATTATTTCCTATCTTTTGAAAAACTACACGGGAGTTTTAATTATTGACGCTGACGGGCTTAACACTATTTCCCAATTCGGAATTTCAATTTTGGGTTGTGCACCAAAGGTTGTTTTAACCCCTCACCTTAAGGAATTTTCAAGGCTCACAGGCCTTTCAATTACTGAAATTCAGGAGAATCCTGTGGAATGTGCTAAAAAATATGCAAAAGAAAACGGTTGCATTGCTCTTCTTAAAGGGCCTTGTTCAGTTATTACTGACGGGGAAACAGTCTATCTTTCAGACAGAGGCTGTGGAGGTATGGCTACTGCAGGAAGCGGAGACGTTCTTTCGGGAATCTGCGCAGGGGTGTGCGGATATGAAGACGACACGCTGTTGGCTGTGGCATCAAGCGCATTTATTAACGGACTTGCAGGGGAAATTGCAGAAAAGAAAATTGGCTCTGTCAGTATGACCGCGGGGGATACTGTTTCTTCTATTCCTGAAGCAATATTGGAAATCACAAAATAAAAAAGCCTTTTTCAAGGCTTTTTTTATTTTATATTCATTTTTTCAAGGGTTATCTCCAGAGTTTTATTTCTTTCAAGTTTTAGAAGATACGCAAGTTCATCATAAAGCATTCGTTCTGCATCTTTAAGTGCCATTTCGTCTGTTTTATGAAGGCATCGTCCTGCATCTAAAAGTTCAATCTTTTTCTTATGGATTATTTTAACCATATTTGCGATTTCTTCAAGGTCATTTTCAGCAAT
>JAGAIJ010000029.1 GCA_017626595.1 Clostridia bacterium | reverse complement strand
TCAATAAAGCCATCAAGAACAGCTACTGATTCAGGAATTTCATACTTCATTTCAAGAGTTTCAGGCTTTTCAAGACCTGCTTCTCTTGATTCCACAGGGTTAATTACATACTTTTTAATCTGGAGAACATCATCCTCTGTAAGGTCACCGTATAAAACATAAACCTTAGCAGTTTTAATTACAGGTCTGTCCCCCTGTGAGATAATCTGGATACACTGTGCAGCGGAATCAGCCCTCTGGTCAAACTGTCCGGGTAAGAATTCAACAGCGAAAACAAAAGCTCCCTCTGTTTCAATAACCTCGCTTACAATATCAAGCTGTGGCTCGGAGAAAACAGTTTCCTTTGCCTTGTTAAAAAGTTCTTCGGAGATATTTTCTGCGTCATATCTGTTGATTACACGAACCTTTTTAAGTCCTGTAATACCAAGAAGCCCTGTAGCCTCGTTATAAAGAGATTTAGCCTCGTAAGCAATTTCCTCTTTTTTCTCAACAAAAACTCTAAATACCAAGGACATCTCCCCCTTTCTGAATTTTAAGTGCCTTCGCACCAATATCATGTCTGAAATAACCGCCCTCAAAGTTTACCTTTTCAAGCTTTTTATATGCATCGTTTATAGCGCTTTCAAGTGTGTCTGAAACGGCAGTAACCCCAAGGACTCTTCCTCCGTTTGTGAGGAGCTTGCCATCTTCCACCTTTGCCCCTGCAACATAAACTGAGTCAGCAACGCTGTCGTCAATTGTGATTTCTTTTCCCTTTTCATAAGCTTCGGGGTATCCCTTTGATGCAAGGATAACACAACAAGCATTCTTATCGCTGAATTTAACTTCACATTCAGCAAGCTTTTCATCTGTAACAGCCATCATAACTGTAAGAAGGTCAGATTCTAAAAGCGGAAGCACAACCTGAGTTTCAGGATCACCGAAACGACAGTTATACTCAATAACCTTAGGGCCCTCAGGAGTAAGCATAAGTCCGAAATAAAGACAACCCTTAAATGTTCTGTTTTCAGCCTTCATAGCAGCCATAGTAGGGAGGAAAATCTTTTCCATACAGATTTCTGCCATTTCCTTTGTGTAACAAGGGTTAGGAGCAATAGTTCCCATACCGCCTGTGTTAAGACCTGTGTCGTTGTCCCCGATTCTCTTGTGGTCCATGGAAGAAACCATAGGAACAAGAGTTATGCCGTCAGTAAATGCAAGAACAGATACTTCAGGGCCTGTTAAAAATTCTTCGATAACAATGTTGTTACCGCTGGCACCAAACTTGCCGTTCTCCATAATTTCAACAACAGCAGCCTTCGCCTCTTCTCTTGTCTGAGCAATAATTACACCCTTTCCGAGAGCAAGACCGTCAGCCTTAATAACTGTAGGAATTTTTGCAGTTTCAAGGTATTTAAGTGCCTCTGATGCATCATCAAAAGTTTCATATTCAGCAGTTGGAATGTTGTACTTTTTCATAAGGTTTTTAGAGAAAACCTTACTTCCCTCGATAATAGCAGCCGCCTTATCTGGACCAAAGCACTTAATTCCCTTTTCGTTAAGGGCGTCCACGCAACCTAAAACCAATGGGTCATCAGGTGCAACAATAGCATAATCAATAGCATTTTCTGCTGCAAAATCACAGATTTTATCAATTTCAGTAGCGCCGATATTCACACATTCAGCATCTAAAGCGATACCACCATTACCTGGGAGTGCGAAAATCTTTTCAACGCTTATATTTTCTTTAATCTTTTTGATTATTGCGTGTTCTCTGCCGCCACCGCCTACAACCAAAATTTTCATATCAATTTCCATAGCCTTTCTGCCCGCAAATAGGGGCTGTAAAATCCGCCGAAGGCATAACGTAAATTGTCACGTTCGCCTTTCTTATTTTAATGATGGAATAATCTCATACCTGTGAATGATAATGTCATACCATACTTGTTACAGCAATCAATAACAGCATCATCTCTGATTGAACCGCCCGGTTCAGCAATATACTTAACACCGCTCTTCTTTGCTCTTTCGATGTTATCGCTGAATGGGAAGAAAGCGTCAGAACCAAGTGCAACACCGTCGATTGTATCGAGGTAAGCTCTCATTTCTTCAAGAGTAAATGGTTCAGGCTGTACCTTAAAGTACTTCTGCCAGATACCGTCTGCGCAAACATCTTCTTCGTTCTTGTTGATGTAGCCGTCAATAACGTTATCTCTGTCAGGTCTGCCGATATCATCTCTGAATGGGAGGTTAATTACCTTGTCGTGCTGACGGAGGAACCAAGTATCAGCCTTAGTACCTGCAAGTCTTGTACAGTGAATTCTTGACTGCTGACCTGCGCCAACGCCGATTGCCTGACCGTCAACAGCATAACAAACAGAGTTTGACTGTGTATATTTAAGTGTGATAAGAGCAACAATCATATCTCTTATAGCAGACTCAGGAACGTCCTTGTTGTCTGTTACAACGTTAGAAAGTAATTCTCTGTCAATTTTGAAGTTGTTTCTTCCCTGTTCAAAAGTGATACCGAAAACGTGCTTTCTTTCAGTAACTTCAGGAACAAAATCAGGGTCAATTTTAACTATGTTGTATGTACCCTTTCTCTTTGACTTTAAGATTTCAAGAGCTTCAGGTTCATAACCGGGAGCAATAACGCCGTCTGAAACCTCTCTCTGAATCATTTTAGCAGTAGTAACGTCACAAACATCTGAAAGTGCAACCCAGTCACCGAATGAGCACATTCTGTCAGTACCTCTTGCTCTTGCATAAGCCTGAGCTAAAGGAGATTCGTCAAGACCTTCAATATCGTCAACAAAACAGGCCTTCTTGAGAGTATCAGATAAAGGAACAGCAACAGCAGCTGATGTAGGGCTAACGTGCTTAAAGGATGTAACAGCAGGAAGACCTAAAGCTTCTTTAAGTTCCTTAACTAACTGCCAGCTGTTGAAAGCATCAAGGAAATTGATGTAGCCTGGCTTACCGTTTAAGATTTCAATAGGGAGGTCAGCTCCGTTGTCCATGAAAATTCTTGATGGCTTCTGGTTAGGGTTACAACCATATTTTAATTCAAATTCTTTCATATCTAATTCTCCTTTTTACTTATTCTTGTTAATAAGTCTTGATGTTTCTTCTCCTGTTTCAAGGTCAGTGTATCTCACATAAAGTGAAATCTTGTTGTCCTCGTCAAGAGCATTCCAGATATTTTCTGTGAATGTATCAATATCATTATCCATTTCCATTCTTTCAGGCTCGCCCTGGAAAGTAGGAATTGGGTTTCCATCGCAAACATAAGTGTGAATGAAGTGTCCGAGACCTGGGAGTGAATTGTATGAATATGTGTATCTGTTACAAGCAGTTCCCTCGCTGTCAGCACTCTTTAAAATGCTCATATCATAAGTAAAATCGCCCTCACCGAAAGTAATCATACCGCTGATTCTTGGTGTGAAGTTAGGAGCATCAGGCTCAAATTCACGGGATGTAAGTGCTTCAGCAAAACCAAGTCCGTTCTTAAGACCGTCGTAGATTGTATCTGTCTGGTCACCGTTTGTAACGATAAGCTTGTTATCAAGTTCTCTTACAGCTGCGTAAATAATAAGGCTTGGATCTTCAACCTTTGATGCATCAAATGGTTCAGTAAACACAGCGTTATCTTTTACTGTAAAAATTCTGTTACGGCTGTTGTTACTTCTACCCATAATGAAGTAAGCTGAACAAGCCTTTTTTCCGTCAGGAGTCTTACCGATAACAATTCCACGACCAACGTAAGAATTACCTTTGATAAGCTCATCAATTGTATTTATCTTATAAATATTCATAACTATTTCCTTTCCTTAACAATGTCTTGTGACACTTTTTCTGCCGCCATAGGCAGTATCTTCCATTCAGCAAGTCGCATAACTCTCTTCTGGAGAGTTTCAGGAGTATCATCCTCGTATATAGCAACAGCCTTCTGGAAAATTATCTCCCCACCGTCAGGGATTTCGTTTACAAAATGCACCGTAGCCCCTGTAACCTTAACCCCTTTCTGAAGCGCAGCCTCATGAACACGGAGTCCATAAAAACCCTCACCGCAAAAGGACGGTATTAAAGATGGGTGAACGTTAATAATTCTCTTTGGGAATCTGCTTGTAAAGTTTTCACTTAAAATACACATAAATCCCGCAAGAATAATAAGGTCAATCTTATAATCCGAAAGAACGGAGACAAGCTTTTCTTCAAATTCAGCCTGACTCTTACATTCCTTTTTAGGAACAACCACCGCGTCAATTCCGGCACGACGGGCTCTTTCTAAAGCGAAAGCGCCATCTTTGTTGGAAATAACAACCTTAATCTCTCCGCTTTCAATAATGCCCTTTTTCTGTGCATTGATTAAAGCCTGAAGATTAGTTCCTCCACCGGATACAAGAACAGCAATATTTGCTTTCTTCATAGGTTAACCTCCAAAATTAAATAATTTCAATCTTAGTATCAGACTTAACAATTTCGCCGATAACGTAAGCATCTTCCCCTGCTTCCTTTAAGATTGAAAGTGACTTTTCTACATCTTCAGGAGCAACAACAATGCTCATACCAACGCCCATGTTGTAAGTGTTAAACATATCTCTTTCGCTGATATTACCAACTTTAGCAAGGTAATCAAAAATCGGAAGAACCTTAACTGACGCCTTATCAATTTTCGCACCAAAGCCGTCAGGAATACTTCTTGGAATATTTTCGTAGAAGCCACCGCCTGTAATATGTGAAATAGCCTTTACGTCAACAGCATCTAAAAGTGCTAAAACAGGCTTAACATAAATCTTTGTAGGTGTTAAAAGTGTTTCGCCAAGGGACTTTCCGCCAAGTTCAGCAACAGGAGTCTTAAGGTCAGCATTTTCAACATCAAATACCTTTCTCACAAGAGAGAAACCGTTTGAGTGAACACCTGTTGATGGAAGAGCGATGATTACATCTCCCTCTTTCATTTTCTTGTTATCAATAATCTTGTCCTTGTCAACAACACCAACGCTGAAACCTGCAAGGTCATATTCATCGATTGGGTAAAAACCAGGCATTTCAGCAGTCTCACCACCGATTAAAGCAGCCCCGGACTGAACACAGCCCTCACAAACGCCCTTAACAATGTCTGCAATTTTTTCAGGAAAATTCTTTCCGCAAGCAATGTAGTCAAGAAAGAAGAGAGGCTTTGCCCCTGCACAGATAATATCGTTTACGCACATAGCAACACAGTCAATACCAACTGTATCGTGCTTGTCCATAAGGAAAGCAATCTTAAGTTTAGTACCAACGCCGTCAGTACCACTAACCAATACAGGCTTTTTAAGTCCCTCAAGGTCAAGTTCAAAAAGTCCGCCGAAACCACCAACATCGGAACAAACCCCTGATGTAACAGTTTTAGCAATATGCTGTTTCATAAGTTCAACAGCCTTATAACCGGCAGTTATATCAACACCGGCTTTAGCATAGCTTTCAGACATAGAAATTTCATTCATATTTTTTTCTCCTTATATTTACTCTTTTCCGTTCCAGCAATAAGTACAAAGCTTGCATTTATCAATTCCGATAG
>JAGAIJ010000003.1 GCA_017626595.1 Clostridia bacterium | reverse complement strand
GGGATATACAAAAGTAGAGGGAGTCAAGCCTGTTTCCTCAATTATCCTGCTTTGTAGCTTCATGATATCTTCGCTGATAACCTTTTCATATTGTGCAGTGGTTTCATTTTTGTTCTTTTTTGCTCCGTTTCGTCCTTTGTCAAGACTGTGGAGATTGTAGGAATGGTTTTGTATCTCCACAAGGCCAGACTCTGTCATCTCCTCAATTTCATCCCAGGTAATGTGTGAATATTTTGGATTTTCTTCATCAAGATCGCTGTATAAATCTGTATAATAGCCGATTATGGATATAACAGCCTTCATATTGTATTTTTTAAGCAAAGGATAAGCGTTTTTATAGTTGTTGTAGTAGCCGTCGTCAAAGGATAAAATAACAGGCTTTTCAGGCAGAGTTGTGCCATTATAGACATAGCCGATTAAATCGCTCATAGTTATTGTGGTGTAGCCGTTGTTTTGAAGATATATGAGGTCTTTCTCGAAGTTGTCAGTTGAAACTATGTATTTTCCGTAGTTGTTTGTTTTATCAAGGATAGAATGATACATTATAATGGGCACTTCAACTTGTTCCTGAGTGGCCGATACCATTATTGAAGTTGTCCTTGCAAATCTCATTAAAGCAAAGCTTGAAATTATCACTGCGCACAGGGCGATATATGAAATAATTGTTTTCATTTTAATTACGTACATAAAAATCTCCTTTTTTTCAAAAAAATAGTGGAAAATTTGTAAAAATAAAGTTATAATATATGTATATTTATTAAGCTTAAATTTATGAGAAAAAGGTGAACATAATGAAAAAACTTTTAATAGTTGACGGAAACAGTATTTTAAACCGTGCATACTACGGAATAAGGCCTCTTACTGCCCCTGACGGTACGCCTACAAATGCTGTTTACGGCTTTTTGAATATTCTCTTTAAGTATCTTGAGGAGGACAGACCTGATTTTTTTTGTGTTGCCTTTGACGTTAAGGAAAAGACTTTCAGACATAAAATGTTTGACCAGTATAAAGCCCAGAGAAAGCCTGCTCCTGAAGATTTTATTGCACAGCTTCCTGTTATTAAAGAGGTGCTTTCTGCAATGAATATTAAATGTCTTGAAAAGGGCGGATATGAGGCTGATGATATTATCGGCACAGTATCAAGAATTTGCGAAGAAAAGGGCATTGAATGTTCTGTTTTAACAGGGGACAAGGACGATTTACAGCTTGCATCGGAATTGGTTAAAATCAAGCTTGTAATTACAAGAATGGGACAGACTACAACTACTGTATATGACCATAATGGCGTCTTTGAAAAATATGGAGTAACCCCAAGTGAATTTATTGATGTAAAGGGACTTATGGGAGATACCTCCGACAATATTCCGGGGGTTAAGGGTATCGGCGAAAAGACAGCCTTTTCACTTATCCAGCAGTATAAGTCTATTGAAAATATATATGAAAAATTTGAGGAAATTGAAGCAACTCCGTCAGTTAAGAAAAAGCTTGAAGAGGGTAAAGAGGATGCCTACTTAAGCAAGACTCTTGCTACAATTGACAGAAATGTCCCAATGGACTTGCCTGTTGAGGAGTTTTTACTTGGAGAATATGATAACGAAACTCTTGGCGCACTGTTTTTAAGACTTAACTTTAAGTCCTTTGTTAAAAAGCTTGGAGTTGAGGTGAAAGCCCCTGAAACAGTTAAAATTGAGGGAAAACTTTTAAGAGTTACTCCTGAAAATGCACCTATAGGAAAGAAAATCTTTGTTAAGTTTTATGGCGACGATTTAGTATATACAGAAAACGGCACAGATATCTATTATGTTGAAAATACTGATAAGGAATTCTTAAAGAAGGTCTTTGAGGGTGATGCAGAAAAGATTTCCTATGATTTAAAGAGTGATATTCTTTATCTTCGTAATATTGGAATTGAATATAATAATGCAATTTTTGATATAGTTATCGGTGCATATATCTTAAATCCGTCAAAGGCTGATTATGATTTAGACAGGCTTGCCTTTGATATGCTTGGAGTTTCAATAGATAAAAACTCCGAGGATAACGGTCAGCTTACAATGGATTTCGGTGATAATAAAGATGATGTTGTTTCTGAAATGGCAGTAATTTCAAGGCTCTACGAAAAAATATCGGAAGAACTTAAAAATAATGGACAGACTGACCTTTACGAAAAAATTGAATTTCCTCTTATTGAAGTTCTTGCAGATATGCAGACAGAGGGTGTTTTTGTAGATAAGGACGAGCTTAATGCCTTTGGCAAAAAGCTTAAAATTAGAATTGAGGAACTTGAAAAGCTTATTTACGCCGAGGCAGGACACAAGTTTAATATAAACTCCCCGAAACAGCTTGGAGAAGTACTTTTTGAGGAAATGGGACTTCCTCACGGCAAGAAAACAAAGACAGGCTACTCAACAAATGTAGATGTATTAAATAAACTTGCACCAAGTTATGAAATTGTAAGCTATGTTTTAGAATACAGACACTTGGCAAAGCTTCGTTCCACCTATGTTGACGGACTTATAGGTGTAATTGATGAAAAAACAGGCAGAATTCATTCAAACTTTAACCAGACAATAACTGCAACAGGCAGACTCAGCAGTACGGAGCCGAACCTCCAGAATATTCCTGTTAGAACTGAACTTGGCAGAGAGATAAGAAAGATGTTTATTGCCGAGGGAGACAGGCTGTTTGTTGACGCTGACTATTCCCAGATTGAACTCAGGGTTTTAGCTCATATTGCAGGGGATAAAAATATGCAGGAGGCATTTATTTCAGGTACAGATATTCATACAAAAACTGCATCAGAAGTGTTCCATACCCCGATTGACCAGGTTACATCAATGATGCGTTCAAGGGCGAAGGCTGTAAACTTCGGTATTGTTTACGGTATAGGAGAATTCTCTCTTGCCCAGGACTTAAAAATTTCAATAAAAGAAGCAAAACAGTATATCGAAGATTATCTTAAGCATTATCCTGCAGTTAAAGAGTATATGGAAAATACAATTTCAAAGGGCAGAGAAGATGGCTTTGTATCAACAATCTTCGGCAGAAGAAGATATATTCCTGAACTTTCAGTTTCAAATAAAATGACACAGGCATTCGGCGAAAGAGTTGCAATGAATGCCCCGATTCAGGGTACAGCTGCCGATATAATTAAAATTGCAATGGTAAATGTGTATAGAAAACTGAAAGAAAGTGGTTTAAAGTCAAAACTTATACTCCAGATACACGACGAATTGATTGTAGAAACATACCCTGATGAACTTGACAGAGTAATGGAAATTGTAAAAACTGAAATGGAAAATGCAACTTCCCTTTCAGTACCCCTTATAGTTGACATAAATTCAGGAAAAAGCTGGTACGATACCAAATAGTTTTAATTGACGGTTTGAAGCTATAATGATATAATTAAATCAGGAGGGATATTATGAAAAGATTAGTTAGTTTATTATTGGTTTTAACAATGGTTTTATCTTTAACAACAGTAGTTTTTGCAGAGGAAACTGTACCTGACGAAGGGAATTTTACAATGATTAAAATTCCATTTCCTGAAGAAATTGAACTTCGCGACAGATGGAGAACAAAGGCAAGATTTAAGGATTCAGGTCAGGCAATAACCCTCTCCGCGTATTATGAAGATTATATGTTTGCCACAGTCCCTGTGGAAGATAAAAATAGAGAAATAGAAGTTTTTATCCCTGATGAAATTCAATTTACAGACTATAATCCTGAATATTTTGAGTTTTATATTATGGAGGAGCTTTCAAAAACAGGAGTAATTTTGGGCAACGAAAAGGGCGAAGCCAAGCCTTTTGATAATGTAACACGAGCAGAAGCTGTTGCAATGGTAATAAGATTTTTAGGTCTTCACACAGGCGAATATAAGGAACTTCCTTTTGAAGATGTAAACCGAAATGACTGGTTTTATCAGGTTGTATCAAAGGCATATGACTGCAAAATAGTTGTAGGAGATTCCGAAACTACATTCTCCCCGAACCGCAACGTGACTAGAGAAGAAATCACAGTTATGATTGCCCGTGGTTTAAGCTATGCAGACTTAAGATGTGCAGAAGTTGAAATTCACGCAACAGACAAGGATAAAATTTCAGACTGGGCAAAAGAAGCCTATAAACTTATTGGCTCCTGCTATCCATCAGACCCTGATATAACTGACCCTGAACAGCCTGAAAGACTGTTAAATCCGCAAAAAGACGCCTCAAGATATGATGTGGCATATATTTTAGAAAATTGCGCAGACCTTTGTCAGCGTTACCCATCGGATATAGCTGTTCAGTTCGGATTTGATAAGGATATGCCTGTAATTGACGGTTCAACTTCTACATATCCTTTTACACAAAGCGTATATACAGCGCTTTTTTATAACGGAATGTCCCACGAAAAACTTCCTGTTAAGCACAGCAAGAGCCACGTGTCCTATCAGCGTTTAATTAACGGCGAAGTTGATATGATTTTTGCATCAGTTTACCCTGCCAGTGATATACTTAAAATGGCAGAAGAAAAGGGAGTAGAGCTTGAGCTTATTCCTATTGCCTATGATGCAATGATATTCTTTACAAATATGGAAAATCCTGCAAAAGGACTTACAACAGAGCAGATAAGCAATATTTATGTTAATAATGCTTATGAAAACTGGAATGAGGTAGGAGGCCCTGATGCCCTTTTATATCCTTATTGCAGAAATAATGACAGCGGAAGCCATGCCCAGATGGAAAAGCATTTCTTAAAGGGCAACGAAATTCACCCTGAAGTACAGAATGAAACATCATATACAATGTCCAATATTTTAACAGATGTGCAGGGTGCTAAAACTGAAAATCCACTTGGCTACGCTTTAGGTTATAGTATTTACTATTATTTCCATAATATGGATTTATTCTATGATACTTCAAAAACTTTAAAACTCCTTGAAATTGACGGAGTTGCACCAAATGACGATACAATTGCAAGTGGAGAATATCCTCTTTCAAATAACACATATATTGTATTGAGAAAGGATACACCAAAAGACCATATTGCAAGAAAAATGGCTGAATTTATGCTCACAGAGGCAGGTCAGCAGTGCGTAGAAAATGCAGGCTTTGGCAAGCTTAAAAAATAAATTTCCCTATGAAATGAGGTGGAATATATGCGGATAAAATTTATTGGAGCAGTCCACGAAGTAACAGGCTCCTGTACTCTTCTTGAGGTTAATGGAAAACAGATTTTGGTTGACTGCGGCATGGAGCAGGGCGGGGATACCTATGAAAACTGTGAACTTCCTGTTATGCCTGCCCAGATTGATGCAATATGTTTAACTCACGCCCATATTGACCATTCGGGAATGATACCTGCTTTGGTTGCAAAGGGTTATAACGGACCGATTTATTCTACAGTTGCCACAAAAAAGCTTTGTGATATAATGCTTCTTGATTCCGCTTTTATACAGGAGCAGGAGGCAGAGTGGCGAAATAAAAAGGCACAGCGTAGCGGTGCGGCGCCCTATATCCCGACATATACAGTTATGGATGCCACAGAAACTCTGAAACTTTTTAAGGCTTCAGATTATGGCGAAGAAATTGAAATATTTGAGGGAGTTAAGATTTGTTTTACAGATGCAGGGCATCTTTTAGGCTCATCTTCAATTCTCTTTACATTAACTGAAAATGACGAAACAAAAACTTTACTTTTTTCGGGAGATTTAGGAAATATTGACAGACCGCTAATCAGGAATCCACAAAGTCCACCAGATGCAGATTATGTGGTGATTGAGTCAACCTACGGCGACAGACTTCACGGGGAAAGACCTGACTATGTGTCCCAGCTTACTGCAATTATGGCTGAAACTTTTGCAAAGGGAGGAAACCTTGTAATTCCTTGCTTTGCAATCGGCAGAACCCAGGAACTCCTTTATCTTTTCAGGAAGATTAAGGAAGAAAAGCTTGCTAAAGGCTTTGAGAATTTTACAGTATATGTTGACTCTCCTTTAGCTGTTGAGGCTACTAAAATATATCAGGAAAAGCTTTTTGATTATTATGACGAAGAGGCACTTGAACTTCTTGATAGAGGAATAAATCCAATCGAATTTAATGGACTTCGTTTAAGTGTTACAGCCGATGATTCAAGGGCAATAAATTTTGATATGTCCCCAAAGGTTAT
>JAGAIJ010000028.1 GCA_017626595.1 Clostridia bacterium | reverse complement strand
TGGTGTAAATGTTAACGGAAAAACTGTTTCAGCATCAGGTGTTTATGCCACAGCATTCCCAATCGGTACAATGCTTGCATCAAGCTGGAATGAAGATGTTATGTATGAAGTTGGTAAGTGTGCAGCAACAGAACTTCTTGAACAGGGAATGGGAATCTGGCTTGCACCTGGAATGAATATTCATAGAAATCCACTTTGCGGAAGAAACTTTGAATATTTCTCCGAAGACCCGTTTGTAACAGGCAAAATTGCAGCTGCAGAAGTAAAAGGAATTCAGTCAATGGGAGTTGCAGCTACACTTAAACATTTTGCTTGTAATAATAAAGAAGTTAACCGTTTTGACTCTGATTCAAGAGTGTCCCAGCGTGCACTTCGCGAGATTTATCTTAAAGGATTTGAAATCGCAGTTAAGGATTCAAAACCTTGGTGTATTATGACTTCTTATAATAAGATAAACGGAGTTTATTCAGCTGAAAGATATGACCTTTTAACTGAAGTTTTAAGAAATGAATGGGGCTTTGACGGAGTAGTTATGTCCGATTGGGGCGCAAAAATTGATTTCGGTAAGGCTATTATGGCGGGGAATGATGTTAAAATGCCAAAAGTTTCAGAGGCAGACATCAATAAAGTAATCGAAGATGATAATTTTGAAATTGATGCTCTTGATACAAGTGTTAAGAGAATTATGGAGCTCATACTTAAAATCAATTAAGTTAGAATTTAAGGAGATTTATTATGGATAGATGGGGAAGAATCAGATATCACCAGTGTTTGCCAATGGGCGAGAATGGGACAGTTATAACAGGTTCTAAAAAACATATAGACCTTGCAAGAAAAGCTGCAGGGGAAGGTATGGTACTTCTTAAGAATGATGGGACATTGCCAATTGAAAATGGGACAAGAGTTGCAATCTTCGGCAAAGCACAGATTGACTATGTTCAGGGCGGTGGCGGATGTGCTGTTGTTTATTCACCATACACAAGAAATGTTTATGAGGGCTTTAAGATAAAGGAAGAAGAGGGCAAGGTTAAAATTAACGAAGTTGTATCCTCTTTTTATAAGGATGTTATCAAAAAACAGTTCTCCGAAGGCGTACCTGAAAACAGAACAACTGAAGTTATTGTCCCACAGGACATTGTTGACTATGGAAAGGAAAATTCTGACCTTGCAGTTATCGTTATCGGCAGACTCTCAGTTGAAGGCTGGGACAAACAGGGCGGAAAAGGCGATTATTATCTTTCTGACGAAGAAGTTGATATGATTGAAAAGGTAACAAAAGCCTTTGATAAGGTAGCCGTAGTTATTGACGCAGGTCTTACCTGTGATACAAGCTGGTTCTATAATAACGATAAGATTAACTCAGTTTTATACGCATGGCAGGCTGGTATGGAGGGCGGTCTTGCAATTGCAGATATTCTTTGTGGCGATGTAAACCCGTCAGGCAAGCTCACCGACACTTTTGCAAAGGATTTGTATGATTATCCGTCAACAGAAAGCTTTAAGGAATCTGAAGACTATGTTGAATACACAGAAGATATTTATGTAGGCTACAGATATTTTGAAACAATGGCAAAGGATAAGGTTAACTATCCTTTTGGTTTTGGTTTGTCTTATACAACTTTTGATATAAATATTCTTGATGTTTATGCAGAGGGCGAAAAGGTTTTTGCAGAGGTTGAGGTTAAAAATACAGGAAATGTTGCAGGCAAAGAAGTTGTCCAGCTTTACTATTCAGCCCCACAGGGCCTTTTAGGTAAACCTGCAATTGAACTTGGTGGTTTCAAGAAAACAAAGCATTTAGCACCAGGCGAAAGCGAAATTGTAACAATATCAATGGATATCGAGTATATGTCAAGCTTTGACGATACAGGAAAAGTGCAAAAAAGCGCTTATGTTATTGAAAAAGGAGAGTATAACTTCTATATCGGAAATTCAGTCCGTAACATAGAAAAGGCTGATTTTTCAATAGTTTATGAAGAAGATGTAGTCTTAAAACAGCTCTCACAGCTTGTTGCCCCTGAAAAATTAACAAAACGTTTGAATTCAAAGGGAGAATATGAGGCTGTTCCATCAGTTAAAACCGAGCTTAAATATAAGGTGAGGGAAGAAGTAAAGGCTAAAAAGCCTGAAGAACATGCGAATTTATTTGATGTAACAATCGGCAAGGTTACAATGGACGAATTTATTGCACAGCTCTCCGAAGAGGAAATGATTTCCTTTGTATCAGGTCAGCCTGCAGAGGGTATTGCCGACACCTGCGGTATGGGTAACAGTGTTAAGTATATTGTACCAAATGTAATGACAGCCGACGGTGCAGGCGGTCTCCGTGCATCCTACGGCAGAGATGTTTATACAACAGCTTTCCCATGCGCAACATTACTTGCTTGTAGCTGGGACCCTGATTTGCTTTTTGAAGTTGCAAAGACAATAGCAGTAGAAGTAATAGAAAATGGTATCGGTATCTGGCTTGCGCCTGGTATAAATATCCATAGAAATCCACTCTGCGGAAGAAATTTTGAGTATTTTTCCGAAGACCCGTATGTTTCAGCTCAAATGGCTATTGCAGAGATAAACGGTTGTCAGTCAATGCGAATTCCTGCAACAATCAAGCATTTTGCTTGTAATAATAAGGAAACAAATCGTCTTGACTCTGATTCAAGAGTATCCGAAAGAGCTCTCCGAGAGATTTATATTAAAGGTTTCGAGATTGCCATAAAAGAGGCTAAACCAAAGCTTTTAATGACAGCTTATAATATTGTGAACGGAATAAGAACCTCTGAACATTCCGAGCTTATTGAGGGAATATTAAGAGATGAATGGGGTTATGAGGGCTTGATCACAAGTGACTGGACAAATAACGCTGAGCATCATAAGGAACTGAAAGCAGGCAATGATATAAAGATGCCTGAGGGCCAGCCTGATAAACTCAGAAAGGCGTTAAAAGAAGGTTTTATAACAAAAGCAGACCTCCAGACCTCAACAAAACGCCTCATGGAACTTATTATAACTTTGGACTAACTTTTGTCCCTGACTTAATATGATGCATATAGATGTGTCTAATGTTATAGAAAGGATAAATAAGAATTTGCTAAGAAAATAGGAAAAGTGCTTTCCGGAAGGAGGTAAAGTATGAATAAAAAAATATTAATGCTGTTAGTTATTTTAACTGTAAGCGTAGGCGTTATTGTTGGATGTTCGAAAGTAACCAAACAAGAGAACTCAGAAACTTCTGTAAACATATTGCAGAGTGAAGTAATGGAGGATGAACCGATACCATCGGACAGTGATAAGGATGTAGTAGATCAAGATGCGTCGAAAGCAACCAGACAAGAGGATTCAGAAACTTCTGTGAGCATAATTCAGAGTGAAGTAATGGAGGATGAACCGATACCATCGGACAGTGATAAGGTTGTAGTAGATGAAGATGCATCGGAAGTA
>JAGAIJ010000027.1 GCA_017626595.1 Clostridia bacterium | reverse complement strand
CAATTTGGATTAAAAAAAGAGCAGACTCTTTCGAGTCTGCTCAAAGGCGTCTTTTATAGATAGATGCCCGTTTTAATATTCCATAGAAGCCATTCTCTTATAAACTTCGTATCTTTCTAATAAGTCTTTTTCAGCCTTATCAAAGAGTTCAACAGCGATTTCTGGGAATTCCTTCTTAAGACGGAGGTATCTGTTTTCGCCGTTTAAGAAGTCAGCAACTGTACCAGTTGGTTCCTTAGAATCGAGGATAAATGGATTCTTTCCTTCATCCTTAAGCTCTGGGTTGTATCTCCATAAGTGCCAGTAGCCTGTCTGAACAGCCTTCTTTTCTTCTAAGATTGTATTAGCCATACCAATCTTAATACCATGGTTGATACATGGAGCGTAAGCGATAATAAGTGATGGGCCTGGGTAAGCTTCAGCTTCCTTAATAGCCTTAAGAGCCTGGTTCATATCAGCACCAAGAGCAATCTGAGCTACATATACATAGCCGTATGTTGTAGCAATCATACCGAGGTCTTTCTTCTTAACCTTCTTACCAGATGCAGCAAACTTAGCGATTGCAGCAGTAGGTGTAGCCTTTGAAGACTGACCGCCTGTATTTGAGTAAACTTCAGTATCAACAACGAAGATGTTGATATCGTCGCCGTCAGCGATAACGTGGTCAAGACCGCCGTAACCGATATCGTAAGCCCAACCGTCGCCACCGAATACCCACTGTGATCTCTTAACGAGGAAGTCAGTTCTGTCAGCGATTTCCTTAATTTCAGGAATTGACATATCAGCATCCTTAATAAGAGCCTTAATGTCAGCAGCAGCAGCCTTAGAAGCTTCTGTGTTATCCTTACCTTCGATCCAAGCCTTGAATGCGTCAGCAAGCTTAGCGTCAACCTTATCCATAACAGCTTCCATTCTGTGAACTAAAGTCTGACGGATCTTCTTGTTAGCCTTAACCATACCAAGACCGAATTCAGCGTTATCTTCAAAGAGTGAGTTAGCCCAAGCAGGACCCTGACCCTTTTCGTTCTTACAGTAAGGCATTGAAGGAGCAGAACCACCCCAGATTGATGTACAACCTGTAGCGTTAGCAACCATCATTCTGTCACCGAAGAGCTGTGTGATAAGCTTAATATATGGTGTTTCACCACAACCAGCACAAGCGCCTGAGAATTCAAGCATTGGCTGTGCAAACTGTGAGTTCTTAATGTTCTTAGCAACATCAATTTCATCCTGCTTTGATGAAACTGTCATAGCAAAATCCCAGTTAGAAGCTTCTTTTTCAACTTCGTCAAATGGCTTCATAACGAGAGCCTTTTCCTTAGCGATACAAACTTCAGCACAAACTCCACAACCAAGACAGTCCATAGGAGAAACCTGAATTCTGTACTTCTTACCAGGGAAGCCTGTAGCGTCCTTCATTTCAAATTCTGCAGGAGCCTTAGCTGCCTCTTCTTCAGTTAAAAGAACAGGACGGATAGCTGCGTGAGGACAAACGAGTGAACACTGGTTACACTGGATACATTTTGTAATATCCCAAACAGGAACGTTAACAGCAACGCCTCTCTTTTCGTAAGCAGATGTACCTGTTTCGAAAGTACCATCTTCCATACCTACGAATGTAGAAACAGGGAGCTTGTTACCGCGCTGTGCGTTAACAGGTTCAACAATCTTTGTGATGAATTCTGGAACATCCTTCTTTTCAGCAGGAGCGTCAACAGCATCCTTCCAAGAAGCAGGAACGTCAATCTTAACAAGAGCTTCAATAGCACCGTCAACAGCGTCACAGTTCATCTTAACGATTTCGTCACCCTTCTTGCCGTATGTCTTCTTGATAGCGCCCTTGATAAGTTCAACAGCCTGATCAAATGGAATTACGTTAGCAAGCTTAAAGAAAGCAGACTGTGTAACCATGTTGATTCTGTTAGGACCGAGACCAACCTTAACAGCAACATCAACAGCGTTGATTGTGTAGAAGTTGATTTCGTTCTCAGCGATATATCTCTTCATATCAGCAGGAAGCTTTTCTTCAAGTTCTTCTGGTGACCATACACAGTTGAGGAGGAAAGTACCGCCCTTGCGGAGACCTTCTAAAACATCATACTGGTGGATGTAAGCAGGCTTGTGACAAGCAATATAGTCAGCTTCATCAAGGAGATAAGTTGACTTGATTGGCTTCTTACCGAATCTTAAGTGAGACATTGTAACACCGCCGGACTTCTTTGAGTCATAATCAAAGTAAGCCTGTGCGTAGAGGTCAGTGTTATCACCGATAATCTTGATAGCGTCCTTGTTAGCGCCAACAGTACCGTCTGAGCCGAAGCCCCAGAACTTACATCTTGTTGTGCCTTCAGGAGCAGCATTAACCTTTTCAGGAAGTTCAAGAGAAAGGTTTGTAACGTCATCCACGATACCGATAGTAAAGTTTGTCTTTGGCTGAGCAGCATCAAGGTTGTTAAATACAGCAGCAATCTGAGTTGGAGTTGTATCCTTTGAACCGAGACCGTAACGACCGCCAACGATAACAGGAGCGTTTTCCTTTCCGTAGTATAAATCTCTAACATCGAGGTAGAGAGGTTCGCCAGGAGCACCTGGTTCCTTTGTTCTGTCGAGAACAGCAATCTTCTTAACAGTTGTAGGAATTACATTGAAGAAGTGCTTAGCTGAGAATGGTCTGTAAAGGTGAACCTTAACAACACCAACCTTTTCGCCCTTAGCCATTAAGTAATCAACAGTTTCTTCGATTGTTTCACATACAGAGCCCATAGCAATGATAACCTTTTCAGCATCAGGAGCACCGTAGTAGTTGAATGGCTTATATTCTCTGCCTGTAATCTTTGTGATTTCAGCCATGTAATCAGCAACGATATCAGGAACAGCTTCATAGTACTTGTTAGCAACTTCTCTTCCCTGGAAGTAGATATCGGAGTTCTGTGCAGTACCACGGAGAACAGGATGTTCTGGGTTTAATGCATTATCCTTGAATTCCTTAAGCTTATCCCAGTCGATAAGACCCTTTAAGTCTTCATAGTCCATAACTTCAACCTTCTGAATTTCGTGTGAAGTTCTGAAACCGTCAAAGAAGTGGAGGAAAGGAACCTTTCCCTTAATAGCAGCAAGGTGAGCTACACCGCCAAGGTCCATAGTTTCCTGAACTGAACCTGAAGCAAGTAAAGCAAAGCCTGTCTGACGACAAGCCATAACGTCCTGATGGTCGCCGAAGATGTTAAGAGCGTGAGCAGCAATAGCTCTGGCACTTACATGGAAAACAGCAGGAAGTAATTCACCTGCAATCTTATACATATTAGGAATCATAAGTAATAATCCCTGTGATGCAGTGAATGTTGTAGTTAAGGCACCTGCCTGAAGTGAACCGTGAACTGCACCGGCAGCACCGGCTTCAGACTGCATTTCAACTACGTCAACAGTTTCGCCAAAAATGTTTTTCTGGCCTTTTGCACTCATTTCGTCAACAACTTCTGCCATTGTTGATGAAGGAGTAATTGGATAGATAGCAGCAACTTCAGTAAAGGCATAGGCGCAATGTGAAGCAGCGTTGTTACCATCCATGGTCTTAAATTTCTTAGCCATTTAAGTTTCCCCCTTATATTGTAATTTAAATTATTTTTCTAAATAGCTTTTGGTGAAAACATTTTCGATTTCACCGACAATATTATAACATACTTTGTCAACCATTTCAAACATTTTTCTTATAATTTATGATATTTTTTTAACATTTTTTCAGGCAATTTGACCAAATTTATGAAAACCTGTCCCGAAATGATAAAATTGAGAGGTTTTGTAATGAAATTTCCTGAAAAAATCAGTATTTCTGCAAGAGTAAAAACTGTTGCAATAGCAAAATCAAATGAAATTTTTTCAAAAAATTCAGTATAAAATAATGCTCTTACCAAAAATCCGTGAAGATAATATATGTTGCCTGAATTTTTACCAAGCTTTGTTATAAAACTTTCTTTGTCAGGAATTGTTGCAAATAAACTAAATGTCATAAGAAAGCCCCAAAGTAAAATCTGGAATCTTATGCCAATATTGTACCCTGCCTGAGAGAAAGGATAGGCTGAATAAAGCCACTTTGTATGAAAGTTCTTCGCCACAAATTCAATGTATATTATAAAGGAAATAAAAATCACAAGAGCAAGATATTTAACCCATTTTACATCCCTAAACTTTTCTATCCCCTCTTTTCTTCCGTAGTAACCTAAAAGAAAAAACGGTGTATAAACTAAAATTCTTGACAAGCTGTATTTGTAACCTGCATTTTCCCAGAAACCTGAAACAAGGGCGACCGCCACAGCCAAAAGGAATATAATAATTCTTGTAGCCCTATACTTTCTGTTAAATACAGGAATCAGAAGCCTCCACACCATAACTGCAAAAACGTACCATAAAAGCCAATGGGGAGTGTAGAACTGATAAACTCTTCCTGTATCAAAAAACAGATTTTCAAAAAAGATGAAAACCAACTGTAAAATTATGTAGGGAGCTACAAGTCCCGAAAGAATTTTCTTTATATTAAAGGACGAAAAATAGCCTGTGCAAAAAATAAACGCAGGCATATGAAAAAAATATATAGCCGTGTAAAGCCACTTTCCGTGAGGTAGTATAAGCTCAATAAAATGGGCCCACACCACAAGGCATATAAGTATGCCCTTTAAATTATCAATGTACTTTGTTCTCATTTTTCTTCAATCAATGCAAACCTCGGCTGACTTTTGCCCTCATGCTCTACAATTTCATTCCACATTGAGGCAGGCCTTACCCATAGACCACCCTCACCGTAGAGTGCCTTGTAAACCACCATTTCTTCAAGATTCTCCGAATGCTTTGCAATTCCTATAACCTCGTATTCATTTCCCTTAAAATGTCTGTAAATTCCCTTTTTAATCATACTTCCTCCCACGGCTTAAAGTCCGCCAAAATCTCCAACTGTTTCATAAACGGCATCCCCCTCTGCTTCAGGAAGATATAGACTCCTCTCCCCTCCGCAAGCCGAAAACAGTAAACTGCAAACTAATGTTAAAATAATCAAAAATTTTTTCATATTCCACCTCATCATGTGAGCTTTACGCTTACTTCACCGCAGAAAAGTGTTTCCCTCTCTCCGCTTTTATTTTCAATTATAAGCCCGAAGCTGTCATCTATGCCAACTGCAGTATAAACCTCTTCCCCTCTGTCAGGGATAAAAATTTCCTTGCCAATTAAAAAAGATTTTTCTCTGTAGCTGTCTAAATATTCCTTTTTGGTCAGGTTTTTATAGTAATAAAAGAAGGTGTCTAAAACTTTCCGCAACAATTCTTCCTTTTTTTCGCAACTTTCCGCAATACCGCCCGCAATATTCCGCAATTTTGGGGGCATAAGAGCTGTCGGATTTTGTATATTTATGCCAATTCCTGTCACAAAAAAGGTCTGTTTATTGCCCTTTGTAACAGCCTCCGTAAGGATTCCTGCCACCTTTTTTTCGTCCACAAAAACATCGTTAACCCACTTAATACGGGCATCTACGCCATATATAGCCTCAATACTTTCCGCCACAGCCACCGCTGCCATAGGGGTAAGCAAAAGTGCCTCCTCCCCCGAAATTTCAGGCTTCAACAAAATCGAAAAATAAAGCCCCAAACCCTTGGGAGAGTAGAACTTACGGCCTTTTCGACCTCGTCCCAACGTCTGTGATTCTGCCACAAAAACAGTCCCCTCAGGAAGATTTTCGCCCTGCTGTTTCAATAAATCATTTGTAGATTCAACCTCGCCAAATCTTTTTATTTCAAGCATTCTCTCCCCTCCTTAAACACTGTTTTTTATTGTTTTCATCATATCACAATCTTAACTTTTTTTCAAGTTTTCTTACGCATCTATAAAACTTTAGGAAACACAATAAACCTCAACCAAAAAACAAAAAGCCGGCAGAAAATCTGCCGACTTTTATATATTATATGTCTAAACCTCTTTAAAAATAGTTCCTTCTCAATTATTATAATACTTTTGAGAGGATATATCCGTTAAATCAGAAGAATTACATTTAGGACATTTTGAATAATCAACAATACGGGATAACGCCGCATCTGCTCTTTTTGCGTTCTCAAACTTGCTATAGGATGAACCTCCAATAGAACCAGAAAGAGATTTTAACGAATATATCGATACCAATGTTTGATTTGCCTTTTTTATTTCTAAATCTTTCTGAGTAAAACAAAAAACCTGTCCACAAACATTACATTTCTTTCTATGTTCAATGTCTTGAGACGATTCCAAGGACGCCTTTTCCTTTATATACTTTTCTGCAATTTGTGCGTCATCTTGTTGTTTTTTTGAAAACATAAGACGAATAGGAAAAATCTTACCCTTAAGTTTTATATTAAGTTCCCCCTTAATAAAACCTACTCCAGGAACTAATATAACACTAATGACATCAATAAATTCAATTCTTTTATTTCCATAGTAAATACAATCATCAGTTACCTTCCATTTGATATTTCCAGATGGATCAAAAGATAATTCCATATAATACCACCTCACGAAAATTATATCACAATATAAAATAAAAGTCAAAAGAAAAAAGACACCTTATAGGTGTCTTTTGTTGGTGACTCCGAGGGGAATCGAACCCCTGTTACCGCCGTGAAAGGGCGGTGTCTTAACCGCTTGACCACGGAGCCATATTGGCTCCTCCTGTTGGACTTGAACCAACGACATCATGATTAACAGTCATGCGCTCTACCGACTGAGCTAAGGAGGAATATGATAGCAAGGCCTTTTAAAGCCTTGCTATATTTGTTCCGGCGACGTCATCCTTTCCCGGGCAGTCACCCGCCAAGTATCATCAGCGCTGGGAAGCTTAACTACTGTGTTCGGTATGGGAACAGGTGTGACCTTCCCGCTATAGTCACCAGATTTTTTTCGGTACCGTGGTT
>JAGAIJ010000002.1 GCA_017626595.1 Clostridia bacterium | reverse complement strand
GTGTCCGAGGCCTCTTATGACATAATAAAACACCTTGGATTTAAGGCATCTTTCTCCTGTCAGGAGGGAACAAATAAGATTACCCAAAATCCGCAGTGTTTATATATGTTAAACCGAAATTTAAGAACAAACAAAACTCCTATTGAAAAATTATTATAAGATTATAGGTTGTAGCTGTTTTCCATTTAGTGCCATTTCAAGTGTTTCAGGAATTTTGTCAAAATCAGCTACCAGAGAGTTTTCTTTTTCCACATAATCGTCCTGTCCGAATGGGACAAAGTAAATATTTTTCATATTCAGGAGCGTTCCGATATTTTTAGCATTATTTCCAAGGCCGTCGTTTGTGGAAACTGCAATAATCACAGGCCTTTTATTCCGAAGATGAGACTTTGCCGAAAGAGTTACTGATGTATCAGCAATCCCATTTGCAATTTTTGCAATTGTATTGCCTGTACAGGGGGCTATAATCAATGCGTCAAAGAGTTTCTTTGGGCCGATTGGTTCAGCCTCCTTTATTGTTTTTATCACCTTTTTGCCTGTTGTTTTTTCAAGAAAATTTATGTTATCTTCAGCCTTGCCGAATCTTGTATCTGTTTTATAAGTAATTTCTGACATAATAGGCATTATTTCATACTCTTCAGTAAGGTTTTCAAGTACCCCAAAAACCTTTGAAAAGGTACAAAATGAGCCTGTTATGGCAAAGCCAATCATAGGCTACACCTCCAACTCATTTATTATGTTTGACAAGGTTTCAGCAATAATTTCTCCTGCTGTTTTCGGAGCAATTTTCCCGGGAAGTGACAGCGCCCATATTACCTTTTTACCAAGGATTTTTGCTGAGTCAAAATCAACGCCTCCCGGCTTTGATGCAAGGTCAATTACTAGTGCATCTTTATCAAGATTATTCAGCACCTCATAGTCAATTACCTTTTGGGGAACTGTGTTAAAGATTATATCAGCATCTTTCGCCTTATCCTTTAATTCCTTATATCCTCCAAAATTTACTCCCAAAGCTTTAAGATATGCAAAGTCCTTAGGTTTTCTTGCAAACACTGTGGTTTTTGCTCCAAAACCCTGAAGAATACCTGTTAAAACTCTACCTATTCTGCCGTAACCCAAAACAAGACAGTTTGCATTATTAAGCGTCCCTGAAGTTTCGTCAATGGCAATTTTTATTGCTCCCTCGGCGGTTGGAATTGCGTTTAAAACTGCAAATTCCTCTCGTTCAAGATAATCAATCACCTGATTTTCCTGAGCTATGCTCTTAAGAAAATCGTCTGCTTTTCCTGCAAAAATCTTCTGATGCTTTGCCTTACTTATTACATCTGTCACATAGATTTTTCTCTCAAAATAAGGACAGTTAATCTGATTTTTAACAAGAGAATAGGGCAGAGGCAGAACAATATAATCTACAAAATCAATATTATCTATATTTTCAAGGGCAACAACACTCCTGTCAAAACGCTCTGAAACGTGGTTATCAAAACCGTAAACACATGCATTTACGCTTTTTGAAAGAGTATTTGCTGCAGTTATCTGCCTTAAATCTCCTCCGATAAACAAGAATGTTTTATTCTTCATATTATCACCAAACCTTTAATCAAATTCACACTATATAATATGAAAAACACTGACTTTGGTGTAACAAAAAAACCCCGACAATGTCGGGGTTTAATTATAATCAAATTATTCTACATCGTTGCAATCTTCGTCGCAAGCTTCGCAGTTTCCGTCACAGGCATCGAAATCAAATTCAATTTCTGTTCCGCAATATGGACAAACAATAATTTCATCATAAATATCATCTTCCGTGATTAAGAATTCTTCTCCACAGTTCTGACATTCATAAGAATACATTTCTTCGTCTTCATCATATTCTTCATCTGCAAAAACTTCTTCAGCAATTGTATCAACGATTTCATCTGTTTCATCAAGCATATCAAGAATGAAATCCTGTTCACTATCGATTGCATCAACCTTATCTGCAAGGTCGGAAACAAGTTCTAAAAGTCCGCTTATAAGCTTACCTTCGTTTGTTGTAGCATCAAAATTCATTCCGTCAGCCATACCCTTAAGGTATGCTGCTCTGTTTGTAAGTTCAGACATAAATCTTCTCCTTATACTCTTGACATATACTCTGATGTACGAGTATCAATTTTAATTACATCGCCTTCGTTGATGAACATAGGTACAGTAACAATTGCACCTGTTTCAACTTTTGCCGGCTTTGTAACGTTTGTAGCAGTATTTCCCTTAACTCCAGGTTCAGTTTCTACTACTGTGAGTTCAACAAAGTTTGGTGGTTCAACTGCAAATACGTTACCCTTGTATGAAAGGATTGTAACTGTCATATTCTCCTTAACAAACTTTAAAGCGTCACCGAGCTGATCCTCGCTAAGTGGTTCCTGTTCATAAGTTTCAGGATCCATAAAATAGTAAAGGCCACTATCTTCGTAAAGATATTCCATACTCTTTCTTTCAATCATAGCCTTTTCAACTTTTTCAGTTGGGTTAAATGATCTTTCAACAACACCGCCTGTAATAACATTCTTCATCTTTGTTCTTACGAAAGCAGCACCCTTTCCAGGTTTTACGTGCTGAAATTCTATTACCTGATAAACATTTCCGTCAAATTCAAATGTTAAACCATTTCTGAATTCACCTGCTGTAATCATTGGTAAGTCCTCCTTTATATTAAACTTAATAATTTACTAACATATATTTTATACTATTGCAGACGAAAAAGCAAGGCTTTTTTTACAATTCAAGCAAATCTTTACTTAATCTGCAAAGGTTTTCTATTCCGTTTTCAGTTACAACTACTGTATCTTCAATTCTGACACCACCAAAATCAGGAATATAAATCCCCGGTTCGCAAGTTACAATCATACCCGGTTTAAGCAGAATTTCACATCTTGGGGACAAATTCGGAAGCTCGTGGATTGCAAGTCCCACGCCATGTCCCAGAGCGTGTCTGAAATACTCTCCGTAGCCTCTGTCTTCAATAACCTTTCTGGCAATTTTATCAGCCTCTCTGCCTGTAATTCCACTCTTTATAGTATTAAGTCCAACTTGCTGTGCCTCTTTAACAATTTCGTAGATTTCACGCTGTTTCTCGTCAGCTTTGCCCATGCAGAATGTTCTAGTTACATCTGAACGGTAACCCTCATAAAGACAACCAAAATCCATTGTTACAAAGTCGCCCTTTTCTAACTTTTTATCACTTGGTACGCCGTGGGGCAAGCTTGTTTTCTTCCCTGAAATTACAATTGTTTCAAAGGCAGGGCCCTGAGCGCCCTCTTTTTTCATAATATACTCAAATTCTCTTGCTATATCACATTCACGGACGCCTACTGACACATACTCTAAAACCTTTTCAAAGGAGCGACAGGCAATTTCCTCCGCAATCCTGATTTTTTCAATCTCTTCAGGGGTTTTCACCATTCGCATATTGTCAAGAAGCTCCGATTTATAAACCTTATTTTTGATTTTATCGGCTATAAGGCAGGTTATATGCTTTTCCTCAATGCCAACTGTATCAAACTTTTCAAGATATTCAAAAACATTTCCCTCAGAAACTATATATCCCTCTGTTTCCTCTTCAGCTTTTTCGCTGTAACGGGAATCTGTAAAAATATATCTTTCATCATTGGATATTACAACATAACCTTCACCTGTAAAACCTGCAATATACCGCATATTTTC
>JAGAIJ010000026.1 GCA_017626595.1 Clostridia bacterium | reverse complement strand
TGTGAAGTTACCGAAAATTCCCTTGATATACTTGATTTTGTCCCTGTAAGACTGACAACGGAGGAAGAACATGAATAATAAAATACGAGGAATATTCTGTAATGTTACAGGCGCTGTTGCCTGGGGTTTTTCGGGAGCCTGCGGGCAAAAGCTGATGCAGGAATTTGGTTTTCAGTCTATTCAGCTTACTTTTTTAAGAATGTTCTTTTCGGGGATAATTCTGACACTTATTGTCCTCTTGCAAAGAAAGCCTTTGGGAGTTGTGACTAAGCCTAAAAACCTTATTAGAATGATTATTTTTGCAATATTTGGCTTTATATTAAGTCAGTTTGCATATATGAAAACTATTTCCTTATCTAACGCGGGAACCGCTACGGTTCTTCAGGATTTAGGACCTGTTTTTGTAATGATTTACGTTTGTTTTTGTGCCAGAAGATTGCCAAGTAAAACTGAATTTTTAACAATTTTATTAGCTTTTTTTGGTGTAGTTGTTATTGCTACACACCTGAATTTTGGGATACTTGTTTTATCTCCTGAATGTTTATTGTGGGGTATTCTTGCGGCAATAGGTCTTTTATTATACAGCATTCTTCCTAAAAAACTTATTGAGGAATACGGCGCGATTACTGTTTCAGGCTTTGGTATGCTTATAGGCGGAATTATTCTTGGTATTTTTAGTAAGCCCTGGAATATGAACGTAACATTTACTCCTGAAGTTATTTTCTATGTTCTTGTTATGATTGTATTGGGTACAGTTGTCGCCTATACATTTTACCTGCAGGGAGTTCAGGATATTGGCCCTGTTAATGCGTCTATGCTTGCCTGTATTGAGCCGATTTCAGCATCGCTTTTCGCTCACTTTTGGCTTGGTACTGAGTTTATTTATATTGATTTAATTGGTTTTGCAATGATATTATCCACTGTATTTATACTTGGATTTTCAAAGGATAAATAATTTACTTTTATATATAGAAAGGAAGATTTTATGAACAGATACGAATCAGCTAAAGAAATTTATGCTAAATGGGGAATTGATACTGAAGCTGTTATTGAAAAGCTTAAAAATGTCCCAATTTCACTTCACTGCTGGCAGGGTGATGATGTTACAGGTTTTGACCACGACGGCCCTTTAAGCGGTGGAATTCAGACTACAGGTAACTATCCTGGTAAGGCTACTACACCTGAAGAGCTTATGATGGATATTGACAAGGTTATAAAGCTTTGTCCGGGTGCTAAGAAGCTTAATCTTCACGCATGTTATGCAATTTTTGAAGAGGGAGAATATGTTGACAGAGATAAGCTTGAACCAAAACACTTTAAGAAGTGGGTTGATTTTGCAAAAGAAAGAGGAATGGGCATCGATTTTAATCCTACATTCTTCTCACATCCTATGCAGAAAGACGGACTTACACTTTCAAGCCCTGACAAAGACATCCGTGATTTCTGGATTGAACACGGTAAGGCTTGTATCCGTATTTCACAGTATTTTGCCGAAGAAACAGGCATTCCTTGTGTTATGAACATCTGGACTGGTGACGGTTTTAAGGATATTCCTGCTGACCGTATGGGCCCAAGAATAAGATATAAGGAATCAATTGAGGCAATTTTATCAGAGCCATTTGATTTTAACAAGGTTAAGCCTACAGTTGAATCAAAGGTATTTGGCATCGGTGTTGAATCATATACTTCAGGGTCAGCTGAATTTACGCTTTCTTTCGCTGCTATGCACAGCGACAAGTGTATGCCACTTATGGACAACGGTCATTATCATCCAACTGAAGTTGTTTCAGACAAAATTCCTGCGCTTTTAACTTTCTTCCCTGAAATTGCACTCCACATTACAAGAGGAGTTAGATGGGATTCTGACCACGTTGTTTTATTTGATGACGAAACAAAGGAAATGGCAAAGGAAATTGTAAGATGCGATGCTTTAGAACGTACATATATGGCACTTGACTATTTTGATGCAAGTATTAACAGAATTGCTGCCTGGTCTGTTGGTTTAAGAAGCTGGCAGAAGGCACTTCTTTCAGCTATGTGTACTCCATCAGCGTACCTTAAAGAACTTCAGGACAATGGCGAATTTACAAAGCTTATGGTTGTTTCACAGAGAGTTACAGAATTACCATTTGGCGACATCTGGGATGAATACTGCAGAAGATGCGGTGTTGTAGCTGATGAAAGCTGGTTTGATGAAGTTATAAAGTACGAAGAAGAAGTACTTTCAAAAAGATAGACATAACAAAAGAGCCACTATTAAGTGGCTCTTATTTTTTATAAAACTTTATTTAAGAAGTCAATTGTTCTCTGTTCCTTAGGATTTCCGAATATTTCAAGAGGTGTACCCTCTTCAACAATATATCCGCCGTCCATAAAGATAACTCTGTCTGCAACTTCTCTTGCAAAACCGATTTCGTGAGTTACAATAACCATTGTCATTCCGTCGGCTGCAAGCTGTTTCATAACCTGTAAAACTTCGGCGACCATTTCAGGGTCAAGAGCAGAAGTAGGTTCGTCAAAAAGCATTATATCAGGTTCCATACAAAGTGCTCTTGCGATTGCAACTCTCTGTTTCTGACCGCCTGAAAGCTGTGATGGATAATAATCAACCTTATCCTCAACGCCAACCTTTTCAAGCATCCTGATTGCACTTTCTTTTGCTTCCTGTTTTGTCTTTTTCTTAAGGTCAACAGGTGCAAGCATAAGATTTTCGAGTACATTTAAGTTATTGAAAAGATTGAAATGCTGGAAAACCATACCAACGTTTTCACGGACCTTATTTATATTGATTTTCTTGCTTGAAATATCATAACCGTCAATAATTATCTTTCCGTCTGTTATATCCTCAAGTCTGTTCATACATCTTAAAAATGTAGATTTACCTGAGCCTGATGGCCCGATAATTACAACAACTTCACCCTCATAGATATCATTTGAAATATCCATAAGTACGTCAAGCTTCCCAAAGCTTTTCTTTAAGTTTTCAACATGAATCTTAACGTTATTCTTATTTACCACGGTTTAGCCTCCTTTCAAGAGCCTTTGCAACCTGCTGGAGTATCAGGATAACTACAAGATACATTAAACCAACAATAGCCCAGATTTCAAAGGATTTGAAAGTTTTGGAAATAACATTCTGTGCCTTATTAACAAGTTCCGGAAAACCGATTACAGAAAGAATAGAAGTATCCTTAAGCGTAATAATAAACTGGTTTACAATACTTGGAATCATATTTTTTATAGCCTGTGGAAGTACAACCCTGAACATTGAGCGCCAGTATGTAAGTCCGAGGCTTCGTGCAGCTTCCATCTGTCCCGGGTCAATAGATTGAATACCCGCTCTGATGATTTCAGCCATATACGCACCACAGTTAAGTGCAAGACAGATTGTACCTGCCTGAAGAGCTGTGAATGTATATTTTACACCAAGAATTGTTCTTAAACCATACGGAATTCCGTAGAAAACGAAGAAAGCAAGTACAATCATAGGTACGCCTCGGATAAGGTTTACATAGATTGCAGAAATTGCTTTACTTATTTTACTGTTAAATACACTTGCAAGTCCGAAAACTATGCCAAGCAGACAACCGAAAAAAAGGCCAAGAAGAGCAAGAAGAAGAGTCTGCCCCATTGCTTTAACCAATATTAAACCGTATGTATCAATAATCTGGCTCATATTCTAACCAAAGCCTTTCTGTGTATTTTTCTTGTTTACATTCTTAAAGGCACCGGTGAACCGATGCCTTTAAAAGTATCGTTGTTGTTTTCGAAATTAGCCTAAGTACTTAGCAAGAATTTCGTCGTATTTACCGTTTGCCTTAATATTCTTAAGACCTTCATTGAACATATCAATGAATTCCTGGTTGCCTGCATCAAAGATAGCAGCACCGTACTGTGCAGGTTCATTTTCTGTTCCCTCAACAAACTTCATATCAAGTTCGCCAATCTTAATGTTGTACTTGAGAATTGGTGTATCATCAAGACAACCGTCAACCTGACCGCCTGTAACAGCAAGATACATATCAGGTGATGTAGAGAATGTTACAACTTCAAAGCCGTATTCATCCTTAATGCTTTCAGCGTATTCATTGCTGATTGTACCGTTCTTAACAGCAATCTTCTTGCCCTTTAAATCAGCAAAACCTGTGATTGCAGAATCTGAAGCCACAGCTAAGCCCTGAGTTGCATCATAGTAACCGTCAGAGAAAATCCAGCCATTATTCTTTCTTTCTTCTGTGATTGTAGCACCTGCAATCATACCATCAGCCTGACCAGCCTGACAAGCAGCAATAGCAGCGTCCCAACCTACATACTGAATTTCGTATTCAAAGCCCTGGTCTTCAGCAATAGCCTTAAGTACATCCATATCAATACCAACAATGTTACCGTTTTCATCTTCAAATTCAAATGGGCTGAAACCCTTGTCTGTAGCGATAAGCCATGTCTTTGCGCCGTTATCAGCGTTGTTATTTCCGCAAGCTGCAAAAACAACTGTAGCCATTACTACACATAAAAGTAATGCAATAATCTTTTTCATTGTATTTTCCTCCAAATCAATGCCTTATTTGGCAAAATTATAGTATGGTTCTATTATAATAAAAGTTGCCACTAAAGTCAAGAATAATATTATATTTTTAACTTTTTCACCAAATTTTTCAATTTTTATAAAATTTCTTATTTACTTTGAAAAATTTTATGTATATAATATATATTGTGGATAGGAATGATTTCAAGTAACTATATAAGGAGTTTTATATGTCTGCAGTTATACATAGTGTAGAAAAAGGCAGTCTTGCCTATAAACATAAAATTAAATCTGGTGACATTATTGAGAAAATTAACGGAAGAGAAGTTGTCGATTATCTTGATTATATGTTTTTGTCAAGCAACGAGGAAATTGAAATTCAGCTTTCGGACAGAACTGTCACAATTATAAATGAGGATTTTGAACCTCTT
>JAGAIJ010000025.1 GCA_017626595.1 Clostridia bacterium | reverse complement strand
CTGCAAACTCCTTGTGTGTTTTAACATTAGGAGTAAAATATTTAACCTCATTCATCTGCACAACAAAAAATATGTATGTATCATATCCCTCTTTATTAGCGTCACAAAGCTCAAAAACGTGCTTTACGCCACGCTCTGTTGGTGCATCAGGAAAAGATAAAACCCCATCATTTTCAAGAGTAACACCTTTAATTTCAGCAAAACATTTTTTACTATCATTTTCAAAATAAAAATCAAATATAGAATTGTTATATTTTGCTTCAGGCTTAATAAATGTTACACTCTTAAAGAATTTCTCCGTTGAAAGCCACTCCCCAAAAACCTTATTAGGAGCCTGACTGTCAATGTTAATAAGCTTATTATCTTTATATGCAGCCACAAGATCGTATTTTGTTTTTCTTTCAGGATTATCAGATTTTTCAAGAAGCACAGTGGCTCCTTCGGTTAAAATTTCTCTGCATCTTCCTGTATTTTTAACATGACAAACCTCTATTTTACCGTTAATTAAAACATTAGCAATAAAACGGTTTGGTCTCTCTATAAATATACCCTTAATAATATTTTTGTATTTCATATCCTAAGTAAAATGCCCTCCGTAGAGGGCATAAAATTATAATGTTTTATTTACAACCTCATCATGGATAATTCCAATAAATTCTTCAACCTTCATAGCACCCTTTTCACCGTCGCGTCTTGAACGAACAGAAACAGTTCTTTCTTCCTGTTCCTTTTCGCCCACAATAACCATGTAAGGCACCTTTTCAAGCTGTGCACCTCTGATTTTATAACCAACCTTTTCAGCCCTTGTATCAATTTCAGTTCTGATTCCTGCTGCTGCAAATATATCGTTAACAGCCTTTGCATAAGCCAGATAATTATCTGAAACAGGAATAACCTTAACCTGAGTTGGAGCAATCCAAGTAGGGAGCGCACCTGCATACTTTTCAAGAATTAAAGCAAGAGTTCTTTCATAGCATCCAATTGAAGTTCTGTGAATGATATATGGATTTTTCTTTGTTCCGTCAGCGTCAACATATTCCATTCCAAACTTTTCAGCTAAGAACTGGTCAATCTGAATTGTAATAAGTGTATCTTCTTTTCCAAATACATTCTTAATCTGAATATCAAGCTTTGGACCGTAGAAAGCAGCTTCACCTACGCCGATTTTATAATCAATACCGAGATTATCAAGAATTCTCTGCATAGAGCCCTGTGCCTCATCCCAATCTTCAGCACTGCCGATATATTTTTCAGTATCTTTAGGGTCCCACTGTGAGAATCTGTATGAAACATCCTCGTAAAGTCCAACAGCCTTAAGCATATGGATTGCAACCTCAAGACAGCTCTTAAATTCTTCTTCAAGCTGGTCAGGACGGCACATTAAGTGTCCCTCAGAGATTGTGAACTGACGAAGTCTGATAAGACCGTGCATTTCACCTGATGCTTCTTTTCTGAAAAGTGTAGATGTTTCGTTATAACGAAGTGGTAAATCTCTGTAACTTCTCATTTCAGAGAGATATGCCTGATACTGGAATGGACAAGTCATAGGACGGAGGGCGAAAACTTCCTTGTCCTTTGCCTCATCGCCAAGTACAAACATTGAGTCAAGATAGTGGTCCCAATGTCCTGAAATCTTGTAAATATCGCTTTTAGCAACATAAGGAGTCTTAGTTAAGAGCCAGCCTCTGCTTGCTTCAAAGTCTTCAACGTATCTCTGAAGAGTCTGGATAACCTTTGCACCCTTTGGAAGTAAAATAGGGAGACCCTGTCCAACAGATTCAACAGTTGTAAAGTAACCAAGCTCACGGCCGATTTTGTTATGGTCACGTTTTCTTGCCTCTTCAAGCATTTCAAGGTAAGCGTCAAGCTCTGACTTTTTAGGGAAAGATGTTCCGTAAATTCTTGTGAGCATCTTATTGTGCTCATCACCTCTCCAGTATGCACCTGTTGCACTCTGGAGCTTAACAGCCTTAATCTTTCCTGTTGATAAAAGATGTGGGCCTGCACAAAGGTCAGTAAAATCACCCTGCTTGTAGAAAGAAATGATTTCTCCCTCAGGTAAATCGTTAATAAGTTCAACTTTATAAGGCTCGTCCTTCATAAGCTCTAGAGCCTCATTTTTAGGAAGCTCAAAGCGTTCTACAGGAAGGTCCTCCTTTATAATCTTCTTGATTTCTTCTTCAATTTTGTCAAAATCAGCAATAGTAACAGGTGTTTCGAAATCGAAATCATAGTAAAAACCGTCATCAATAGCTGGTCCGATCGCAAGCTTAGCGTTTGGATAAAGTCTCTTGATAGCCTGAGCTAAAACGTGTGAAGTTGTGTGTCTGTAAGCCTTTTTACCATCTTCTGAATCCCATGTTAAAAAGTTCACTTCACAGTCCTTTTCAGGTGCAAAACCTAAATCTTTAACTTCTCCGTCAACTTCAGCAACAAGCACATTTCTTGCAAGTCCTTCGCTGATAGATTTAGCAATATCTAGGAGTGTTGTTCCATTTGCGAACTCTTTCTTATCTCCGCCTTTAAGTGTAATAATCATTTATATCATGTCCTTTCTTTAGTAACTTCTTTCAAGGAGAAAATCTGCAAATTCAAGTAAGAATTCAGCTTTATCTCCGAATATATCAAGAGCCGATTTAGCTTTTTCTGTAAGTTCATTTAATATTTCTTCGGATTTTTCAATTCCAAAGAGTGTCACAAAAGTAACTTTTTCGTTTTCAGCGTCAGAACCAACAGGTTTGCCAAGTAACTCCTCATTTCCAGTGTAGTCTAAAATGTCGTCTTTAACCTGAAAAGCAAGACCTAAAGCTGATGAAAACTCTTTTATAGCCGTTATTTCAGTCTCAGTCGCTCCACCTAAAACAGCCCCACAGTACGCCGCCGTATCAATCAGAGCACCTGTTTTAAGTGAATGCATAGTTTTAAGTTCCTCAACTGAAACATCTGCATTTTTTTCATTTTTAAGGTCGATTACCTGTCCGCCAATCATACCGTCAACACCTGAAGCTGTTGAAATATTCATAAGACAAAGTATCTTTTTATCATCAGGCACATCAGCATTTCCTATAATCTCAAAGGCCTTATTTAAAAGTCCGTCCCCTGCAAGCAGTGCCGTAGTTTCACCATAAACCTTGTGATTCGTAGGCTTTCCACGACGGAAATCGTCATTATCCATACAAGGTAAATCGTCATGAATGAGGGAATATGTATGAATACATTCTATTGCAGAGCCGATAACAGTTGGCTCACTCAGACTCCCTCCAAGCATATCGCACACAGCCATACAAAGCACAGGACGAATTCGTTTTCCGCCTGATAAAAGGCTGTATCTCATGGCCTCATAAATTTCAGACTGATAGTTGTCCGCTAAAGGAACAACATCGTCTAAATATTCTTCTATCTTTTCAGTATAATCAGAAAATTGTTTTATAAAATCCATAATTATTCTCCCAAAGGTGCAAAAGGCTGTTCAGAAAGCCCACCTTCATTATTTTTAACAAGAACATTTATTTTCTGTTCAGCATTTTCTAAAAGAGTTGTACAGCTTTTAGTAAGCTTAATTCCTTTTTCAAAAAGTGAAAGCATTTCGTCAAGAGATACTTCTCCGCTTTCAAGAGCCTTAACAACTTCTTCAAGTTCTTTTAAGTTTGATTCAAAATTTTCTTTTCCAGCCATATTTATTCCTCAACTCTCGTATTAATTTCTCCGTCAGTTAAGGTTACCTTAAGTAAATCACCTTTTTTAACCTGTTTAACTGAACGCAGGACATTTCCCTTTTCATCCTTTGTAACAGAAAATCCTCGTGAAAGTGTTCCAAGAGGACTGAGACCGTCGAGTTTAGAAACTAAAACAGAAAGTTCCTTCTTCTTCGCCTCTGCAATTTTAGAAATTGAATTTTCAAAGGATTTATATAAGGAATCAAGATAAATTTTCTGATTATTTATCATTGATTCAGGGTTAGTCAACACATTCTTTTCAGCGTAGAATTTAAGATTTAGCCTTTTGTTGTCAAGTATTTTTGATGAACAAAGCTTAATTCTTTTTAAAACATTATCGAATTTAGAAATAAGCTCTCTTTCATCAGGCACAACAAGCTCAGCAGCAGCCGAAGGTGTCGGTGCACGAAGATCTGAGACAAAATCCGAAATTGTAAAATCAATCTCGTGTCCAACAGCTGAAACAATAGGGATTTCCGATTTGAATATTGCCCGTGCAACAATCTCCTCGTTAAAGGACCAGAGGTCTTCGATTGAACCTCCTCCTCGTCCTATTATAAGAACATCAGCAGCCCTTTTCTCGTTAAACCATTCTATTGCGGATACAATAGATTCTGCCGAATTTTCTCCCTGGACTAAGACAGGGTATAATAAAACGTCTGAATATGAAAAACGTCTTGTTAAAACATTTATAATATCGCGGATTGCAGCCCCTGTCGGAGCAGTCACAACTCCCACCTTCTTAGGATACTTCGGAAGTGGCTTTTTATATTTTGGATCAAATAAACCTTCTTCTGAAAGCTGTATTTTAAGCTTTTCAAAGGCTATATGCAAATCTCCGATTCCCTCTTGCTTCATAGAATCAATGTAGAGCTGATAATTTCCGTCACGCTCATAAACAGAAATTCGTCCGCTTGCAACAACCTTCATACCGTTGTCAGGCTTAAAGGTAAGTTTTGACGCATTACCTCTGAACATAACAGCGCGAATAACGCCTTTTTCATCTTTTAAGGACATATAAATGTGTCCTGAACTATGAATTTTTATGTTTGAAATTTCTCCCTTAACAGTAACATTTGACATAAAAACGTCATTTTCAAGTTTTTCTTTGATGTAAAGATTTACCTGAGTTACAGAAAGGATAATTCTTTCTTCCATTTAGTCCTCCAGAGTGCCAAGGAGACAAGTTCCCACTGCATTATCAGTTGAAAACTGTGCCTCAGCAAAATAGATATCTTTAGTATCCAACAGATAATTTCTTAAAAATTTGCTGGACGATACCCCGCCCACCATTATAATATCGTTAATTTTATAAGTTTCTCTTGCATTTAAAATTGACTTTTTAATTGATTCGGAAATACATTTCATAGTCTTGTATGCAACAAAACTCTTGTCTTCTCCAGCCTCAATTTCCCGTCTGAAACGGGTTTCCTCGCCCGAAAAGTTTATATAGGTATCTTTAACAGATGTACTGACTTTCGCATCACCATCAAAACTTAACGCCATTTCGTCAACAAACTTCCCTGCAGGAAAATCAAATCCCATAAGCACGCCAATTCTGTCTATAAACTGTCCCGCAGGTATATCAAGTGTCCCGCCAATGATTTCACAGCTTAAATCCTGTCCCACTTTAAGAAGCTCAGTTGTCCCACCCGACAGGTG
>JAGAIJ010000024.1 GCA_017626595.1 Clostridia bacterium | reverse complement strand
TGCTTTATATCCTCAACCTGATTTGAGCTTTCAGGGTGAATTTCCGGATAACAAGCTCCACCTATACAAAGTTCAGGGTTTATGGACTTTATATCATGTATCAGGTCTGTGGCATAGTTATAGTCCCACTTTGACCTGTCCTCGCTCACTTTCTCCTGTGGAATGTCCCCGCGCAGAGCCATAATATTCTCAATCCCCGCCTCTGAAAATTCCTGAATTCTCTTATGTACAGTCTCCTTTGTGGAAGAAACACAGGTAAGGTGGGCTATGGAAGAAACATTGTGCTTTTCCTTGATTTCTTTTGCAATCTGGAGGGTGTATTCACTTGTGCCTCCTCCGGCGCCGTATGTAACACTCATAAACGCAGGGGAAAGCTTTGCAATCTCCTTCGTGGCGTCCATAACTGTATCGTAGTTTGCATCAGTTTTTGGCGGAAAAACCTCAAAGGATAAAGAATATCTGTTTGTCTTTATTAAATCTGTAATTTTCATTTTCAATCACCATGTTTTTATTCCCCCTAAGGGAAGCTAAAAGTTCTTTATAAAGAATATGAAGGCCAAAAGCCTTCATATCCGGTTATTCAAATGTGTCAAAAAGCCCATAGTGGCGCGGTTAGTCAGCCATTTCCGTGAAATATGGAGGCTCATCAGTTTCGGAATTTTCTCTTGCCTTCATTTCCTTATATTCCTCAAAAACCTCATCATAAGTGTTTCTTGACTTTGCGAATTTATTTCCTCTTATAGACTTTATTCCGTCGCTTATCTTGTCAATAGCTGTAGGAATTGTGTCTAAAATTCTATCATAGAATGTAGATTCAGGGTTAACAGGAAGAAGCTTAATCTTTCCGTTTCCAACAACTAAAAATGCCACAGGGCTTATGGAAACACCACCGCCTGTACCACCTGCAAAAAGCTTGTCAGCCCCTGCTGTGCCTGACTTTCCCATCATTTCAGAACCGCCCACTCCAAAGCCTAATCCCACCTTTGAAATAGGGATTATAACTGTTCCGTCAGGGGTCTGGACTGCGTCTCCAACGATTGTATTTACATCAATCATTTCCTTTATACTCTGCATAGCTGTAAACATTATTCCGTCAATTGGGTGCTTATTTTCAGACATTTTTTCATCCTCCGTTTTCGTGTTTTTCTTATATATTCTATCCTTAAATCTTCATTTATTACGCAACAACCCGAAACATCGTATTTCAATTTTTCATCTTTTTCGACAAATTATATATAAATTATAGCTTTTTCTTTCTTTTTCGTCAACATAATATGACATTATACGACAGTTTTCTTCTTTTTTACTATCTTTAAAAGTCTTATAATTACAGGAATAATATGCACAAGTCGTGTGTAAATTATTCCTCCCGCCTCTATATCAAAGCATCTTTCGTTATAATGGGGAATTATGTCGATTTCAGGAAAAGTTGTTGTATATTTCTGTCGGTTTTTGTAGATTTTAGTTTCTTTAAAGTCGAAATATTGGGCTAAAAAGCCATGGACAGTACCTGCCGTTGCCCATATCATACCCTGGGCTATTCCCGTTGAGGCGGCGTCCCCCGTTCCAAGCTCTATGCGGATTTTCCACTTCTCAAAGCCTATCTTATACCTTAAATGACTTAAAGTAAATTCGACAAAATCTTTGTATTTCTCGTATTTTTCCCTAAAATCCGACAGTTTTTTACCTATCTTATCATTGGAAATTTCCTCATTACTTGCTCTTTGTTTCGGCTGTTTTTCCCTTTCTTTCCCTTTGTTGCGGTTTAAGTTAAATTTCAGCCTTAAAAACAAAATCTTAAAGGAAATCTGAAACTTTTTATCCTCATATCTGAGAATAATTTTTGTTTTCAAATACAAAACAAGAAACAATATTAAAATTAAAACCAAAAGAACTATAAGAAAATAAATCATTTCTTTTTTCCTATTCGGCTTCTTCAGCCTCTTCTTCGTTATTTAATATGCCTTCCATTGTCTGCTGTTTATACTGTGGCTCGGTTGCAATCTTATCGTAATCAGGAAGTTCTGTAAGGTCAGCAACACCAAAGCTTCTTAAAAATTCCTCTGTTGTACCAAAAATCATCGGTCTTCCCGGAACATCAAGACGTCCTGTTTCCTCAATAAGATTTCTTTCAATCAGTCTATTTATAATCGCGTCGCAGGATACTCCTCTTATGCTTTCAATCATAGCTCTTGTTACAGGCTGTCGATATGCAATAATAGAAAGTACCTCCATGGCCGCATTAGAAAGATTCTGCATCCTCTTTGGCTCGGCTAAACGCTGGATATAATCAAAATACTCAGGCTTGGTGCACATCTGATAAGAAGAACCAAGCTGTATTATTTTTATACCCCTTTTTTCAATATTATAATCATCCATCATCTTTGAGATGATTTCTTTTGTTGTCTTTTTATCCATCTCAATTATATCGGCAATTCTGTCTATCTCCACGGAATCTCCCGCTGCAAACAAAAGTCCCTCTATAACCGCTTTAGTTTCGTACAAATCCATTACAAAACTCCTTAATCATCAATAATATCAACATTAAGATTTTCTTCATCAGAAATTCTTTCAATCATAAGGTCAGAAGCATTTTCTCCCTCAACTCTTATCTTATTTGTCTTGATAAGCTCGAGAACCGCTAAAAAAGATGCAACAGCCTCAGGTCTTGACTTAACTCCCTTGAAAAGCTCCGAAAAAAGCATCTTTGCTTTTCTGATAAGCTTCTTCCACATATTTGTAACCTTTTTCCTTACAGACACCTTTTCGTGCCCTACAATTCCTGAAAAAGATTCCACAGGAGGCGGAAGTTTCGCCTCAAGTCTGTTAAAGGAAACTCTATAAGCCCTCAGCAAGTTTTCAGGTGTCAGCGCTGCATAATTAAGTTTTGCAGGTGGCCTTTCAATTACATCAGGAATCTTAAAGAACATATATGAGCCGTTATTTTCATTTTCCTTGAAAAATGGCACTGTTTCTTTAAACTTCTTATATTCAAGAAGTCTGTTTACAAGTTCTTCTCTTGGGTCAATTTCCTCTCCGTCTTCGTCCTCACTTGGCACAAGCATCTTTGACTTAATCTGAAGAAGAGTTGCCGCAAGGACAAGAAACTCACTTGAAACTTCCAAATCCATTTCCTTCATCATATTCATTGCCTCTATGTACTGGTCAAGAATATCACTTATAGGAATATCATAAATATTAACTTTATTTTTCTTAATCAGCGTCAACAAAAGGTCAAGAGGACCTTCGTATGACTCCAATCTGAATGAAAGTTTTTCCATAAATTCTCTCTTATCTTAAAAAAGGTATCAAATTCAGTACAAAATCATAAAAATCCAGCACATATCCCGAAAGAGATGATAAAAATCTTCCCGAGCCGAACCAGATAAACAAAATAAGCAAAAGTGTACCGTATCTTTCGTACTGCATTATCTTAAAATATATCCTTGCAGGCAAAAGTGCATTCAACACCTTTGAACCGTCAAGTGGAGGTATCGGAATAAGATTAAAAAGTCCGAGACCTACATTCATAATTACAAGTGTATATAAAATTATAAAAAGAAGCTCCGACACAGCAAAATCAGCCATATAAAGAATTACTACTCTTAAAAGAATCATGGCAATAAAGCCTAAAATAAAGTTGGCAAGAGGGCCTGCGATAGCTGTAAGCACCATGCCTGTCTTAATCTTAACCTTTGTAAACTTTGACGGATTTACAGGCACAGGTTTTGCCCATCCAAAATGGAAAAACAAAAGGCAGAGCGCTCCGATAGGGTCAAGGTGATGAAGTGGATTTACACTTAATCTCCCCATAACTCTCGCTGTATCGTCCCCAAGCTTATATGCCATATAACCATGAGCAAATTCATGTATTGAAATTGATAAAAGTACGCAGAAAACGGATATTAAAAGACTTAATATTCCTGTCATTCCGCCTGAAAAAAAGTCAGCCATAATTTCGCTCCTTTGTATCCTAAAATTTTACCATATATAAGACTATTTGTCAAATTCAGTCATAGCTAAAAATTCTGCTTCGTCAATGACTTTTATGCCAAGTTCATTAGCTTTTGTAAGCTTACTTCCTGCCTCTTCTCCTGCTACAACGAAGTCCGTTTTTTTAGAAACTGAACCCGACACTTTTCCGCCGTTATCCTCAATTATCTTCTTCGCCTCATCCCTCTTAAGTGTAGGCAATGTACCTGTCAGCACGAAGGTTTTTCCCTCGAAGATATTGCTTACCGCTGTGGATTCATAGGTCATATTAAGTCCATAATTCTTAAGCTTTTCAACCTTTTCACGGTTTTTCTCATTAGCAAAGTATTCAGCTGTGCTCCTTGCCATTTTCTCGCCAAAGTCGGAAATCAAGCACATTTCCTCTGTTTCCGCACTCATAAGGACATCCATTGTTCCAAATCTTTTTGCAAGGGTTTTTGCTGCCTTTGAGCCGATAAGTCTTATCCCCAAACCGAAAATAAGTCTGTCAAGGGATTTTTCCTTTGACTTTTCAATTGCATCAAGAAGATTTTTCGCAGATTTATCTGCAAATCTCTCAAGGTTTACCAAGTCCTCATACTTTAAGCCATAGAGGTCTGTTATATCCTTTATTAAGCCTTCGCTTGAAAGCTGTTCTATAATTTCAGGGCCGAGGCCGTCAATATCCATTGCATCCTTTGAGGCAAAGTGCTCCATTGAACGAAGTATCTGGGCAGGGCAGTCGCCGTTTATACATCTGTGAGCTGCTTCTCCCTCTGTTCTTACAATCCTCTCTCCGCAGGCAGGACAGTTTTCAGGCATTGTGAATTTCTTCAGTTCGCCCTGACGCTTGTCCTTATTCACTTCAACTACCTCAGGGATAATATCCCCTGCTTTTCGGATTATGACTGTGTCGCCGATTCGGATATCCTTTTCGTCAATATAATCTGCGTTATGAAGTGTGGCACGGGATACTGTTGAGCCTGCAATTCTGACAGGGGTAAAGACTGCGTTTGGCGTGATTACGCCTGTTCGTCCTACCTGGAGAACGATATCCTCAACCTTTGTTTCCTTTTGCTCTGCAGGAAATTTATAGGCGATTGCCCAACGTGGAACTTTTGTTGTTGAACCTAAAAGCTCGCGCTGTCTTAAGCTGTTTATTTTTACAACTGCACCGTCTATATCAAAAGGGAGATTTCCTCTCTCCTCGCCTATGCGCATAATTTCTTTGTAGGCATCTTCGATTGAGCTGAATTTATTTCGCCAGGGGCTGACTTTAAAGCCCATTTTTTCAAGAATTTCAAAGACTTCGCTATGGGTTTCATATTCTATGCCCTGGGATTGTTGGATATTAAAAATAAATATATCAAGCTTTCTGCCTGCTGTGATTTTACTGTCAAGCTGACGGAGGGAGCCTGCGGCTGCGTTTCTTGGGTTGGCAAAAATCGGTTCACCTGAGACTTCTCTGTCTTCGTTCAGCTTTTCAAAAGACGCCTTTGGCATATAAACCTCTCCGCGAACTTCAAGAAAATCTGCGTCTGTATCTATTTTAAGGGGGATTGATTTTATTGTTTTTAAGTTTTCTGTGATATTTTCTCCGATGAAGCCGTCGCCTCTTGTGGAGCCACGCTTAAATACTCCCTTTTCGTATTCAAGGGAAACTGAAAGGCCGTCAATTTTCATTTCTACTACGTACTCATATTCTTCATTCAAGGCAGACTTTACCCTTTTATCAAAGTCATAAAGCTCCTCTTCGGAAAACACATCCCCCAGGCTCTGCATCTGGACTGTGTGTTCAACCTTTTCAAACTGGGACAGCACCTGTCCGCCTACTCTCTTTGTAGGTGAATTAGGGTCGTCAAATTCAGGATTTTCCTCTTCAAGCTTTATAAGTCTTGTAATTTTTGCATCATACTCGAAGTCTGACACTGTAGGATTATCCATAACGTAATATTCATAATTGTAGCGTTCAAGCTCTTTTCTTAAAGCTTCAATCTCTTCTCTTACAGTCATTTTTACACAACCTTTCACTCTTTAGTATATATAATTTTTGTGAAAAAAACAAGTCCTTTTATCTATTTTATAAGCTCTACATTTGTTGTAGGTGTATCGCCTACGATTACTGTGTCAGAGAGGGGAATCTGTGTATCCACGACTATATCGCAAAACATACCAAGCATGGCTGTTTTTACGGAATAGTCTATTTCTATATCCGTAATTACTCTTGTCTGATTCACTCCTGCTGTTTCAAATTTTCTGTTTATTCTCGCCTCTGTGGAGCTTATTGAAACTATTTTAACGGGAATCCTGATAGAAAAAGGCAGACCTACATAACTTCCTATTGGAAACCGTATATCCACCTCGTCAATTTCGTCAAGGCGTTCCTGAAGTGCCATTGTCAGCCTCGATTTCATCAGGTTTTCCATTCTTACATCTGCATCTATGTATTTTACTCCATTTTCATATTTTATTTCCTTAAATTCTTCCTCTCCCATGGCTGAAATAATACAATCATTCACTATTTCTGTTACCTGGTCCTGAACATGAGAGGTTGTGTATTCAAGCATAAAGGGGACTGTCGCCCAGCCTACTGTACCAAGGACTCCCATTACAAAAAGAAACCATATCATTATATTTATCAGAGGTTTCCGATAAGTCAGTCCCTTATATTTTTTCATAGCATCACCTTATATATTTTATGTTACATTAAGGTTAAAGTTACTTTTTCTTCTTGTAAATTTCTCTTTATTATGTTAGA
>JAGAIJ010000023.1 GCA_017626595.1 Clostridia bacterium | reverse complement strand
CAGTTGAAGAAGACAATATCAAGAGCCTTAATGAGGTTGACTTCTACAAAAAGCAGATGAGAATTGCTCTCCGCAACTGTGGTGTTATCAATCCTGAAAACATTGACGAATACATCGCAATTGACGGTTATCAGGCTCTTGGTAAGGTTCTTACCGAAATGAAGCCTCAGGAAGTTATCGATGTCATCAAGGAATCAGGTCTTCGTGGCCGTGGTGGCGGCGGCTTCCCAACAGGTATGAAGTGGCAGTTCACATATAACTCACAGAACGATCAGAAGTATGTTGCTTGTAACGCCGACGAAGGTGACCCAGGTGCATTTATGGACCGTTCAATCCTCGAAGGTGACCCACATGCTGTTATTGAAGCTATGGCAATTGCTGGTTACGCTGTTGGTGCTAACCAGGGTTATATCTACATAAGAGCTGAATACCCAATTGCTGTTGGCAGATTAAAGATTGCTATCCAGCAGGCAAGAGAATACGGCCTTTTAGGTAATGATATCTTTGGTTCAGGCTTTAACTTTGACCTTGATATCAGACTTGGTGCCGGTGCATTCGTTTGTGGTGAAGAAACTGCTCTTATCACATCAATCGAAGGTTACAGAGGCGAACCTCGTCCACGTCCACCATTCCCTGCTGTTAAGGGCTTATGGGGCAAACCAACTCTTTTAAACAACGTTGAAACTTATGCAAATATCCCACAGATTATATTAAATGGTGTTGACTGGTTCACATCATTCGGTACAGAAAAGAGTAAGGGTACAAAGGTATTCGCTCTTGGTGGTAAGATTAACAACACAGGTCTTGTTGAAATCCCTATGGGTACAACACTCCGTGAAGTTGTTGAAGAAATCGGTGGCGGTATTCCTAACGGCAAGAAGTTTAAGGCTGCTCAGACAGGTGGTCCTTCAGGCGGTTGTATCCCTGCTTCGCTCATTGATACACCAATCGACTACGATTCACTTATTCAGATTGGTTCAATGATGGGTTCAGGTGGTCTTATCGTAATGGACGAAGACAACTGTATGGTTGATATTGCTAAGTTCTTCCTTGAATTTACAGTTGATGAATCCTGCGGTAAGTGTACACCATGTCGAGTAGGTACAAAGAGACTTCTCGAAATCTTAACAAAGATTACAGACGGTAAGGGCACAATGGAAGACATAGACAAGCTCGAAGAATTATGCTACAGCATTAAAGAATCTGCTCTCTGTGGTCTTGGACAGACTGCTCCAAACCCTGTTCTTTCAACACTTAAGTACTTCAGAGACGAATACATTGCTCACGTTCAGGAAAAGAGATGTCCTGCAGGCGTATGTAAGAACCTCTTAAAGTATGAGATTGTTGCTGATAAGTGTAAGGGCTGTAGCCTCTGTGCAAGAAAGTGTCCTGTTGGCGCAATCACAGGTGAAGTTAAGTCACCATTTACAATTGACCAGGATAAGTGTATCAAGTGTGGAGTTTGTATGTCTAACTGTAAATTTGATGCAATTATTAAGAAATAAGGGAGGAGCGAGTATATCATGGAAAATGTAAACATTAAGATTAATGGAAAAGAAATCAGCTGTCCTGCTGATTATACAATACTTGAAGCTGCTCGTCTTGCTAATATAGATATTCCAACACTTTGTTATCTTAAGGATGTAAGCCAGACAGGTTCATGTAGAATGTGTGTGGTTGAAGTTAAGGGCGCAAGAGCACTTGCTGCTGCTTGTGTATATCCAGTTAACGAAGGCATGGAAGTATTTACAAATACAGCAAAGGTTAGAGCTGCAAGAAAGTCAACTCTTGAACTTTTACTTTCTAACCATGACAGAAAATGTTTAACATGTGTTAGAAATAAGAATTGTGAACTTCAGAGCCTTTCAGAAGAACTTGGCGTAACTGAAATTCCATTCGACGGAGAAAGAATTCCTTATGAAATTCAGGATTCATCTCCATCAATCGTTAGAGATAACAACAAGTGTGTGCTTTGCCGTCGTTGTGTAAGCGCGTGTAAGGATATCCAGACTGTTTCAGTTATCGATGCACAGGAAAGAGGTTTTGCTACAACTATCGGTTGTGCATTCGAAGAATCTCTTGACAATGTTGCTTGTGTAAACTGTGGTCAGTGTATCGTTTCTTGTCCTGTTGGTGCTTTAACTGAAAAGGACAACACAAAGGAAGTATGGGATGCAATCAATGACCCTGAAACAGTTGTAGTTGTTCAGACTGCTCCTGCAGTAAGAGCTGCTCTCGGCGAAGAATTTGGTATGGCTATCGGTACACCTGTTACAGGTAAGATGGCTGCTGCTCTCCGCAGAGTAGGTTTTGACCGTGTATTTGATACAGATACAGGTGCTGACCTTACAATTTTAGAAGAAGGTACAGAATTCATCAACAGATTAAAGAACGGTGGTAAGCTCCCACTTATCACATCATGTTCACCAGGTTGGGTTAAGTTCTGTGAACATAACTTCCCTGATTTCCTTGACAATCTTTCATCATGTAAGTCACCACACCAGATGTTTGGTGCTGTTGTTAAGAGCTTCTATGCTGAAAAGAACGGTCTTGATCCAAAGAAGATTTTCAACGTTTCAGTTATGCCTTGCGTAGCTAAGAAGTTTGAATCTGCTCGTCCTGAAATGGAAAATGAAGGACTCAGAGATATTGATGCAGTTATCTCAACAAGAGAACTTGCAAAGATGATTAAGGAAAGCGGTATTGACTTTGTTAACCTTCCTGATGAAAAGTTTGATGCTCCATTTGAAGAAGCTTCAGGTGCAGGTGTAATCTTCGGTTGCACAGGCGGTGTTATGGAAGCTGCTCTCAGAACAGTATCAGAAGTTCTTGAAGGAAAGAGCTTTGACAACGTTGAATATCACGCTGTAAGAGGTACAGAAGGTATTAAGGAAGCTACTCTTAATATTGCTGGTACAGACGTTAAGATTGCTGTTGTTTCAGGTCTTGGAAATGCAAGAAAGCTTTTAGATGCAATCCGTGCAGGTGAAGCTGATTATCACTTCATTGAAATCATGGCTTGTCCTGGTGGTTGTGTAAACGGTGGCGGTCAGCCAATCGTTCCATCAAAGGTTAGAGCTAAGATTGACATTAAGACAGAAAGAGCTAAGGCTTTATATAGCGAAGACGAAAGAGCTACAATCAGAAAGAGCCACGAAAATCCTGATATTACATTACTTTATAAGGAATTCTTCGGCGAACCTGGTTCACACAAGGCTCACGAACTTCTCCATACACACTATACAAAGAGAGACAAGTTCTAATATTAAAGAGGCGGAAATTTCCGCCTCTTTTTTTTGTTTTTATATTGAAAATCCTGTTTCAATATGTTATTATATTTTTATAAGTAATATTATATCTATGCACAATAGGAGTTTTCATTATGGAAAAGATTAGAATTGAAAAAGAAATCGAAGTTACTGGAGAATACGACCTTTTAGTTGCAGGTGGTGGTGTTGCGGGTGTTGCGGCAGCTGTTACTGCTTCAAGAATGGGCAAAAAGGTTCTTTTAATTGAAAAGACAATTACTCTTGGTGGACTTGGTACAATCGGACTTGTAAACTTTTTTGAACCAATTTGTAACGGCAGAGGTACTGTTGTTATGAAAGGTCTGGCTAAAGAAATGTTTGAGCTTCGTATTAAGAAAAGCTATGATACACTTCCAAGTGAATGGAAAGACTTAAAGGGTCCTGGCGAAAGTGCCACAACAAGACTTGAAACAGGATATTCGGTTAATATTTTCATTATTCAGCTTACAAAGTGGCTCAAAGATGAAAATGTTGATATATTGTTTGATACAGTTGTAACTCAGCCTGTTATGGAGGGCGGAAAATGCGTAGGTCTTGTTGTTGAAAATAAGACAGGTACACAGTTCTATAAAGGCAAGATGGTGATTGATGCAACAGGTGATGCTGATGTTATGGAAAGAGCGGGAATGCCTACTGAACTCGGCAAAAACTATCATACTTTCTATGCGTCAGTTACAGATTTGGAAAGCTGTCAGAACGCTATTGATAAACAGGACATTCACGAGATTTATGCTAAAAAACTCTGGCCTGGAAGGTCAAATATGCTTGGTT
>JAGAIJ010000022.1 GCA_017626595.1 Clostridia bacterium | reverse complement strand
TTGGAGTTCCACCGCCTACATAAACAGTTTCAACCCTTTTCCCAAACTCTTTCACAAGCTTTGCGGTATATGAAATCTCTTTTTTAAGGCAGTCCACAAACTGTGGCATCATAACCTTGACATTTTTATTTGCACTTGTTATGAATGAGCAATACAGACATCGGGAGGGGCAAAAAGGCACACCTATATAAAGACTTATTCCGTCCTTATACATATCCTTTGTAAGTTCCATTTCCCTTTTTGCAATATCAAGAGCAAGTTCAGTTTTTTCAGAATTTGCCTTGTATTCATTTAAGAAATACTGTCTTACATATTCCTCGTCTTTTCCATCTTTAAATAAATAAACAGCAAGCTTAACAGGGCGTATCCCCGTTAAAATCCCCCATGGTTCATCAATATAATTCATTTACAAACGGATTTTCCTTTCGTTCCTCAAGAATAGTTGTATTTTCACCGTGGCCGGGATAAACAACTGTATTTTCAGGAAGAGTGTAAAGCTTTTCTTTAATAGATTTAATCAGTTCCTCTGTATTTCCGCCGATGAAATCAGTTCTGCCAACTGAACGGTTAAAAAGCACATCCCCTGAAATCAAACTGCCCTCTGTATAAAAACAGATACTTCCCGGAGAATGTCCCGGAGTATGTAAAACCTTAAGCTTTTCTCCGTCCAAATCAATCTCGTCCCCCTCATTTAAGAGAATATCTGCCTTTAAGTCAATCTTTCCGTAATGCTTTTCATAGTTCAGGTTATATTCCTTGTCGGTAAGGTTTTTCTCGTCAAGAGGATGCACGGCAAGGGGTGCACCTGTGTATTCAAGAATTTTCTCTGCACCTAACATATGGTCATAATGTCCGTGAGTTAAACAAACCATTTTAACGTTAAGTCCGAGCATCTTAATTTCATTATAAATTCTGTCAGGAAAAACGCAGGGGTCAATAACCACTGCGTTTTTAGTCTTTTCGTTATATACAAGATAACAATTATTCTTCATTATTCCAAGTGAAAGCTTTTCTATTATCATAAACGTCTCCTCTGTACTGAAATAACTCCGCTTACAGCACCAATCTTCTTAATTACAATATCAAGCTGGCTTGTGCTTGAAACATCAAAGGATATATCAATTATAGCAACATTATTCTTGCCTGAACGGGCGTTGATACTGCTGAACTTCAGGTTCATAGAGCTGACAGCTCCCATAATATCCATAAGAAGACCTGCTCTGTCTTCGGCTGTAACACAAATATCTGTACGGAAGCTTTCCTTTTCAGCCACATCTCCTGCCCACCAGCATCTTATAAATCTGCTGTTGCCGTCAGCCTCAAGATTTCGCATATTTATACAGTCTGTTCTGTGGACGGCAACGCCTCTGCCTCGTGTAATATAACCTACAATGCTGTCTCCCGGAACAGGATTACAGCATCTTGAAACCTTGATAAGACAGTTGTCAATTCCCTCAACACAGATACCGCTCTGGTTAGGCTTAACAGTTTGTTTAATCTCGATAATCGGATTAAATTCTTCAGTTTCCTTGTGTTCGTCATTGTAGCGCTTAACAGCAAGCTCCTTGAACTTTGTAATAAACTTTCCGCCGTTTGGACTTCCGTAGCCGATGGTGGCAATCATATCCTCCATCTGCCTGAAGCCGTACTTTCTTAAAATTGGCTCTGTAAAGGCATCGTCCTCAAGATATTCCATAGGAATATTTGCTTTTTTAAGCTCTTTTTCAAGGATTTCTCTGCCTTTTTCAAGATTTTCCTCACGGTTTTCCTTTCTGAACCACTGGTTAATCTTGTTTCGTGCCTGTGAGGTCTTTGCAATCTTAACCCAGTCCATATTCGGTCTGCCGTTATTCGCTGTATGAATTTCAATAATATCTCCGTTCTGGAGCTCATAATCTAAGGTTACAATCTTTCCGTTAACCTTTGCACCCTGCATCTTATTACCGATTGCAGTATGAATTGCGTATGCAAAGTCAATAGGTGTAGCCCCCGCAGGAAGTGATACAACCTTGCCTTTTGGAGTAAATACAAACACCTCATCTGAGAACATATCAATCTTTAAGGCGTTCATAACCTCTTCGTTGTTGGTTGTATTTTTCTGAATATCAAGAAGATTTTTAATCCATTCTAGCTTCTCGTCGTTTTCGTCAGCACCCTTTGCTCCCTCTTTATATTTCCAGTGGGCAGCAATACCGTTTTCAGCTGTATGGTGCATTTCCCATGTTCTGATTTGTATTTCAAAAGGTGTACCCTTAGGTCCAATCAACGTGGTATGGAGGGACTGGTACATATTAGGCTTAGGCATAGCAATATAGTCCTTGAACCTGCCCGGCACAGGAGTAAAAAGCTCATGCACAAGACCTAATATAGCATAACAATGCTCCACAGAATCCACAATAATACGGACTGCGAAAAGGTCATAGATTTCGTCAATAGTTTTATTCTGCATAAACATTTTACGGTAAATACTGTAAAAATGCTTTGCTCTGCCTGCAATATGGAACTCAATTCCCGCAGAAGAAAGACGCTTTTTAAGAATTTCAATTATTTCTAAAATATATTGTTCTCTTTCTTCCTGTTTCTGGGCAATCTTATCTACAATTTCATAGTAACCGATTGGGTCAATAAATTTTAAGGACAAGTCCTCAAGCTCACTCTTAATTCTTGAAATACCAAGACGGTGAGCAAGCGGAGCATAAATTTCCAGGGTTTCACGTGCCTTTTCACGCTGTTTCGGTTCAGGCATAGCCTTCATAGTTCTCATATTATGAAGTCTGTCCGCAAGCTTAATAAGAATAACCCTTACATCCTCTGCCATAGCAAAGAACATACGGCGTAAATTTTCCATCTGGGCTTCTTCTTTGGAAAGGTTTTCAATTTTCCCAAGCTTTGTAACGCCGTAAACAAGGAGCGCTACAATATCCCCGAATTCTGCCTCAATGTCCTCCTGTGTGACCTCAGTATCTTCAACAACGTCGTGAAGAAGGGCAGCACAAACAGAATAGCTATCCATTTCCATTTCAGCTAAAATATTTGCAACAGCAATCGGGTGAGTCGCATAGTCCTCACCCGAAACACGTTTTTGTCCCTTATGTTTTTCAACACAGAACCAGAATGCCTTTGTCACAAGGTCTGTGTTTGCATTAGGATTATTCAGTTTTAATTTTTCAAGTAATTTACTGAGTTCTTCCTCGTACATAAAACACTACTCCTGATTTTGTGCCATTCTTATATCCTTTAAAATGAGCTGAACATTTCTGAAGCCCTTATAGTCATTTATATCCATTCCAAAGGCAACATCAGTCATATCTCCCTCTTTAAGATATTCGAAATAATCTCCCATACCGAAACCAACAGTATCGAAATATTTTCCGTCCTTTAAGAGAGTCATTCTTAAATGTCTGCCCTCGCTCATAGTGCTTATCTTATGAATTTTTATGTTTCTCACAGCAAACACAGGCGGTGGATTATCAACACCGTATGGGTTTAAGCTGTTTATATCCTCAACAGTTTCAATGCTTATAAATGCAGGCTTGATAAAGGCATCAATGTTAATTGTAGGCACCTTTTCTTCCTCTGCCTCTGTTTCAGCCTTATAGCTGTTGATTTTCTTTCTGAATTCCTCAATATTTGCAGTCTGCATAGTAAGACCTGCGGCAAGTTCGTGTCCGCCGAACTTATCCAAAAGGTCGGATGAATATTCAAGAGCTTCAAAGAGATTATAACCGTTTATTGAACGGCCTGAACCCTTTGCAACCTCTCCGTCAACTGCGAAAAGGATTGATGGCTTATAGAATTTTTCTGTAATTTTTGAAGAAACTATTCCAACAATTCCGTGATGCCAGTTTTCGTGTGGAATTACGATAACATCATCATCCTTGCTTTCAGGGTGAGCCTCAAGATATTCAAGAGCTTCCTTGAACATCTGCTGTTCAGTCTGCTGACGGATAATATTTTCACGGCAAAGCTCTTCAGCAAGCTCCACAGCCTTATTTTTATCATCAGTTAAGAACATATCAACGCTTCGGGAAGCACAGCCAAGGCGTCCGCTTGCGTTAATTCTTGGTGCAATAACATAGCCGATTGTGGATGTTGAAACAGGCTTTCCGTTTGTAATTGCAACATCTAAGAGCGCCTTAAGTCCAACATTTTCAGTATTGGCAATCTTATCAAGACCAACCTTAACCATAATTCTGTTTTCGTCCACAAGTGGAGAAATATCTGCAACTGTACCAAGACAGAGAAGGTCTGCGTATCTGTCCATAAGCTCAGCAACAGGTGTTTCAGGCTCTAAAGCCTGAATAAGCTTAAATGTAACGCCCACACCGGCTAAATGCTTGAACGGGTACTTACATTCCTTACGCTTAGGGTCAATTGCCGCATAGGCGTCAGGAATAGTTTCCTTACATTCGTGGTGGTCAGTTATAATTATATCCATTCCGATAGAACGGGCATAAACTGTTTCTTCAACAGCAGTAATACCTGTATCAACTGTGATAAGTATAGTTGTACCGTCAGCCTTAATGTTATCAAGTGCCTCGCGGTTTACTCCGTAGCCCTCAGTATTTCTGTCAGGCACATAGTAGCCCACTTCAATACCCATTCTCTGAAGCTGTTTATATAAAATAGCAATACTTGTAATACCGTCAACATCATAGTCGCCGTAGATTGTAATTTTCTCGCCGTTTTCCTTTGCACGGTTAATTCTCTCAACAGCCTTATCCATATCCATTAAAAGATATGGGTCATGCAAATCCCCTAAATCACAGGCAAGGAATTTCTTTATGGACTCTGTGTCCTGAATACCTCTGTTATAGAGTATAATCGCAATGTGAGGGGAAATCCCCGTTTCCTTTGCAAGTCTTACAACCTCTGCCTTGTC
>JAGAIJ010000021.1 GCA_017626595.1 Clostridia bacterium | reverse complement strand
TATTTTATATTCATTTTTTCAAGGGTTATCTCCAGAGTTTTATTTCTTTCAAGTTTTAGTAGATACGCAAGTTCATCATAAAGCAACCTCTCCGCATCTTTAAGCGCCATTTCGTCTGTTTTATGAAGGCATCGGCCTGCATCTAAAAGTTCAATCTTTTTCTTATGAATTATTTTAACCATAGTTGCGATTTCTTCAAGGTCATTTTCAGCAATTTTCTCCTTAAAGAAATTCTTTCTTTTTTCCTCGTTATCTATCCAGTCGCCTTTTATGGCTGACAAATTCTCAAAAATTTTTTTCGCATCCTTTTCGGACGCTACCCTTCTCATTTTGGCTGTGCACTTTTCGTTATCCACAGGCACAAAATATTTCGACCTTTCATCAAATATGGGTTTTAGAACATAGTATTCCCTGTATTCTGTGCCAAATTTTTCCTTTGAAATCTCCACAATTTCGCATACTCCGTTTGGAGAATATGCAACCTTATTTCCAATTTCAAACATTTCTGTCGTCCCCTTGTCTGTCGTCAGGTCACCCTGCCTTTTTCTTGAAAAACTACTCTTATGTACTGTTATTATAGCATTTTTCCCATATTTTTTCAAGAAAATTTTACAAAATTATTGTAGAAAAAATCAACGAAAACAGTGCTATTGTTCCGCCATATTTAATAAAATCTGTCACAGAAAACTTAACCTCGTAGCTCTTCAGTATCCCTGACCACATTATTCCCGCCAGAGCTCCCACAGGTGTAATCAGCGCACCGATATTCGAGCCTACAATTGCGCCCAGCAAGGCTTCTCTGCCTGCTCCCGAAGAGCTTATCACAGACTCAAACAAAACACTCATAGGAATATTATTCACAAAATTTGCCATAAGCGCCGATGCAAAACCATATACTATTCCGCTATGTCCCAAACTGTTTAAGGCTTGTCCCATAATCGCTGTTACATTCTTACCAGACAGCGCCTCTACAAGTATAAACATTGACAAAACAAAGGGAATTAAAAGATATGTCATTCTTTTTAAACATCTTACGAGTTCTTTCGGTCTTCGTCTCTTAAAAGCACAGTAAATAAGGACTGTTATAAACTCAAGTGCCATTATTCCAAGTGTTATAATCCACATTTCCAGGCTTATGTATGAGGAAACTGCAAGGAGAATTATACACACGGACAGAAAGAAAAGTCCTGTTCCCAAAAGCACCTTATCCTTTATCCTGCTGAATTCAAACTCTTTAGGGGACATAGGCTTTTCGAGGTCTTTCCTGAACATAAGGAATGTTACAGCGAAAGCCGTCAGTCCTGCAACAACTGCTGGCAACCACATAAGTTTTATATACTCTGCAAATCCAATTCCACCCAAAGATGCAAGATAAATATTCGTAGGGTTTCCGATAATCAGGAAAATACTCCATGTGTTTGCCCCTGCAAACTCTGCAAAAAGATAGGGCATTGGATTTATCCTCATACGCTTCGCAAAACAGCATATAAACGGCGTAAATGTAAGTATAATTATATCGTTTGAGGTGAAAACTGTCAGGACTGATACCGTTATATAAAGATAAAAGAAAATCCTTTTCTGGCTACAGTTTGCACGCTTTACTGTTTCTCCTGCCACATAGGAAAAGAAGCCTGTTTCGTCAAGAAAAATCGAAAGGCCTGTCATAGAAATAAACAAAACAAGAATCTTAACAGGGTTTACAGAGGTGTCCGCAATAAGCCCTGAAAGTATCTCTCCCCTGTTTTCTCCGCTTATTATAAGGGCAAGAATTGCACCGGCAAGGGGCGGAATCCAGTATGTATCAATCTCTTTCTTTTTAATTTTTACTGTTGGAAATTTCAGCACGCAAAGCACCATTAAAATGCAGGCTGAAATGAAAATTGCAAGTATCATTATTCTGTCGGTTCAAAGAAAACCTGTTTCCTTTCTGCTTTTGAGCCTATGTTGTTATACTCAAGGTACAAATAGTTATTCACAAGGTCAAAGTATTCATTTTTGTCCCCATAACTATGGGAGTTGCCCTCTTTATCAACATAAACATTGAAGGCTGTTGTAACTGGTACATCCTCCATCATATCAAGCATATAGCTATAATACGGTGTCAGTTTTACATTAGCTGTTTTAAGGGTCAGAGGAAGCAGGTAATTAAGGCTAATCATATCCTTATTTCCCTCTTCTATCGGGAAGTTTGCCCAGATTACAAATGGGGTAGCCCTCTTTTTAAGTGCCATTTCCTGTGAGTTTTCGTTGGATAACATATCCGACAGGAATGATGGGCAATGGTCTCCTGCCATACAGACAATTACCTTTCGGTCTGTTTCAGACAGCTTATCTGTCAGCTCCTTAAAAGCCATATCCGACAAGTACATACAAGACAGAAATTCGTTCATATCATTTGTATTTTCGCCCAAATCTGTCTTTGTTCTTACAAGATAATCTTCCTCCTCAAGTATGTCCCAGTTTCCGTGGTTCTGGATTGTAAGAAGATACATAAATCTTGGGGCGTCTCCCATTTTTTCATAGTCTTCAAGCATCTTTTTATACGCCAGTTTGTCTGTAAGATAAGGTCTTTTTCCGTAAAAATCTTTTTCTGCAAAGTCCTCTGTAAATCTCACCTCGTCAAAGCCCATAGCGGGATATGCCCTCTGTCTTGAGTAGTTCATTCCCTCTGCAGGGTGGGCTGACCAGGTTGTATAGCCTAATTTTTCAAGGTGGCTTACAACTGTGTTTGAATTATTAAAATTCAGGGAATTAAAAGGGGTTATGCCCTGTGTTAGCTGATTTGAATTGCCTGTTAAAAACTCGAATTCACTTCGGTTTGTGCCTCCGCCAAGCCCCGGGACGATTACGTTACCCTTGATTGTGTTAGGCATATTCCTGATATTCGGCATATAGTCAATATCAGTTTCTATATCCATTATTGTATTTACATCATAAAGGGTTTCATTCAATATAAAAATTATATCGGGAGTTTCATTTTCCGTTTCTACACTCTCAATTTTAAGGTTATTCACCTTTTCGTCGCTATAACCCTCAGGCTCTGTTACAGGATTCATTGAGCTTTGCATTATTTCAATTGTTTCAGGAATAAAACCATATTTCTGATAGGCCTCTTTCCATGACCAGACAATTGTCAGCTTTGGCTTTACTGAGTTTTCGCTAAAGAACATTCCAAAAGCAAAAAGAAACACCAAAGCAGGTATTACCGCTGTTTTAATAAGCTCGGGAACAAGCTTTTTCTTTTTCTCTGTTTTTCTCATTTTAAGAATTAACAACAATAAAAGAAAGCCTAAAAGCATTACAACTAAAATCGGAATTCCAATCTCAAATTTATAGCTGTCAAGGACATTTAAGGCTGTTCCTGCGTTATGTATATCCTGAGTTGATACAGGCTGTCCCTTAAATTTTACTGTGTAATAATTTATAAATGACAGTACAACTGTGGCTACAGAGGTTACTGACGAGGCTATCCACCAGCGTCTTACAAAAAGATATATAAGAGAGATGACTGCACCCATACAAATTATGTTTACAGGGGTATAAAGCCAGCCGTTAAAAAGGTAGTTTGAACAGCTGACTTCAAGGGCGTAGTAGCACAGAAAGGCTACTGCGGATATATATAAAAATATATTGAATTTATTATTTTTCAGAAGTTTCATAAAATCCCTCCAGAGAAATCATAACACAAATTCTGACAATTTACAACAAAAAAAGGAAGTTATGACTTCCTTTTTTTAATATATCGAATAAAGATTAAAATTATGGCTACGGCGCCAAAGTATCCGCAAATCGGATACACAACCGAAATGAGATTTCCAAAGCCCATAAGGCTGAAAATCAATGCAAAAGAACACATTACGCCGTTTAACATTTTTTCGCTGAGCTTTTCGTTTTTAAGGGTCAAAAATTTTGTGACTGCAACTGTGCAGGACAAGGATGTGCCCAGCATTGCACCTAAAAGAAGCAGAGCAAAAGCTATCTTCATTCCTTTTCCGTAGCTTTCTGCCACAGTTAAAACAGGAAGTTCTGTTTTTTCTGCACCGCTGTTCATAAGAGTTAAAAGCAATACAGAAAGGGCAATTACAAGGAGAAAAATTCCCCCTAAAGCTACTCCTTTTACCACCTTTTTATCCTCAATCCTCTCCGCAATTGGAGTTATTATGCCGATTGAAGAAAAAATATTATAGGCTGTGAAAATTAAAGCCGATACAAACCAGCCTCCAAGGAGAGGGTTTTCGTTTGTATGGACAAAAACCACTTCCTTCCCCGACAGCAGTTCCTTTCCGCACATTACCACAAGCGCCACTGAAAGCACTGGCACAAAAGCGGAGAAAACTGTTATCATTCCACCTGTGCCAAAAAATGACAGGCAGAGAATTGCCGTGCAGAAAATTGCTGAGGCAAGAATAAGAGGAATTCCGAACAGCTCGTCAAGAAGTGCCGAGGCACCTGCGGTCATTATAACAAAAATACCGAACATAAAAAATGTTTCGATAAAGCCTACTATTAAATTAAGTTTTGGGAATCTGTCCCCTACTACAATTCTGTCCATTTCCTTTATTCCTGTTGCTTTTGTCAGCCTGATAAGAAAAACACCGAACAGAATCATAATTAAAATTGCTATGCACAAACCCAAAATGCCCTGTTTTCCAAAGGCGCCGAAGAACTGGAAAATCTCCTGTCCTGACACGTAGCCTGCCCCTAAAAAACAGCCTGCGAAGGTGAATGCAAGGCTTAACTCATTCATTTTCATATATTTTTAAGCTTTTTTATTTCCACTTGTTCTTCATCATAATTTTCTATGTATGAAATTGCTTCGCTTATATCGTCTGTAACCTTAAACAGCTTTGTGGTGGCTGTTTTCATAAATTTCATTTCTGCCATTTTATTAAGCATATTTACCATATCATCATAGAATCCAAGAGTATTCAGAATTACGATTGGCTTATTATGACGCTGGAGCTGTTTTAAAGTAAGAACCTCAAAGAATTCATCAAGAGTTCCAACTCCACCGGGAGCAATTACAAAGCCGTCAGACATATCAGATAAAATTTTCTTTCTTTCCCGCATTGTTTCTGTATAAATAAGCTCTGTGCATTCCTGATAAAGGACTCCGTCAACATTAAAAAAATGAGGGGAAATTCCGTAAATTCCGCCATTTTCTCTTTTTGTACCCCTTGCAGCAGCACCCATTACTCCGCTGGCACCTCCGCCGAATACAAGGTTATGGCCTCTTTTTCCTATTTCCTCACCTAAAATCTCTGTAGCCTCTAAAAATCTCTTATCAATTTCGTTGCTTGATGCTCCGTAAACACAAATATTCATAAGCTTTGCCTCCAATCTGTTACAGTATATTATTTCTCATAAAGCTCTATGTTATCTTTTCCGTCAATTTCCTTAAAATGCACCTCGATAACCTCGCTTCTGGAGGTAGGGAAATTTTTTCCTACAAAGTTTGCACAAATAGGAAGTTCCCTGTGGCCACGGTCAGCAAGCGCCGCCAGCATTATCTTCGCAGGTCTTCCCATAGCTGTTACAGCGTCCATTGCCGCCCTTGTGGTTCTGCCTGTGTAGATTACATCATCAACTAAAATCACAGTTTTTCCCGTAACATCAAAAGCATCTGTTTTCTGTGTGACGATAGGGCTGTCACCGATAGTGGAAAGGTCGTCTCTATACAAAGTTATATCAAGAACCTCAACAGGAATCTTAACTCCCTCAAATTCCTCGATTTTTGCCGACAGGCGCTGTGCCATAGGCACACCCCTGCTCCGTATTCCAACAAGAATTACCTCTTTGTCTTCTACGGTTTTTTCAATTATCTGATGTGCCATTCTTCCCAGCATTCGCTGGAACCCTGTTTCGTCTAAAAGTTCTGCTTTCAGTTTCATATTATCACCTTTTCGGTTCAGTTTCTTTAAGTTTTATACAGCCTTATTCATAACGCCTATGCTGTATTTAATTTCGCATGCTTTTTCTCCGCTGATAAACAGGCAGCTGTTATTTTTTTCAGCTTCAGCCAAGCCGTTATCATCCCTTGCAGATGTTGGCAAAATACAGCAGACATAAGTTCCGTTATGATGGTGGTGACCCTGGTCAAAGCCGGCACTTATCCAGAGCCAGCAGTTATTTATCTTTTCGCTGTCCCATTTTATTTCAAGACCTGTTCCATTATTTTTATTGTAAATGCAGGCATAAGGATTTTTTATATCATTAAAAATCTCTAGCATTCCCTTATTACTTCCGCATTCAGGCATTTCAAAGCTGTTGCCCTCAAGTTCTATAATGCAGTTTTCGTCTAAAAACGGCTTTCCGATATTTGGATGGAAACCCCAGTTAAAGGGAATTGTTTCCTTTGAAAGATTTATGATTTCTTCCCTGAAATTCAGAGCCTTATCATCTCTTTTTAACTTAAGAGTCTTTCTTACCTCTAAAGGAAATTTAGACAGCCTTGTTATAAAAAGAAGCTCAATTTCTTCTTCGCTGTCCTTTACAACAGTATAATCCCATGGCATATAGGCAACCTCTGCGTGTCTGAAGAAGCGTTTTCCCAGCACTTCACAATCTGCACCTACATTTGGCAGAATTTCAAACCAACCGCCTACATAGTTATCCGAAAAACATTCATCATCCATCTTCGAATTCCTTATTTTATCAAGACAGGAAATCCCCATTGGATTTGTCCAAACGAACTCTGTATCTGTTTTTTTATCAACAAAGGATATGATATCTGCACCCTTGTCAAGTAAAAATACTGTTCTTATGCAGTCATTCTCAACGAGCAAACATCTGTAGCCCCTGAAGATAAACTCATAAAATCTTGAGCCGACTTTTCTTTCTCCAAAATACATTTGATTTACCACCTAACTTTATTTTCAATATGTAAAAAGCCTAATACATTCATTATTGAGCAAGCCATTTTTGTAATGCCTGTGCTTTGCTTTCCTGTGAGAGGATTTATAACCTCTGTTATGATATTTCCCTCTGCTACCATAATAGCTCTTATGATAATTTCACGGGCCTTTTCATAAAATCCGCTTTCGCAAAGGCCCATACCTACCATGGACATTTCTCTTGACCAGTGACCGCCACTCCAATAGCCGTGTTCATTAAAGCCTTTACTGTCCTTACTCAGCATTGGAAGCTGGCAACAGTTAAACTCGTCCTTTGACAGAATATGCTCGAATATTTTCTCTCTGCGGTCCTGATTTTCTTCAAAATACAGCCAATAGAATATGTCTGCGTTTTTAACCTTTGACTGTATCTTATTTTTAACATCAATATCGTGATAGAAATTATCTTCATCACTCCAGCAATTATTGTAGATGCTGTCTTTAATAAGGTCATAGTATTTTCCGCAGAATTCACTGAATTCATTATCTTCTTTAATTTTACCCAGGTCTTTACCTGCATTTAACGACCAGAGAGTTATAATCTGTTCAACTATCGGGAGAACAGGTCTTTGCTTATTCTTGTACCATTCCTTTATCTCTTCATCAGTGCCCTTTGAAACAACTGCCATCCAGTCATCTAAAGAGCCATCATCAAAGAAACAGCCTCCCTTATCATCCCAGCCTGTTTCCCAGAGGTTTGCCCACTCAATCATATTGTATTCTTTATTCATACGAACATCAATCAGAGTCTTTGCAAACTTTTTCAGCTTTTCATATACTGTCATTCCGCCTGCATCTTCTTCTAAAATGTTTTTATCACCTGTATTTTTTATGTAATACATAACTGTATGTAACCAATATGGTGCACCGTGTGAAAATCTTCCTACATCTCCAACTGTACCATAACAGCCTGTGCCGTCACTATGGGTGTACCATGAAAATACGCCGTCAGAATTTATCGAGCTTTTCATATAGCTTACAATCAGTCTTTTTGCAATATCACTTTGATTTGTGAGGGATAGTGCCGCCATACTCTGCAGGGCGTCATTACTCCATGAGCCCTTCCACTCAATTTTATCCGGTGCCATATAAAGCGGATTTTTGTTAAACTCTACTTCATTCACATTCATAAGGACGCACCACCAATGCCAGAGCTGACGAATATGTATGTCTTCCTTTTTGAAATGGTAGCTGTTTCCTGAAAATTCATTGAAATAATCAAAGTCTTCATCCACCTGTACTGTCGGGCAGGAATTAAAATATTCATTCCAGAATTTTCTGTTTTTCTCAATTATTTGCTTACTGTCTTCAAAAATTCTTTTGCAGTCGGAAATTGCCTTCTCCTTTGAAATATTAAAGGCTGCAACTGTTTTTCCCTCCACAACAAAACCATCTTCTGTTTCCTTAATGCTGTCGGATTTTATGCACACATAACAGCCCTCATTAAAAATCATAAGGCAATCCTGTGTCAGTTCTGCCTCTGCTTTTACTGTAGCTTTACCGTTTAGGATACAGCCATACTCATAAAAAGGCATCACAATATTAAAGGTTTTTGTTTTAATATAGTCTGCGCCATATTCGATTTCTGAGCCACTTACGTCAAATTTCACATTAAAAAGCTTTAATGTCATTTTTCTTGCTTCACATTCCTGATGGGTATGGAATTCATAAGTTGCAATTGTTTCAAAGCTGTATTCACCAAAATTTTCGCTTTCTCGCACATACCACCTGAGGTTACCAAGCCAGTTATAATTTCCTATATGATTATTTCTTACATAACTTACTTTTGAATATAAATCCATCACAAAAATTTCTCCTTATGCTTTTGTCCCGAGGCTTCTCCTTAAGGGGAAGCTGTCCTTTTGTCCAATTTCGGCTCCGCTTTTCAGATGCCACACACAGAAATCAATCTGAACACCTGCTCTACCGCTAAAATCATATTTTTATATGCTTTTTGGCTATCCATTGCATCTCCCAGGGCACAAACCTCTCTTAATATAGGGAAAAAGCAATCTATACCATGGGAATTGCATACCCCCGCATCCTCCGTCACACAACCCGAGAAGGCTATTACAGGCAAATTGTATTTTTTTGCAATTCGAGCAACTCCTATGGGTGCTTTGCCCATTACAGTCTGAGAATCCAATCTTCCCTCGCCGGTAACTACAATATCTGCGTTCTTAATATATTCTTCAAGCTTTGTTTCGCTGAGTATCAGCTCAATACCTTCCCTTAAAGTTCCATTCAAAAACGTCATAAAGGCAAAGCCTAATCCTCCCGCTGCACCTGAACCCGGAAAGTCCCTGTCTGCTTTATCATTTATGGATTTTGCCAATTCCGAATAATTTAATAGCCATTTATCCATTATCTCAATCATTTCCGCATCTGCACCTTTTTGAGGCCCGTAAACCCTACTGCAACCATTCTCTCCGCACAAAGGATTTACAACATCGCAGGCAATACTAAAAGTGCAATCCTTAAGCTCCGGCAAAGCTCTATGGCCGGAAATCGAAGATAATTTTTCAAGGCCCTTTGCACCAAAGGGAACCTGCTCGCCACTTTCGTCCAGCATATCATAGCCCAAAGCCTGTAACATTCCTATGCCACCATCAATGGTCGAACTTCCGCCTATACCTATTATAAAATTTCGGCAGCCCTTGTTTATTGCATCAATAATAAGCTCCCCTACGCCGTATGTGGTTGTAATCAAAGGGTTTCTTTTGTCTGCAGGGACAAGAGTAATCCCTGCAGCTGCTGACATTTCTATAACTGCTGTATCACCATTAACAATGCCGTATTGAGCCTGTATCTTTTCTCCTAAAGGGCCTGTTACAGAGGCAGTCTTTCTTTCGCCCCGGAGTCCTGCAACCAGTGTATCCACCGTTCCTTCTCCTCCATCAGCAATAGGTCTTACCATAGTCTCAGCATCAGAATATGCCTTCTTTATGCCTTCACATATAGCATTACCTGCCTGTAATGATGTAAGGCTTCCCTTAAAAGAATCAATTGCGACAACAACTTTCATAATAAATCTCTCCAAAGTAAAACTAAACTCTTTATATGTCAATTATACTACAAAGATATTTTTTATTCAACAACTTTTTATGTTTGACATTACGGGGCAATAATGTTAGAATTTTATTATAGACTAAAAAAGGGGAATTTTTATGGCTGAAAAAAGAAAAATTGGGGACAGAAAAGACGGAAAGCTTATCCGCAATCTTGATTCAATGCATTTTATTATGCCTGTGATTTATCCGAATCGTGCTGACAACGAGGCATTTATTTCAGAACGCATTGACCTCACAAAAATCAACGAATATTTAGAAAAGAAAAATGCAGATAACCCTGACTACAGTTACAAGCTTTTTCAGATTATTGTTACTGCAATTTTAAAATGTATCTACCTGCGACCGAAACTTAACCGTTTCATTGCGAACAAAAACACCTACCAGCGAAACAAGGTTTCTGCCTCTTTTATTATCAAAAAGGAATTTAACGACAAGAGCGAAGAGGGTATGGCATTTATTTACGCAAAGGAAGACGACAACATTGATTCCATCCACGACGAGATTTACAGGCAGGTTACCCGCGTCAGAACTCCCGGCAAAAAGGACAGCACTACAGGGGTTATGGACTTTTTCAACAAGCTTCCACGCTGGTTCTCTAAGGCCATTATAAACTTTGTTTGTATGCTTGACCGTCACGGTAAAGTTCCGCAGTCATTTATAGCCACTGACCCTTACTATTCCTCTGTTATTCTCACCAACCTTGGTTCAATCAAGCTTAAGTCGGGCTACCATCACCTCACAAACTGGGGCACAACCTCGATTTTTATTATTGTAGGTGAGAAGAAGGTTCGTCCGTTCTTCGACGAAGAGGGCAACATCACTATGAAAGACAGCATTGACCTTGGGCTTACAGTTGACGAGAGAATTGCTGACGGATATTATTTCTCAAAAACAGTCAGACTTCTTAAAAAGCTTTTGGAAAATCCTGAACTTTTAGAAAAACCTCTCAGCGAGGAAATTGAATATTAAAATAAAACCTCCCTTTCGGGAGGTTTTTACTTATAGAATTGTACTTATAAAAAAGCCCGACATTACGTCGGGCTTTAATTTTTTAGATTTCGCCGATTCCAACGGCTTCGTTCCAGCTTTCATTCCATGTTGTAGCAGCGTGTAATTCAAGTGAGTTCAATACTGAACTTTCTCTTAAATCTGCATCACTAATTGTAATAATATCATCTACATTGAACATTAAGAATTCAGCTGTTGGATTTTCATATTTTCTCATATTATTCACCTTTCCTTTTCAATATTTTATAATATCTATTATCAATAAAAACTAAATTCTAAATTAGAATGTTGTTTCGATAACGCCGTGGTACTGTCTTGCACCACCGGAAAGTGTGTAATATGGGATTGCATAAATTGTAATTCCCTTATAAGCTTCAGGAACATTAACAAGACCAGCCTTGAATACTACGTTTGTTGTTCCACCTGTGATTTCACCAGGGAGGTTGCTACAGTTAGCATCCTTAGCGATGTCAGCAGCAACGATTGCGTCAACTGTTGCTTCAATTTCAGCTTCATCAACTACTGCCTTTGGCACGAAGAGCATACCCATTTCATCGAGTGGGTTATCGCCTGCTTCATAGTCAAATGTTGTATGAACTCTGTGGAGTCTTGCAGCTTCAATTGTTTCTTCTTTACCCTTAACATTTACAACAACTGTTGGTAATGTTGAACCAGGGAAGATATCGCCTGTGATACGATCAACTGCTGTGATATCTAAAACAGATTCTGTTGGTTCAACAGGGATTAATTCAAACTGTGCTGTATATGTTGCAGCGCCTGCAGCAGGAACGATTGCCGGTGACCAGCCTGTGAAGTTGTAGCCGTCCTTTGCAGGTGTGCCGTTTGGATATACAGGTGTCTGACCTTCGATTACGTTAATCTTTGTTTCAACACCTTCAACTACGAATGTGATTTCGTATTCTGTTGGTGGGATTAAACTGAACTGTGCTGTGTATGTTGCAGCGCCAGTTGCAGGAACGATAGCTGGATCCCAGCCTGTGAATGTGTAGCCTTCCTTAGAAGGTGTACCAGCATAGCTTGGTGTTTCGCCGTGTTCTACAGTCTGTGTTGTTGTAGCACCATCAACACTAAATGTGATTGTGTATGTCTTCTTTACAGAATTGAATACAGCTGTATATTCTACATTATCTGTAGCAACAGGAATTTCGTTGCTTGCATATGTGTTAGAACCATCTGACCAACCAACAAATGTGTAGTTGTATGCTTCGTCAGCATCAACTGGAGCTGTTGGAGCTTCTGGAGCTGTAACTGCAGCGCCTTCTTCTACATCAGCAGAAGAGATTACAGAACCACCGTTCTTAAATGTAACTGTGTATACTGTAGCTGCACCGCCACCTTCGAATTCTTCCTTCGAAACTTCTACACCATCTTTAACATAGATAGTGATTTTTTTCTGTGAATAGTCAACATTAGAACCATCTGTAATACCAGCAGTAGTATAATCATATGTTCTAATTGTTGTATCAGAAGTAAAGCTAAATGTCTTTGATGTAAGTAATACACCAGAAATGAGTGTCATTTCTTCAATATCTGCTATTGAACCAGCCTTATTTAACTGGTTACCTGGGAATGCTTCCTTACCAGGTATTCCCATGAACTGCTTTCTAAAAGCATCTGCAGTTGGAATTTCGTCGTTAAATGCAAAACCATTGTCTTCTTCAAAAGTGAATCCAACATAATAGTCCTCGCCTTCCATATTTACAGTAGCGATTTCTGCACCAGTAAAGTTTTCATAAAGAGTGTCCAACTTTGCAAGCATGTGTCCTGCCCATTTTCTTGTTGCAGCATTTGCACCTGTAACAGTACAGTTTAATGGGTCAACAAATGTGATTGTTTCTAAAATAAGAAATGGATATGTTCCTTCAGGGATCTCTGTCAATCCAAACATTTCAGCAACAAGACCATCAGTGTCTTCCATTACTGTAACGTCTCTCTTATAAGCATCATGTGAAGTTTCTGTCTGAGCAGAAACAACCTGGAATGAGAGAGCTGAAAGAATCATTGTGGCAACCACAATTAAAGATAAAATTCTTTTCATTTTTTCTTCCTCCAATTTTTTCAAGTTTATATATGCCTAATTTAATAAGTTTCGATACTCGTACCCGAATATCATATCACGGTTTTATAAACTTGTCAAGTCTTTTTTGGGGGAATTTTTTGGAATTCCCCCAAAAAGATTAGTTAATAGGTGTTATTTCGTACTCAGTACCAATAACTCTTGTGATTTCACCATCTGTAAACTCACCATTTCTACTTACAACATAGTAAGCAAGGTCAGCAGCATCAAGACCGTCAACTACGCCGTCAAGGTTAACGTCGCCCCAAACAACTGGAACTGTGTCGCCGCCGCCGATAGCTTCGAGAATTGCTGTGTATGTTGCATCTGCTGTTGCAGCTACAATTTCAGGATCCCAACCGATGAATGTGAATCCATCTACTTCAGGATCAGCAATTTCAGGAACTACACCGTGGTTAACTGTGAGTACTGTGTCTTCAAGACCTTCAACTACGAATGTAATTGTGTATGTCTTGATTTCGAAGATTGCGTAGAATGTCTTATCTTCTGTTGCTGTTCCGAGTTCAACAGGTGTTGTACCGTTTTCTTCGTCAGTCCAGCCCACGAATGTGTAGCCTTCCTTTTCAGGTGTGCCGTTATAAACGATATCATCGCCTTCAGTGAATACTGCGCCTGTTACGTCTTCACCAACTACAAATGTAATTGTGTACTCTGTAGGAGCAACTGTGTTGAAGATTGCGTAGAATGTCTTAGCTTCATCAGCTACGCCGAGGCTATCAACAACTTCGCCGTCTTCTGCGAGTGCCCAACCTGCAAATTCGTGTCCGTCCTTAGTTGGTGTTGCTGTGTAAACGATTTCTTCGTTTTCAACAACTTCAACTGTTCCGAATGTTTCGTCGTCAACTACGAATGTGATTGTGTATGTTGTTGGTTCTTCAACGATTTCGCCGTTGAATACTGCAACTACATCTACATCACCTGTTAATGTTACTGTGTAGATTTCTTCGCCTACGAGAGCTTCGTCTTCAGTTTCAACTAATGTGTATTCAAGTTCATTTCCTTCAGCATCTGTGAAGCCTGTGAGTTCGTATCCGTCAGCAGGAATAACAACAACGTTAACCTTACCGAATGCAGCATCAACAGTTGTACCACCGAATACTGTACCGTATGCAGCGTTGTTTGCGCTATATGCTGGTGTGTAGAATGACTTTGTTAAGCTACCATAAGCACCGTTGTCCTTATTGTAGCTAAGTACACCTGAACCTGTAGCGTAGCTTGAAGAGTGTACAGAAGCGATCTGTTCGTCTGTAGGTGTTACGCCTGTCTGGAAGATTGGCTGTGTAACGTTATAACGAACAGTTACAAGACCTACAAAGTTTTCACTGAACTGACCCTTAGCCATAGCGTTGCCGTTCTGGTACACATTTGCATCTTCTGTGTAAGCGATTGTCTTACCGTCGAATACAAGTGAACTTGCATTCTGACCCTGGAAGATTGACCAACCGTTTGTTGGTGTTGATGTGTTACCGTATGCAACAATGTTCTGAACAGTTGTTGTTGCAGAACCGTTAGATGAATATAAACCGTATCCTGCGAATGTGTTATTTGTCATAACTACATTCTTAAGTGTACCGCCGTTTATTGTGAGTAATGTATGATTTGCTGTTGTTGTTGTATTGTTCTTAACAACAAGACCGTCGATTACTGTGTGACCGCCTGGGAGGGCAGTAAAACCAGCATTCTGAGCAGTTACTGTGTTGTTAACAATTGTAAGGTTGTTTACATAAGAACCTTCAGCGAGGGCATTAGCAGCCTCGATAAACTTCATGTTGAAGTTATCAACTGTTACGTTATCCCATTCAACCTTAGCACCAGCAGCTAACTTAAGTGCAGACCACTTAGAGTTACCTTCTGTAAATGTTACATCAACAAACTTAAGTGTTATGCCACTGTTAGTT
>JAGAIJ010000001.1 GCA_017626595.1 Clostridia bacterium | reverse complement strand
TTTCTTCTCCAAGCATAAACCGAAAATCGAGTTCAGGTGAAATCTTGTATTCGCCGATGAAAGAATCATAATTTCCCGATGCAATTCTGTCGTTATATGCCGAAAAATCCACCTTTGTAACTGTAACAGCAATTCCAAGTTCGCTCAAAGCTTTAGCAACCTCTTCTGCTATTTTAACCCTAGTATCATTTTCTTTATTCACAAGAATGTCAAAAGCAATTGTTTTATAAACGCCGTCAACATTTTTCGTATAATTTCCGTTTGCATTCATACGCCAGCCTGCATTATCTAAAACCTTTTCAGCCTGAACAACATTCTTCTTCGGAGTATAGTCGCTATTTCCCATAAACCAGTCGTCCCTCACAGGCACGTTAGCAGGAATTCCTTTACCTGACAGAATTTTTCTTATAATATCTTCTCTGTCAATCATTCCCGAAAGGGCATACTTCACAGCTCCGTCGTCAAATGGGTTTCTCTGATTGTTAAGTCCGATGAAAATATATTCCTCTCCGCCCACATCAAGATGTGAAGTGTTAACAGCATCAATATTCTTATACCAATCCTCAGAGTCAGCCCTGCAAATATCTATCTCTCCCGAAGTAAAAGCATACATAGCAGTATCTCTGTCAGGAAGAAGTCTTACGTTGATTTCATCAAGGAAACAAAGTCCGCCCCACCAGTTTTGATTTTTAACAAGGCGGTAATAGTTCCCCTCTGTAACTGTACTGAACGCAAAAGGTCCCGTACCGCATACTGCAAAATTCTCCTTATCAGCATCACTTTCCGAATACTTAATCACAGGAAATGTAAGTAAATTCACAAAATTAGAGCAGGGATTATAGAGCGTAAAATGAACCTTATTTCCCTCTCCGTCAATTTCCGCAATCTTACTCGCGTTATTTTTATAGTAACTGTAGTCAGCCTTTTTAATCTGTTCTACAGTGTAAATAACATCCATAGCACTAAGCATAGTACCATCGTGCCAACGAACATTGTCTCTTAAGGTAACAGTCCACAAAAGTCCGTCCTCAGACACCGACCAGCCCGTTGCAAGTTTCCCCTGAGGATTAAGCCCTCCGTCTAAAGTAACAAGCCCCTCGTAAACTATATTAAGCATTTCAATGTTTTCAATATTGGTGGATAAAATCGGGCAGAGGGTGTCGGCTCTGTATGAAAAAGTAGTAATCTTTCCGCCTTGGGCAGGTTCAAAATCTTCTCTCGAACCGCCGATTTCAATTGTGTTTTCGACTTGTGTTTCTTCCTTTTCACCGCAACCAAACAGCGTAAAACAAAGAACAAAAGTCAATAAAACGCATAAAATTTTCTTCATTAAATCAATCCTTTAATTCTATAAATGCACACATTCTCCCTGTATGCTCCTTGCCGTGAGCCCGATAGGAATAGTAAATCTGATTTTTACACTTTGTGCATTCCTCTGCAATATCAATATTTTCTCTCGGCACTCCCGCCGAAGCCAAAATATCAACATTTGCTTTCCACAGGTCAATGTTAAACCTGCCATTTTCCTTTTTTAAAACATATTCAGAGTCAAAATGCTGTGCCACATCTTCCTGAACCTCGAAACAGCAAGGTCCGATACAAGGCCCGATTGCACAAACAATATCTTTAACTTCCGAGCCAAATTTTTCCTTAAAAATTTCCACAGCCTTCGCCGAAATCCCCATAACAGTTCCTCTCCAACCGCTGTGAATTGCGCCGATAACCTGCTTTTCCCTGTCATAGAGTAAAACAGGCACACAGTCTGCATAAAAAATTCCAAGAGGAACATTTTTAAGGTTGGTTATAAGCCCGTCAGTTTCAAAAATATCACTTTCCTTGGTTAAACCTTTTCCCTTATCTTCTTCAGTCACAATCCTTATGTTGTCAGTATGCTCCTGCCTTGATAAAACCATATTATCAAAGCTAAATCCCATATCGTCGCACACCTGTCTGTAATTTTTCGTTACATCTTCAGGGGTATCTCCCACACGGAAACCAAGATTAAGCCCCTGAATTTTTCCTGTGCTAAAGCCTCCCTCTCTTGTTGTAAAACAATGAGCAAGCGAGGAAAAACCACTCATCTTTTCAGATAAAAGATACTTCTGACTTCCAAAATTTTTAAAGTTCAATTAAGGTAACTCCATTCTCTCCCTCTCCGTAGGTACCTGTTCTGTAGGATTTTACTCTCTTGTCCTTGCGGAGCATATTCTGAATTCCTGTTCTTAACTTACCTGTGCCCTTACCGTGAATAATTGTAGCATTATGCAGTGATGAACGCATACACTGGTCAAGGAACAAGTCAGTTTCATAAAGAGCCTCCTCCAAGGTTTTACCTCTTAAATCAAGCTCAGTACGAACATCTTTCGCCCCAAGACATTCACGTCTTGGCACAAATCTCATAAGCTCTTCCACATCTTTATCTTTAACAAGGGCAAGATTTTTAAGCTTGGCTGTAACCTTCATAATTCCAACCTGAACCACAGCACTCTCGTCCTTTTTGTTTATAGAAACAACAGTTCCCTTGTCCCCCATGTCAATAATCATAACAGTTGAACCGGGTTTTAAGTTGTTAACGGTAACATCAGATTTAATCTGCTTAACAGGTCTAGGCGGACGCTTTGTGCCCTTAAGCTTTTCACGGAGTTCCTTTTTCATTTCCTCCATTTTCTTTAAGGCTTCCTGTTCGTCCTTTTCCTTTTTAGCCTTTTTAATCTCTAAAAGTGCAGACTCAGTTTCCATTTCAGCCTTATGAATAATCTTCTCGGCCTTTTCGCTGGCACGGACCATAAGCCTTTCACGTTCCTCGTCAAACTTACGGCGTTCAGCCTTAAGCTCGTCACGAAGTCTTTTAACCTCGTTTTTAAGACGGGTCTGTTCCTGACTTGCGCTCTCGGCAATCTTTCTGTCCTTTTCAATGCTGGAGAGCACATCTTCAAACTTAATAGTTTCCTTTGATAAAAGCTCCTTTGACTTTTCAATAATATAATCTGAAAGTCCCAAGCGCTTTGAAACAGCGAAAGCGTTACTTCTTCCCGGCACACCGATTAAAAGCCTGTAGGTCGGGCTTAAAGTGTTAACATCGAACTCACAGCTTCCGTTTTCAACTCTCTCTGTTGAAAGAGCATAAAGCTTAAGCTCGCTGTAATGGGTAGTTGCAACAGTTTTCGCTCCCATACCCCTTACATATTCCAAAATCGCGTTAGCAAGCGCCGCCCCCTCTGTCGGGTCAGTGCCTGCCCCAAGCTCGTCAAAAAGTACAAGGCTGTCAGGAGTAATATTTTCAAGTATGTGAACAATATTCACCATATGAGATGAGAATGTACTGAGGCTCTGCTCAATACTCTGCTCGTCGCCGATGTCAGCAAACACATTTGAAAATACAGCAATCTCCGAATTGTCCCCTGCAGGTATCATAAGACCGCTCTGTGCCATAAGCGTGAAAAGTCCCACAGTTTTAAGAACAACAGTTTTACCGCCTGTGTTCGGTCCTGTAACAATAAGGCTGTCAAAATCAATACCAAGGTTAATGTCAACAGGCACAACCTTTTCTCTGTTTATAAGAGGGTGTCTGCCCTTGATAATGTTTATTCTTCCCTCAGTATTGATATTCGGAATAACACCACGGAAATCAACGCCCATCTTTGCCTTTGCAAAGATAAAATCAAGTTCAGTTACAGCATCAAAATCAATCTTCAAATCCTCTTCAATTTCAATTAAATCATTTGTAAGGCTACGGAGAATTTTTTCAATCTCCTGCTTTTCTTTAATTGCAAGCTCATGTAGGTCGTTGTTGGCGCTAACCACAGCCGACGGCTCTATAAAAACAGTTCCCCCCGACGCAGAAATATCGTGGACAATACCGCCCACTTCCCCTTTATATTCAGCCTTAACAGGCACAACATACCTGTCGTTACGCATGGTAATAATATTATCCTGAAGCATTTTTCTGTAATGCTCCCCGTGGATAATGTTGTTAAGAACATCCTTGATTTTTGAAGAGGTAGTCCTTATCTTTCTTCTTATATCGTAAAGCTCAGGGCTGGCAGAATCGGAAACCTCCTCTTCGGAGATAACAGCCGAAGTAATCCTGTCTGCAACATTTTTATGAACGATAATGCTTTCAAAAATTTCGGATAAACTTCCCGAATTTTCCTCTCCGTATTTTTTCAGGGCTTCAGCATTCTTAAGCACAGATGCACAGTTTAAGAGTTCAGCCATAGAAAGACTCCCGCCCTTATCCATTCTCTTTATAGCCTCGCCAATAGGGCTTAAGGCATAAAAAGACGGAGTGCCGTACTTCATAAGCATAATATATGCAGAATCAGTTAAAGCGAGAGCTCGGCTTACTCTTTTAATGCTGACAAAAGGCTTAAGCTCACGGACCATTTTTTTAGCAGATTCCGAAACAGCAAACCCCTCAAGTATGTCAATTATTTTATTGTATTCAAGCGTTTTAAGTGTTTTCTTTTCCATACATAATACCTCAACATAAATTGTATCATAATTATTGCCAATTTGCAAGAAATATGATACAATATTTAACAGCAAATAAAGAAAAGGAGAAACTTTATGCGAATTTTAGCAATAGGCGATATTGTTGCCTCTGACGGACGTGAATTTGTATATAATAATTTAGGCAGAATACGAAAGAAATATAATATAGATTATTGCATAGCAAACGGCGAAAATTCAGCCAACACAAACGGCATAACAAAAGATATTGCCGAAACTCTTATAGAGTGCGGTGTTGATGTAATAACAATGGGGAACCATACCTTTGCAAACAAGGAATACAGTGCAGTTTTAGAGGATATGCCCCGTGTAATACGCCCGGGCAACTACCCATCTGAAACAGAGGGTATGCCATATTATATCGAGGAGCTTGGCTTTGCAAAAATTGCAGTTATAAATATGATGGGCAGAGTTCATATGGAGCCCCTTGACTGTCCATTCAGGGCAACAGAAAAAATCCTGGATAAAATTGATGCAGACATAATTGTAATCGACTTTCACGCCGAAACTACAAGCGAAAAACTTGCGTATGCAAACTATTTTGACGGCAAAGCAAACATAATTTTCGGCACCCACACCCATGTCCAGACAGCCGACGAACACGTTCTTCCAAAGGGCACAGCCTATATAACTGACCTTGGAATGACAGGGGTAAGGGACTCAATTTTAGGTGTAAAAAAAGAAATAATAATGGATATGTATTACACAAGAAAGCACTTCAGGTTTGAAAAAGCTGAGGGTGAAGTGTGGTTTTCAGGATGTGTCTTTGACATAGACGAAAAGACAGGAAAAGTGAACGGAATTGAAAGACTGAATTTTAATTCCATAGATTGACAAAATTTTCACTTTTTCTATTGATTATTGTAAAAAAATGATGTATAATAAACTGTAATTGCTTAATTTGAAAGGAGAAATCTACTATGAAGTACTCACGCGAAGTAGAAGAAATGTGTCCTCTCGCGAAAGGCGTATATCACGGTCCTGCACCAATTCCGCAGGAAGGCAAGTGGACTCAGGCAAAAGAAATTAAAGACATTTCAGGTCTTACACACGGTATCGGCTGGTGTGCACCACAGCAGGGTACATGTAAGCTCACATTAAATGTAAAGGAAGGAATTATCCAGGAAGCTCTCGTTGAGACAGTTGGATGTAGCGGTATGACACACTCTGCTGCTATGGCTGCTGAAATTCTCATCGGCAAGACACTTCTCGAAGCTCTCAACACAGACTTAGTTTGTGACGCTATTAACACAGCTATGAGAGAACTCTTCCTCCAGATTGTTTACGGCCGTACACAGACTGCATTCTCAGAAGACGGTCTCCCAATCGGCGCAGGTCTTGAAGACCTTGGTAAGGGCCTCCGTTCACAGGTTGGTACTACATACGCAACACTTGAAAAGGGACCACGTTACCTTGAACTTGCAGAAGGTTATATTACAGATATCGCAGTTGACGACGAAAACCAGATTATCGGTTACAAGTTCGTTCACCTCGGTAAGATGATGGAAAATATCAGAAACGGTATGGATGCAAATGAAGCTTTAAAGAAGGCAAGCGGTCAGTACGGACGTGTTGACGATGCTGCAAAGCTCATCGATCCAAGAAAGGCATAAGGGAGGTATAAATCATGGCTTTATTTGAAAGTTACGAAAGAAGAATTGACCAGATTAATGCCGAACTTAAGAAGCACGGCATAAACTCTATCGAAGAAGCAAAGCAGATTTGCGACGATAAGGGTATTGATGTTTATAACTTAGTTAAGGGAATTCAGCCAATCTGTTTTGAAAACGCTTGCTGGGCTTACATTGTAGGCGCTGCAATCGCAATTAAGGATGGTTGCACAAAGGCTGCTGACGCTGCTGAAAAAATCGGCGTAGGTCTCCAGTCATTCTGTATCCCTGGTTCTGTTGCAGACGACAGAAAGGTTGGTCTTGGCCACGGTAACCTGGGTGCAATGCTTTTAAGAGAAGAAACAAAGTGTTTCGCATTCTTAGCAGGTCACGAATCCTTCGCTGCTGCTGAAGGTGCTATCGGTCTTGCAAAGTCAGCTAATAAGGCTCGTAAAGAACCACTCAGAGTTATTCTTAACGGTCTTGGCAAGGACGCTGCACAGATTATTTCAAGAATTAACGGCTTTACATATGTTCAGACACAGTTTGACTACTTCACAGGCGAAGTAAATGTTGTAAAGGAAATCGCATATTCAAAGGGCGAAAGAGCTGCAGTTCGTTGCTACGGTTCAGATGACGTTCGTGAAGGCGTTGTAATTATGCATAAGGAAGGCGTTGACGTATCTATCACAGGTAACTCAACAAACCCAACAAGATTCCAGCACCCAGTTGCAGGTACATACAAGAAAGAATGTATCGAACAGGGCAAGAAGTACTTCTCAGTAGCTTCAGGTGGCGGTACAGGCCGTACACTTCACCCAGATAATATGGCTGCTGGTCCTGCTTCATACGGTATGACAGATACAATGGGAAGAATGCACTCAGACGCACAGTTTGCTGGTTCTTCTTCTGTTCCTGCTCACGTAGAAATGATGGGACTTATCGGCGCAGGTAACAACCCAATGGTTGGTATGACTGTTGCTGTTGCAGTTGCTATCGAAGAAGCAATGAATAAGTAAGGATTTACAAGGGTTTTAGAACTTTTAAAAAATTCTTAAAGTTAATTTAATAAGATTTATTAGTTGGACACATCATTTTAGGGTTTTCCCACATGATGTGTCCAACTTTTTTATTAACTTTAAGGAGACTTTTTATGAGAAAATTACAACTTTCAAAGAACAAAACAATAACTTTTGAACAAGGTTGTAATATGTATCTTGATAATTGCCGACAACGTAATTTACGAGAAGGAACTATCAATCATTATAGGCAAAGCTATACTCAATTTTATAAGTATTTTAATCCACAAATGCCGATTACAGATATGACACAAGATGTCTATAATCAATTTGTTATACATCTAAGAGAAACTCTCCACAACGATGTCAGCATAAATGCATATTTGCGAGACCTGATTACAACATTGCATTTCCTAATGAAAAAAAGAAAGATTCATCAGATACAGAGTTGACCGAATGAAAGAGGTTAAATGTATCGGAGAGGCACGAACAGGTGCAAAGGAATTTAGCGATATCAATCTCAAGAACTATACACAAAGAGTTTTCTCAATGTATGGCGGAGAGGAAAAACGAGTTGAGCTCGAATTTACTAATCACCTTTTGGATTCTGCAATCGACCGTTTTGGCAAGAAAGACGTTTTTTATTCCAAGAGTGATGATAAACATTTTACAGTCATCACAAAAGTCGAAGTCAGTAAACATTTCTTCGGTTGGCTTTTGGGATTTGGCAAAGAGGTGAAAATAGTTTCACCTTCAGATGTAAAAGAGCAGTTTACTAATTACTTAAAAGACGTTATAGAGATGTATTAAGGACAGTAAAAAGTTGTTAAATAGTTGTAATTTTTATGAATAAAATTATACTTTGACAAGACATTCGCATTATGTTATAATGGGTACAGTGAGCACACAAACTGATGTGTCCGTAATAAATAATAAATCAAAAAGTTTCGTTGTTTTATAAGGATTTAGAAGTACTGCACCTCTCCGACACGACCACGAAGTGGGCGTGGCATGTAGAAATGATGGGACTTATCGGCGCAGGTAACAACCCAATGGTTGGTATGACTGTTGCTGTTGCAGTTGCTATCGAAGAAGCAATGAATAAGTAATTGTTTAAAAAACTCAAAAAGGATTTGTGAATTATCACAAATCCTTTTTTTATGTAATTTTCTTTATCCGTTTCCCGATATAATATCCTAAAATACACTTTATAATATCAGGCACCACAAAAGGCAAAACAGCCACAGAAACAGCCTGAGTAAACGACATCTTCATAACAATCATAAACCATAAAGAGCCTTTCAAGTAGCAAACCAAAAGTCCAAGAACAATCCCCCAAACAGCCTTGCCTCTGGATGCAAAAACGGCTATGACAACAGCCACAGCTATGTAGGACAAAAGAAATCCCCCTGTAGGCCCGAAGATTACCCCGAGGCCACCCTTAAACCCTGCAAAAACAGGGAGACCAACTGCACCTAAAAGCAGATAACCCAAAACCGCAAACACAGCCGACTTAACATCCCCTGTCATAGAAACAGCAACAAGGGCAAGGAGTCCAAGGCTTAAAGGCACAGGGCCAAAGGGCAAAGCAAAGGCAGAACAAATTGAAATGAACAAAACAAAAACAGCACAACGCACAAGTCTTTTAACACCCAATACGCCACCTCCGAATCAGATTTAACATAAAAAAGTCCGGCATAAACCGGACTTTTATTTTAGTTGTTTTCGCTTAAACGCTTTGCAATTTCTTCATCTTCTCTGAGTGAAGCTAATTTCTTTTCTTCCTTAAGAGCAGCAAGTCTCATGTTTTCATCTCTCTTTTCGAGGATTTCATCATGATGGAATGCTTCGTCAACCTTAAGCCACTTTAAGTATCTTCTGTGGAGATATAATTCATAAAGTGAAAGAACAATAAGTGCAATAGCAATAAGGCAGTTAATTATGTAGAAAATCTTTCCTCCGAGATAATCAACTTTCCAAACATATAACATAAGTGGGTTCTTGAACATATCGTATAAGTGAAGAGCCGCAAAAACAGTAATCCAGAAATAGCAGTACTTTCTCGCCTTAATTCTGATGTTTGTCCAGATCCAGCACATATTATATCCGATTATGAGAATAAGAGGCATCATAACAAGTGTGTTAACATTGTACTGACCGGTCATAAATGTACGGAAAATCTTCTGAAGAATCTGTACTCTTTCCATTGGTTTTGGGAACCAAAGAACATACTGCAGTGAAACAATATTTCCCTTATCGCCCTTCATAAAGAAAGGAATAAAAGAAATCACAAGCCATAAAATCATAAGTATAATCTGTGTGTAATTTATCCAGGTCTTTTTCTTCATAATTCTACTCCTCCGAAATAAAGTCACAGGGACTTTTCTATAACATCTGTCAATATATAATTATATAATTACAGAGCCCATTTGTCAAGGGATAATTAAAATTTATAAGAGATTTATATCACAGTCCTCACATTCTTCTCTCATAGCTTCTGGCCAGACTGACGCCTGAACTTCGCCAATGTGGGCCTTTTTCAAGAAGAACATACAGATTCTTGACTGTCCCAGGCCTCCGCCCATAGTATAAGGCAGCTTACCCCCAATCAAATCTCTGTGAAAAGGCATTGTAAGCCTGTCCTCACAGCCTGCAATTTTAAGCTGTTCCTTAAGGCTATCCT
>JAGAIJ010000020.1 GCA_017626595.1 Clostridia bacterium | reverse complement strand
AGGCTTATGAAACTGCTGTAACTGAAAAATACAGATTTTTCAGCTTTGGCGATGCTATGTATATTGAATAAGGAGAAAATATGTTCAAGGTATTAAAAACTGAGGGAAGAGCAAGAAGAGGCGAATTTAATACTGTTCACGGCACAATCCAGACACCTGTGTTTATGAATGTCGGCACAGCGGCTGCAATCAAGGGAGGACTTGATGCCTTTGACCTGAGACAGATAGGCTGTCAGGTTGAGCTTTCCAACACATATCATCTTCATTTAAGACCTGGTGATGAGGTTGTTCGTGACATGGGTGGTCTCCATAAGTTTATGAACTGGGACAAGCCTATTTTAACTGATAGCGGTGGTTTTCAGGTTTTCTCCCTTGCAAAATTACGCAAAATAACAGAAGAAGGGGTAAATTTTGCATCTCATATTGACGGTCATAAAATTTTTATGGGACCAGAAGAGAGTATGCAGATTCAGTCAAATCTCGCGTCAACAATAGCTATGGCATTTGACGAATGTGTGGAAAATCCTGCAACATGGGAGTATGCAAAGCAGTCCTCGGAGAGAACTGTAAGATGGCTTAAAAGATGTAAGGACGAGATGGCTCGTCTTAACAGTTTAGACTCTACAATAAATAAAAATCAGATGCTGTTCGGTATAAATCAGGGTAGTACTTATGATGATTTAAGAATTGAAAATATGAAGGCTATCAGGGAGTTTGACCTTGACGGCTATGCAATCGGCGGTTTGGCTGTTGGAGAAGAAACAGAGGTAATGTATCACATTTTAGATGAGGTAGTGCCTTTTGCTCCTGTTGATAAACCAAGGTATCTTATGGGTGTAGGTACACCTAACAATATTATTGAGGCAGTTTACCGTGGTGTTGACTTTTTTGACTGTGTAATGCCGTCAAGAAATGCAAGACATGGACATTTATTTACATCAAAAGGTATTGTAAATATCTGGAATGCAAAATATGAAAGGGATGACAGTCCTCTTGATGAAAATTGTAACTGTCATACCTGCCGTAATTTCAGTAAATCATATTTAAGACATCTTCTTAAGGCTAATGAAATGCTTGGAATGAGACTTCTGGTTATTCATAACCTTTCGTTTTATAACAATCTTATGCAGGACATCCGTGGCGCTTTAGATGAGGGAAGATTTGATGCTTTCAGAAAGGAAAAAACTGAAATTTACGGAAAAAGAATATAATACTTGAAAAAATTTAAAATTATAGTATAATGAATATATAATTACATTTTAGGAGGAATTATTATGGCACCACAGGGTACAGGTTTTGAAGGAATTTTTATGATTGTTATAATGTTCGCAATTCTTTACTTCGTTATGATCAGACCACAGAAGAAGAAAGAAAAGGAACAGAAGAGAATGATTGCGGCTCTTAAGCCGGGCGATGAAATTGAAACAATTGGCGGAATCAGAGGCAAGATTATGAGAGTTAAGGACGAATTATTCCTTATCGAATCAGGTATGGGAACAAACAAGTCATTCTTAACAATCGAAAGAACTTGTGTAAGCCGTTTCTTAAGACAGGCTGAAGAAAATAAACAGCCAACACCTATTCCAGAGTCTCCTGAAGCTGAAGCTTTAGAAGTAAAGGAAGACTAATATTTGGTTATAAAACCCCCTTTTCTGCATAGATTTAATGCAAAGGGGGTTTTTTATGTCTAAAAATATTTTATCAATGCTAAAGTGCGGAGGTTTTTCAGTTTTAATTTCAGTTATTCTTTTGCTTATTGCATCCTTGGTGGGAACTTTTATTCCGTTGTCGGAAAAAATGATAATCATAGTTGTAAATATTATCTCAGTTTTATCCATTTTTCTTTCGGGAATAATTGCATCTGTAATTTATAAATCAAAGGGACTTCTCTTCGGTGCTGTTGCAGGAATAATTTATTCGATTTTTGTTTACATATTAGGAGCAATTATCTATAAAAATTTTGGTATTACACTTAATACTTTAATCGGTTTTGTTATTTCTATAGTTTCAGGTGCTTTTGGCGGAGTTACAGGAGTAAACCTTATTAAAAAATAGTGGATATAATGTTATATTTTTGTTAAAATGCTTGACTATGGAATT
>JAGAIJ010000019.1 GCA_017626595.1 Clostridia bacterium | reverse complement strand
TGCTGTACGTTCGTCGCTTTCAACCTTTGAGCCTGCAATACTCTTCATTGCACCGCTGAATGTCTTAACAATAAGCGGAAGTGACTTAATAAGGCTTATAATACCGCCTGCAGCAAGAGCACCTGCACCAATGTATCTGATGTATGAGCTCCAGATAGCACTTGCGCCGCCGTTTGCAAACATTTCACCGATTGGAGCTGTACCAGGATAAAGAACAATACCTTCACCAAAGAGCACAATAATCGGAATAAGCACAAGCCAGCTAAGCACACCGCCTGCAAACATATATGATGAAATTCTTGCGCCACAGATATAACCAACGCTCATTACAGCAGGATAAATCTGTGTACCGATTTCGCCTGCAAAGCCCTTTACTCTGAAAGAAACTTCGCCTGCAACAAGCTTAAGTCCGTCAATAATAAACTTAAATAAAGCAGCAAATCCCATACCTGCAAAAACAGTTGATGCGTTTGCACCGCCCTCTTCGCCTGCAAGAAGAACTTCAGCACAAGCTGTACCTTCTGGGTATGGAAGAATACCGTGTTCTTTAACGATAAGAGCGTTTCTGAGTGGCACCATAAAGAATACGCCTAAAAGTCCGCCGATTAAAGCAATAAGTGTCATAGAAAGTAAATCAGGCTTAGCCATTTTACCTTCAGCTGCCCAAAGGAAAAGAGCAGGAAGTGTAAAAATTGCACCAGCCGCAAGTGATTCACCTGCAGAACCGATTGTCTGCACAATATTACTTTCAAGGATTGAGTTTTTACGCATAAGTATGCGGATAACACCCATAGAAATAACAGCCGCAGGGATTGACGCAGAAACAGTCATACCAACTCTTAAGCCAAGGTATGCATTAGCTGCACCAAAGATAATTGCAAGAATAATTCCCATTACAATAGATGTGATTGTAATTTCAGGTGTAACCTTTTCCGCAGGAATATACGGTTTGAATTCGTTCTGATTATTCATAATTCTCCTTACCGTCGCATAATACGACATTTTAAATTTTTCGACTAATTATATCACAAAGAAAAGAAAAAGACAATACTCTTTTTAGAATATTGTCTTTTTTTATAATTAAATTTTGAAAATTCCAAATGCATCAAGAACTGATGATACAAGAATTAAAACTATGCAGACAGGTGCAAGATACTTAATTACAAATGTAAAGAGTGCTTTTCTCTTAAACTTACCTGAAAGCTCAACTTCATCAGCAATAGCCTTAGGCTTAATTACATAACCTACAAATATACAGGTAAAGAATGCAACAATCGGCATAAGAACACTGTTACTTATAAAGTCAAAGAAGTCAAGGAACTGAAGTCCGATAATTTTTACCTCTGCCCAGATTCCATAGCCAAGTGATGAAAGAAGTCCTAAAGCAACTGAAATTAAAAATACTATAAGACAGGAAAGTTTTCTTCCGATCTTTAATTTATCGCATAAGATTGAAACAACAGTTTCCATAAGGGAAATTGATGATGTGAGAGCTGCAAGTAAAACAAGAAGGAAAAATAAAATTCCTATATATGTGCCACCTGCCATAGATTCAAAAACCTTAGGAAGAGTTACAAACATAAGGCTTGGGCCTTTTCCAAGGGCTTCAGGTGTGCCACCTGAAAATACGAATACTGCAGGGATAATCATAAGACCTGCAAGGAAAGCTATGCCTGTATCAAAGAGTTCTATTTGTGTAACTGATGACTCAAGGCTAACCTCTTTTTTCATATATGAACCGTAGGTTATCATAATTCCCATTGCAAGGGACATTGAATAGAAAAGCTGTCCCATAGCAGCAAGTACAGTTGTTGCCGAGAACTTACTGAAATCAGGCATAATATAATACTTAACGCCCGCCATAGCACCAGGCATACAAACTGAGTAGATTGCAATAAACATTGATAAAACTACTAAAACAGGCATCATAAACTTACTTACTTTTTCAATGCCTTTTTCAACGCCACAAAGAACAATAAGTGCAGTTACACCAAGGAATATCATAAACCACATAACAGGTTCACCTGTCTGGGAAATAAACCCGCCAAAGAATGCATCTTTAGCAGTTTCACCTGCGCCACCTGCTATGAATTCATAAAGGTACTTTGTAACCCAGCCACCGATTACCGAATAATAAGGTAAGATTATTGCAGGAATAAGGGCTGCAAGATATCCCAAAAAGGAGTACTTTTTATTAAGGGACTTAAAAGCGCCAATGGCACTTAAGCCTGTTTTTCTGCCTAAGGCAATCTCTGCAATCATAAGTGTAAAGCCGAATGTAACAGCTAAAAGTATGTAAACTAAAAGGAAAATACCGCCACCGTATTTAGCTGCAAGATAAGGAAATCTCCAGATATTTCCAAGACCTACAGCCGAACCTGCTGCCGCAAGAACAAATCCGATTTTGCCTGTAAAACCGCTTCTTTTTTCGTTATTCATATAACTTCCTCCTATCTCAAATCCTCAAGCATCTTGAGAACTACCTCATAAATATCTTTTGTTGATGTAATGCTCAACTCCTCATTCACAGTATGAATACCGTGCATAAGAGGGCCGATTGATATACAATCAAAATTTTCTATTGCTGATGCAAAAACGCCACATTCAAGCCCTGCATGAATTGCTTCAACTTTTGGCTCATAGCCAAACTTTTCTTTATATTTTTCCTTGTATAATCCCTGAAGAGTTGAATTCGAATTGTACTCCCAAGGCGGATAGTGTCCAGATTTTGTAATTTTACAATCCACACAACCAAAGAATGTATCAAGCTTTTCCTCAAGGAATTTCATTGCACTCTTTTTATTACTGCGAAGTGCAAATGCAACTGTCATCTTCTCTTCTTCTGTTTTGAGAATGCCCATATTAAGTGAAGTTTCCACAAGATTTTCAATTTCAGCACTCATCTCCACTACGCCGTTTGGTGCACAAAGAAGAATATAAATAAGTTTCTTAGCACAAGGTTTTTCTATAACTCCATATTCGCCTTGTCCTGCACTGTCAATTTCAAGGGCAAATCCACTTTCACGAAATGTTATTTCATTCTTAATAACATCAGCGTAAGCCTTAAGCTCGGCTATAAGCTTTTCTGCATCTTCGCAAACAATCTTCGCGGTAGAGCTTACAGGGATTGCATTCCCCTTATCTCCGCCGTCAAGACTTATAATATCAAAGTCACCTGAAATATGATTAAGAATTCGTCCCATAAGAAGATTTGCATTAACTCTTCCACTGTTGATTTCAACGCCGGAATGTCCACCCTTTAAGCCTTTGACTGTAACAGAAATACATTTCTCCCTGTTTTTTGGTTCTCTCAAGTGGAATTTTAGCCGTAAAATCACTGCCACCTGCACAGGAAACTGTTACTACCTCAGGGTCTTCAGAGTCAATATTTATCATTTTTTTAGCTTTAAGGTTCTTCATATCAAGCTCAAGTGCCCCAAGCATACCAACTTCCTCGTCAGTTGTAAAAACTGCTTCAATAGGAGGGTGAGAAATTGTTTTATCCGCAAGAATTGACATAATCATTGCAACGGCAATTCCGTTATCTGCACCTAAAGTTGTGCCTTTCGCTTTAATAAAATCCCCGTCAACATAAAGGTCGAGACTATCCTTTTCAAAATCAATTTCGTAATCCTCTTCCTTCTGGCAAACCATATCAAGATGTCCCTGAAGAATTACAGCAGGAGAGTTTTCGTATCCCTCTGTTCCGTCCTTATAAATTATAACGTTGCAGGCATCATCCTTGATAGCTTTAAGGGAATGTTCCTTTGCAAAATCCATACAAAAATCGCTGATTTTCTCCATATTTCCGGAGCCTCTTGGAATTTTGCTTATTACATCAAAATATTCAAACACCTTTTCAGGCTTAAGTTCGTTAAAATTAAGCATTATAAACTCCTTGCACAACAATATACCTTACATTCTACCATAAAGTTTCCAATTTTTCAACAAAAAAAGTTCCGATTTCTCGGAACTTTTTATATTTTATTAAATTACTTGCCAAGCCATTTATTCTTGATGTTATCGTAAACTTCCTGAGGAATATCAGGGTTACCCTTTGAGTAACTTGGAACAAGCATATCTCCAGCTACTTTTGGATCTGTACACCATGTGTCATTTCTCCACTGGTCACGAACAGCCTTATCGCGAAGGTTTGGAATTTCAAGAGGAACATTGCCCGCAAGAACTGAACGGTAACCAAACATACCTGGGAGGAACATATCACAAGCTTCGTAAACGTCAATAACGTCAGCATCCTCTTTACCTAAAAGGTAGTCGATAAATTCCTTCATACAGTAGTAGTCAGATGTACCGTGTCCAAATGTCTTTGCATCTTCAGCAAATTCATCAAGGGGATAGAAGCTTTCATACTCGTTGCTATTCTGTCCTTCAAATTCGTCAAGAGACTTGAATATTTCGATACCTGCGCCTCTCTTATGACATTCTCTTGTTGACTCTTCAAGACCCTTTGAAGCCCAGAAATTATAGTAAACGCTCTGTCTTGAACATCCAACGCCGTGTAAGCTCTTTACAACTCCGCCGTTTTCCATTGTAACCATTTCAACGCCGATACCGCCTTCTTTTGTGCCCATTCTTGCAGTTCTTGCGTTAAATGGTGTTTCAAAACCTACAACCTTGATTGGTCTCATACCTGTAATATGAACAAGAGGTCCCATAGAATGTGTGCAGTAGAAGTTTGCATACATATTGTTTCTCCAGTGTTCAGGTTTACCCTGTGTAATTGATGGCCAGATTGATTCACAGTTGTGCATATATTCGCCTTCACCGTATTCAAATTCGCCAAGTAAACCCTTATCGTAGTCTCTCTTAATTTCTCTAACTGCTGGATAGTAGCAATAGTTTTCGCCGTACATATAGAACTTACCTGTTTCTTCAACAGCTTCAATAAGTTCAACAGCCTGCTTCATTGTCTGGAATGGTAAACATTCGGAGAATACATTCTTACCAGCCTTTAAAGCCTTAACAGC
>JAGAIJ010000018.1 GCA_017626595.1 Clostridia bacterium | reverse complement strand
GTGCAAAGAACGTTTCCTACTCAGTATTTACAATAAGCGAGCTTCACACAGAATTTATAAGAATTATTGCACAATGGGTTCTTCCTCTTATTATAATCTTAGTAGGAATTATCGTTTGGATGAGAAGGAGATACCTGTAATGAAGAAACTGTTTCAGAACAAGTCTGTAAGAAGCATTATGATTGCTCTTTTATCCCTTGGCATTTTAGGAATTATTTACGCTGTTGTTATAAACCTTAATACTAACACAGACACAGCTAAAAAAACTCCGGTAGATAATTCAATTATAATTACAGACCACGCAACAAGCGACATTGTTAAAATTGAAAACACAGCTTCCGACTTCTTTATTTCAAAAACTGATGAGGGCTTTAGCCTAAACGGAACAGCAGACGAAAATGTTTCTCCTGTTGCCGTCTACAGCTATGTTTCCTCTCTTTCGAGGCTTTACGCTGTAAGGGAGATTAAGAAGTTTGACGATATAAAAGAATTCGGCCTTGACGATTCAAACAAAAAAATAATTATCACCTTAAAGGACAATAAAAAAATCACCTGTATCTTAGGTGATATGACTCCTGCAAAGGGCGAATATTATTTTATGATTGAGGGCGAAGATAAAATTTACACTGTGGAAGAAACAACAGCCACATTATTCTCAAAAACTACTAACGAGTTTATGGATAAATTTATTGCAACTCTTGACCCTACGAAGATTACGACTATGGAAATCAAAAAGGGTGGTAAAACTGTTCTTTCATTTACAACAAATGAAGCATCTAACAGCTTTGAGGATACCCTGTCAGGCTTTAAGATGACATACCCTTACGACTCCATACTTTATTCAAGCGCTTTTGACACCTTCCTGCCATCCTTTGCAGTTTCAGTACAGGCAATTGAATATATTGAAAAAAATGTTTCAGACACAGAAAAATACGGTTTTGGAAGTGGTTACGAACTTACAATCACCCAGGGTGATGAAAAAATCAGGTTACTTTACGGCGATAAGGTCGAAAACGCTGTTTACACTATGATTGAAGGAAAGAACGACGTATTTACCACAGACCTTACTTTATACAATCTTATTTCAACTGTAAAGCCTTTTGACCTTATTTCAAAATATGTTTCCCTTTATAATATCGAAAACATTTCCCTTGTGGAAATTCAGGGTCAGGGCAAAAGCCACAAACTTCAGATTGACAGAAAAAAGGACAAGTATTCAATTAACGGAAAGAGCGTTGACTGGGACACAATCAGACCAATTTATCAGGTTATAATCGGTGTTACTGCAGCGGGCGAGGCTGTGACTGAAAAAATGGGAGAGACTGTCCTTACAGTTACCTTTACAGGTAAAGAGGGCAAAAAAGAAACGGTCACCTATAAAGAATATGATGACCGCAATTATTCAGTTATAAAATCTTCCAATGCAATTCCATTTACTGTACTTCGCAAGAATGTTGATGCTATTCTTTCAGAGCTTTCGAAGTATTAGTTTTCTTTAAGAAAAATACACCAACAAGCATTAAAATCGGATAAATAACGGCTGTTATAATCCCAAGCTTCAAACCGATACTGTCGGCTGACATACCATACAAAGCGCCAAGTTCACAGAGCTTGGTGCTTTTTTGTGCCATATCAGAAACTACACCTGCAAGGTATGGACCTGATGAGCAGCAAAGGTCTCCGAAAAGGGCAAGAATACTGAAAAGTGCAGTTCCTGCCTTTGGAAAGGTTTCCGCCCCCAAAGAATATGTCCCCGGCCACATAAGGCTTACAGAAAGACCTGTTAAAGCACAGCCTAAAAGGGAAATAAAAGGATTTAAGGAAACCGCCGCAACTATGTAACAAACTAAGCAGAGAACACTTGTGAAAACAAAACCTGTTTTTATGTTGATTTTATCTCCTTTTATGCCATAAATAACTCTGCCAAGTCCCATAAAGAAAGCGAATAAACAAGGACCTAAAAGGTCGCCCATTACCTTTGAAACCCCAAGTCCCTTTTCAGCAAACAGCGACGCCCACTGGGACATTGTAAGCTCGGCTGCACCTGCCCCAAGCATCATTATACAAAGGATTGCAAAGTTTTTGGATAAAAACACCTTTCTGTATGGAGTTTTCTCCTCCTCTGATATCATTTCAGGAAGGGGAACTCTCATAAATGCAAACATATTTACAAATGGAATTATAGCCCACATAACAGGAAGTATCTTCCATGTTCCCATTCCAAAAACCTTAAGAAACAGCGTACTTACTAAAACAACTAAAAGCTGTCCCCAGCAATAGAATGAATGTAGAAGACTCATCGAGGACGCCTTGTCATCAGATGGAAGAGCCTCCACAACAGGACTTATAAGCACCTCAATAAGACCGCTTCCCATTGCATAAATTATTATTGCAATAACCATTCCTGCATAATGATTTTCAAACAAAAATGGTAAAACGCCAAGTCCCGCAAGTCCAATCCAGGCAAAAAGATGAGCCAGAACTGCACTTAGCCTGTAACCCATTTTTTCGATTGTGAATGCAGAAATTATATCCGTTGCAATCTGTGCACCGAAATTTATTAAAACAAGAGAGCCAAGCTGTGAAAAGCTGAAGCCGAAGTCTTTCTGGAAAATAATAAAAAGTATCGGCGCAAGATTATTTATAATTGCCTGTGTTATATATCCTGTATAGCAGGATATTTTTGTTCCTTTGTAACTCATAAACTACCTCGAAAAAATTCTTACTATATCATTCCATGTGGCAAAAATCATCAGTCCTATAAGCAGGAAAAATCCTATCATATGAACATACCCCTCTTTTTCAGGGTCAATCTTCTTTCTTCTTATTGCCTCAACAAGCACAAAAAGAATTCTCCCACCGTCTAAAGCTGGAATTGGCAAAAGATTCATAAGACCGATATTAACGGAGATAAATGCACCAAGGAAAATAAGGCTTAAAAGCCCTCCGCTTTGGGCTGTGTCATTCATAACCGAAACCACTCCCACAGGGCCTGAAAGGTCAGTAAATCTTGCCTCACCGCCGATTAACATTTTAAGAGATAAAAATACCATTTTCCCCATCCAAACAGTCTGGAAAAAGCTTTCATGGATAACTGTAAAAACATCAGGTTTTTTCACTTCAGCCATAAAGCCGATTGTTTTAACGCCCTCTGTTTCATAAGCCTTAACGGAAACTGTATTTTCTTCTCCGTTTCTTAAATACGTTACATCCAGAGTATCATCTGTATCAAGGGAAACAAGATATGAAATATCTTTTTTTATATTAACGCGTCTTCCGTTAATTTGAGTGATTTTATCACCGCTTTGAAGATAATTTCCGCAGTCAGCTCCCTCAACACAATAATCAACGGTTGAAGATGGGATACCTGTGTTAAAAGTGGAAACTGCAACAATTATAAGAGTTATAACAAATCCCAAAATAAGGTTCATTCCTGCGCCTGCAAAGAGAATTACAAACCTTGCATACCATGGTTTACTGTTTATTGAGGTTTCTGAGTCATCCTCCTCGTCCTCTCCCTCCACAGCACAAAAACCACCCATAGGAATTAAACGGATTGAGTATTTGGTTTCATTTTTTGTCCTTGAAAAAAATTCAGGACCCATTCCGATTGCAAATTCCTTAACTCCTACACCAAAGGCACGGGCAGCAAGAAAATGCCCCAACTCGTGAACAAATATTATAAGTGAAAAAATCAATATTGCAAAAACAATAGTGACAATCATATTTTATTTTCCCCTCTGACCATCCTGTCGGTTTCAAATATATCATCTAATGTTGGATTTTCAATATTCCTGTATTTAGCTAAAGTTTTTTCAACAAAATCTCCGATTTCATTAAAGGAAATTCTATCCCTTAAAAACGCCTCAACAGCAATTTCGTTGGCAGAATTTAAAATTGTAGGCATAATTCCGCCCATTTTACCTGCTTTCTTTGCAAGAGCAAGACACTTAAAGGTTTCTTCATCTGCCTCAAAGAAAGTAAGCTTTCCTAAATCCTTGAAGGATAGCGCCTTATCAGGAGACGGCATTCTTTCAGGATATGTAAAGGCATACTGGATAGGATGCTTCATTGACGGATAGGAAAGCTGTGCAATAACGCTCTTATCCTCATATTCAACCATAGAGTGAATAATACTTTCCCTTTGCACTACAACTTCAATATCATCAATATCAACGCCAAAAAGCCACTTTGCCTCAATAATTTCAAGGCCCTTGTTCATCATTGTAGCGCTGTCAATTGTAATCTTCGCCCCCATTGACCAGTTTGGATGCTTTAAAGCATTTTCCTTTTTAACATTTTTAAGTTCTTCCCTTGTTTTTCCAAAGAAAGGGCCCCCTGATGCAGTTAAAAGAACTCTTCTTATTTTATTATGTGAATTACCCTGAAGACTTTGGAAAATCGCAGAGTGTTCACTGTCAACAGGCAAAAGAGATACACCGTATTCTTTAACCTTATCCATAAAGATATTGCCCGCTGTAACTAAAGTTTCTTTATTTGCAAGGGCAATATTTTTCCCTGACTCAATAGCCTTTACAGTTGGCTTAAGCCCTGCAAAGCCTACGATTGAGGCAAGTACTGTGTCAACGCTGTCTAAAGTTGCAACCTCAATTAAACCCTCTTCTCCGCCTACGACTTTAATATCAGTATCGGAAAGTCTATCTTTTAAAGTTTTTGCACCGCAAATATCTGCAACTGCAACAAGTTCGGGCTTAAACTCCCTTGCCTGTTTTTCAAGAAGGTCAATGTTGGAATTTCCTGATATCGCCTTAACATTTATATCCTTTATTCCTTTTAAGTCATTTACAACCTCAAGTGCCTGTGTACCTATTGAGCCTGTAGAACCAAGAATTGATATATTCATAGTAATCCGTCCTTAAAAAAGCAACCCTTAAGGTTGCTTTTTATTATTATAGTAAAATTTTATTTTATTATTCCAATGAGAATTATAAAGTAGTAAACAACAGGTGCAACCATAATTAAGCTGTCGCATCTGTCAAGTATTCCGCCATGTCCAGGAATTAAATTTCCGTAGTCTTTTATACCAAAATGACGCTTAATAATTGATGCAGACAAATCGCCAATCATTGATACAACTGACGCAATCATACCAAGTATGAAAATATTAACGTAGTTCACATCGAGGTTAAAGCACTTTTCAAGAATTATTCCGTAAACTATAAACGAAAGTCCGCAGCCAGCAATTCCGCCGATTGCACCCTCAACAGTTTTCTTCGGGCTGATTTCAGGGCAAAGCTTATGCTTTCCTAAAAATACACCTGTGAAATATGCAAAGGTATCTGTCATAAATGCGCCTAAAACTACAAGCCAGATATAAAGTCCCCCAAGATAATACATTTTTATTCTTACTGCATACAAAAACAGTCCTGCAACGTAGAAAACACCAAAAAGAGCCAGCGCTGCGTGAGTAATATTTATCTTTTTATGTCCTGTAAGAACAAGCAAAAACAAAATTATCACAAAAAGGGGAAGTTCTGCACCATAAAGTGTAATCCAGAAATATTCTCTTACAAACATAAAGACTGTTGCAATAATTCCTGTGGCAACAAGGAGCTTTGAGTTTGCAACACCTGTACATTTATAAAATTCCAAAAGACCGATTATGCTGATAATTGCAACTGCAACCGTAAAAATTTCAGGATTTGCAAGCAAAATAAAAATCAGCACAGGCAAGGCAACAAGCCCTGCGATAATTCTCGTTTTCATAGTTTATACCTTTCCGAAACGTCTGTTTCTCTTCTGGTAATCTATAATCGCCCTCTCCATATCCTTTTCGGAAAAATCAGGCCAGTTTATCTCGCTGTACCAGAATTCAGCGTAAGCTGCCTGCCACAAAAGGAAGTTTGAAAGTCTTTCCTCTCCGCTTGGCCTTATAATCAGGTCAACTTCAGGCACATCTGCTGTGTACATATATTTTCCGAGATAGTTTTCGTCAATATCCTCAGGGTTTATTTTGCCATTTTTAACATCCTCAGCTACAAGCCTTGCAGCATTGGCAATTTCAGCCCTGCCACCGTAGTTCAAAGCCATATTAAGCACAATACCGTCCCTGTCCTTTGTATAGTCCTCGGCGTGAGCCATAGCCTCTTTCATTTTGTCTGAAAAAGGAGTTCTGTCACCAATTATACAAAGACGGATATTTTCGTTCTTGAACTTCTCCTCTACCTGCAAAAGATAGTTATAAAGAAGCTCCATCAGGTTATCAACTTCTTCTTTCGGACGGTTCCAGTTTTCAGTAGAAAAAGCATAAGCTGTTAAGGCCTTAACGCCAAGCTTTCCGCAGTATCTTGAAATTTTTTCAAGAGTTTCTGCACCAGCTTTATGCCCTGCTTTTCTCGGAAGATGACGAGCCTCAGCCCATCTGCCGTTTCCGTCCATAATTACTCCGATATGCTTCGGAATATTATTCATATCAAGTTTTTCTTCAATATCTTTCTTTGTGAAAGCCATATTAAACTCCAAAAATCTTTAGATTAAACCTCTAAAATTTCCTTTTCTTTCTTTGCAACAATTTCGTCAACTTCAGCTACAAACTTATCTGTAAGCTTCTGTACCTTTGTTTCAAGATTCTTAAGGTCGTCCTCTGTAATTTCTCCGTCCTTCTTCTGCTTCTTAAAGCCTTCGAGAGAATCACGGCGGATACCTCTTATAGCAACCTTAGCATCTTCTCCTCTTTTCTGGATACCCTTAACAAGTTCCTTTCTTCTCTCTTCTGAAAGTGGTGGGAAGTTAAGTCTTATGCACTTACCGTCATTGTTTGGGTTAATACCTAAATCAGCCTTATTGATTGCCTTTTCAATTTCACCAAGGAGTGATGCATCCCATGGCTGAATAAGGATTGTTCTTGGTTCAGGAACAGAGATATTACCTACCATCTGAATCTGTGATGGTGAACCGTAATATTCTACTGTAACCTTATCTAAAATAGCAGGGTTAGCTCTTCCTGCACGGATTGCAGCTAAATCGTTTGATAAAGCTGTTATTGATTTTTCCATTCTTAATTCTGTTTCTTTCATTTCTATATCTCTCCTTTTAATTAGTCAACTAAAGTTCCGATTGTTTCGCCTTTAAGCGCTCTCTTGATATTTTCAGGGTCATCAAGCCCGAATACAATAATCGGAATATTATTATCCATACAAAGAGCTGTTGCAGTAGAATCCATAACCTTAAGATTCTGTGCAAGCACCTCTGAATATTTAATATGGTCATATTTTTTCGCATTTGGATTTACATTAGGGTCGCTGTCGTAAACTGCGTCAACCTTTTTAGCTAAAAGTATGCAGTCTGCATCAATTTCAGCAGCCCTGAGCGCCGCACCTGTGTCTGTGGAGAAGAATGGGTTTCCTGTGCCACAGCCGAAAATTACAACTCTGCCCTTTTCAAGATGACGGGCAGCTCTGTTTCTTATGTATGGCTCTGCAATCTGTCTCATTTCAATTGCAGTCTGAACTCTTGCGTTTAATCCCTGCTGTTCAAGGGAGTCAAGAAGTGCAAGGGAATTTATAACTGTAGCAAGCATACCCATGTGGTCTGCTCTTGTTCTGTCCATATTTCCTCCGCTTCTGCCTCTCCAGAAGTTTCCGCCACCAACAACGATAGCAACCTCTGCGCCCATATCAACAACATCCTTGATTTTTTCAGCAATTCTGTCAATTATGTCTGTGTCAAGACCAAAGCCCTTTTCACCGGCTAAAGCCTCACCGCTGATTTTAAGCAATACTCTTTTGTACTTTAAGCTTTCCATTTCCATTTCTCCTTTTCAGCGTTTGCATATTTCTCCGCTAATTTGCAGAGTTATAGTCTGAATTTGTTTCTGTATCATCTACTGCCTCAATCACAACATCATCACGAGTGAATCTGTCGCTGTTTTTAGCAACAAGTGTGAGGTAGAATGAAGCAATAAATATAATAATACTTCCAAAGATTGTAGCAAGAACCCAGAGAGTTTTCTGTGTCTTCTTGCTCATAGAATTTTTTCCGTATTCTTCGTATTCGATAGGTTCAACTTGTCCGTTCATATAAACTCCTTATAAAAAAATATTATTAAGTGCTCCAAGATTGAGTATTCCCGCAGAAAGAAGGGAAACAACAATTCCTGCAACAACAATTCCTGCCAAAATCGCAGGGAGAGAATACCTGAATCTTATATCAAAGAGTGCAGCAATCATAGCACCTGTCCAGGCACCTGTGGTAGGGAAAGGGATTGCAACAAATATAAATAACGCCCACATACTTACGGACTTGAATTCAGCAGCCTTCTTTCTCGCCCTGTTTTCAAGCCAGCTTGCAAAGCGCCCGAAAACTTTTGTTTTCTGCAACCACTTAATTATCGGTCTGAATAAAAGAATTATAAATGGCACAGGAAGAAAATTCCCGATAACAGATATCAGAAATGTTTCAATAAATCTTATAAAAGATGTAGTAAGTCCTGCAGAAAAGGCGTAAATCATAGCTCCTCTGATTTCAGAAACAGGGAGCAGAGATAGTAAAAACACCCTCATCTCTTCAGTAATAAATTCAAGCATCCATAATTCTCCTTATACACTTTTATTTATTTTAACATACTTAAAATTATTATTCAATAGTTTTTTTGAAGTAAAAAATTTTTTCATATTTTTAGTAAATTCTATTGACAAAAGGCTATAACTATGGTATTATATCAAAGTCGCGTGGAGAGGTGTCCGAGCGGTTTAAGGAGCTAGTCTTGAAAACTAGTGATACGAAAGTACCCAGAGTTCGAATCTCTGCCTCTCCGCCATTTTTTTATATTTAAAAATAATTTTCATATATTCGGAGAAGTACTCAAGAGGCCGAAGAGGCGCCCCTGCTAAGGGTGTAGGTCGGGTGACCGGCGCGAGAGTTCAAATCTCTCCTTCTCCGCCATCTACTTTCGAATTCTCATTTTTAAAAAAATGGGAATTCTTTTTTTCTATTTCTTCTGTTCTCATACCTTTTAACCATTCAAGCGCATATTTAGGAGCATAACCAG
>JAGAIJ010000017.1 GCA_017626595.1 Clostridia bacterium | reverse complement strand
GAGGAGAGGGAATATATTAAGAAATACAAAGAGGGGGATATGAAAGCTAAAAATGAGCTTATAGAGAGGAATTTAAGACTTGTTGCCCATATTGCAAAAAAATATTCTTCTGTTACCTCGGATACAGACGATTTAATTTCAGTGGGCACAATCGGTCTTATCAAGGGAGTGGAAAGCTATAATTTTGATAAAGGAAAAAGGCTTGTAAGCTATGTGTCACGCTGTATTGAGAACGAAATTCTTATGCTTTTAAGAAGTAATAAAAAGCTCTCGGCAGAGGTGTCCTTGTCCGAGCCTATCGGCGCAGACAAGGAGGGAAACCAGATACTTTTAATGGACGTTTTAGGCTGTGAGGATGAGAGTTTTGCAGAGGAACTTGAAAAGAAAAATCATATAAAAAAGCTCCGTGAAAACATAAAAAACAGATTGACCAACAGAGAACGGGAGATAATCGAACTTCGTTACGGTATAAAAAACGGACGATGCTATACCCAGCGGGAAGTGGGGAAGATGCTGAATATATCAAGGTCCTACGTGTCGAGAATTGAGAAAAAAGCAGTTGAAAAATTAGGAGTCGGAATTATTGAAAAGTATTGATTTTTATGGTGTTTGTGTTATAATTATCCTATAATGTTATCCACAAAGGAGAAGTTCTTATGTTTAATATGTCTGATATTTCCACATTGTATGTTTCACAGAAAAATGGCAACGACCGAAGCAGAGGCTTTTTGCCTTATGACAACGGCTGTTTTATGGGCCCTGTGAACTCTATTGAGCTTGCATTAGGCACAGTTTCCCAGATGAGAGAATTTGGCGCAATGCAGCCTGTTACAATTAAAATTCTTGATGAAAAGTACGAGATTTCAAATCCGATTGTGCTTGATAAAACTCATAGCAATCTTACAATTGAAGGCTCTGAGGAAACTTTAATAAGCGGTGGAATGGAAGTTTCAGGCTTTAAGAAGGATACATTCAACGGCGTAGAATGTGTTTCTGTGGATTTATCCGACAGAGGCGACCTTGACTTTTCAGACTTTTATGTAAAGGGAAAGGCTTGCGAAAGACCTAAATTCCCTGAAGAGGGAACACTTTGCCCTGAAACAGTTGAAAATAATGAACCTTGGGTTTGTTCAAAGTGGTTTGTGGCAAAGGAAGAGGATTTTAAGACAATTAAGAACTTTAAGAATAAAGAAGATTTATGGGTGAGCTTTAACCATTACTGGATTGACGAGCATACTCCTGTGGAAACAGTTGACGAGAATGGCAAGATTGAATTTAAGTATGTTTCAAGATTTACTCTCTTTTTAGATGACCCTGTATCTTCTCCTGAATATTATATCGAAAATGTTGCAGAGATGTTTAAGAAGCCAAATCAGTGGTACTATGACAAAAAGGCGAAGAAGCTTTATTATATCCCTGAAAATGCTGATGAAGAAGTAGTGGGCTATATTCCTCTTACAAATAAAATTTTTGTAATCAAGGGTGAAGAAGATAATAAGGTAAAGAATATCTTTATTAGAAATCTCTCTATGGCATATACAAAGGGCGAGTATGTAAGCACAAGCACCCCAAGGATTCCTCATCCACAGGGAGAGGTGGGCTATGCCTCCGACTACCAGTCCGTGTGGAGCGGTCACGGTGGGGTTGAGTTTGAAAATGCCTGCGGTTGCAGCGTTGAAAACTGTAAGCTTTACTGCCTCGGTGCTCACGGTGTTGTAGTTAAGGACGGCTCTTCAAGAATAAGAATAACAGGGAATGAAATTACTGACCTTGGCGGTGGCGGAATTACTATGTCAGGCGGAGAGGCAGGTAGTGATACAAAAACTCATACCTTTGGCAACACAATTTCTGACAACACAATTCTCCGTCTTGGCAACAGATATTCTGCATCCTGCGGAATTTTAATAAGACATTCCTATAATAATGTTGTTTCCCATAACGAAATCGGAGACCTCTATTACAGCGGTATCTCCTGTGGCTGGGTATGGGGTTATGCAGACAGCGTTACAAAGGGCAATATTATTGAGAAAAACCATATCCACGACCTTGGAAAAGGTAAGCTTTCGGATATGGGAGGAATTTATCTCCTCGGCAAGCAGGAGGGAACAATTGTCCGCGGTAATGTGATTCACGGTATTGAATGTAACCACTACGGTGGCTGGGCACTTTACGCAGACGAGGGCTGCAGCTATGTTATTTTTGAAAATAACCTTTGCTATGACACAGCTGACGCCTCCTTTGACCTGCATTTCGGAATTGGTAATGTTTTAAGAAATAATATCTTTGTAAGACTTACAGGTGCAGTAGTTCTTGCTTCAAGACCTGCTGTGAATGTGGGAATTATTGCGGAGAGGAATATAATTGTTTCCAATAATGCACCAATCTTTAAGGTTGGTTATCTTAAGAGGGACTGCGGAAGCATAGGTATGATTTCATCAAAGAATAACCTTGTTTACGATATAAGCGGAAGAGATGCCATAGCTTTCAGGATGATGGATGCTGAATATAGCATAAAGCAGGCGCAGGAAGAATTCGGAATAGATAAGGGTACAGTTTGTGCCGACCCAATGTTCATTGATTTTGAAAACAAGAACTTTGGACTCAAAGAAAATTCACCTGCAGTTAAAATGGGCTTTGTACCATTTGATATATCGGATGTTGGTGTAAGAAGATAAGGAAGTTTAATTATGTACGAACTTAAAGAAGTTGAGATTTTTACTGACGGTGCCTGTAGTGGAAACCCCGGCCCCGGTGGCTATGGCGTTATTTTAAGATATAACGGCAGAGAAAAGGAGCTTTCAGGGGGAGAGGCTGAAACCACAAACAACAGAATGGAGCTTACTGCGGCTATTGAGGGACTTAAGGCGCTTAAGGAAAGCTGCAAAGTTACCCTGTACAGCGACTCGAAATATCTTGTGGACGCTGTGAATGAGGGCTGGGTTTATAAATGGGAAGAAAACGGCTGGATGAGAACAAAGAGAGAGCCTGCCTTAAACCCTGACTTGTGGGAGGAACTTCTTGCCCTTATGGATGAACACGAGGTTACTCTTGTGTGGGTTAAGGGCCATGACGGACACCCTGAAAATGAGAGATGCGATAAGCTTGCAGTTATGGAAACTGAAAAACACAGAAATTTATAAATAAAATCACCTAAAAATTTTTAGGTGATTTTTCGGTATTGTAAAGGAGGGACAGGCTTAATGAAAAAGGTTGCAATCGGTATGTCGGGAGGCGTTGACAGTAGCGTTGCTGCTGCTATGCTTCTTGAAAAGGGCTATGAAGTGATTGGGATTACTATGCTTTTGTGCGAAGAAGGAGCCTGTCTGTCTTCTGTGGAAGAGGATGCAAGAAAGGTTTGTGAAAAGCTTGGCATTGAGCATCACGTTGTAGATTTCAGAGGCAAATTCAAGGAAAAGGTTGTTGACTATTTTGTGGATGAATATCTTGCGGGCAGAACTCCAAATCCTTGTATTGCCTGTAACAAGCACCTGAAATTTGATGCAATGCTTGAAAAAGCAAAGGAGCTTGGCGCAGATTATATTGCCACAGGACACTATGCAAAGGTGCTTTATAACGAAGATACGGGAAGATATTATCTTAAACAGTCCGAGTCTGTGGAAAAGGACCAGACCTATGTTTTATATAACTTAAAACAGGAACAGCTTAAGCGTCTTCTGATGCCTTTAGGGGATGTTGAAAATAAGGAAGAAGTAAGAAAATATGCTGAAAAGCTTGGACTTTCCACCGCAGGAAAGCCTGACAGCATGGAAATTTGCTTTATCCCTGATAATGACTATGCAGGCTTTATAGAAAGAAACAGGAACTATAAGGCGACAGAGGGAGATTTTGTTGATAAAAACGGCAATGTTTTAGGCAAGCATAAAGGGATTATCCACTATACTGTGGGACAGCGTAAAGGCCTTGGCGTAACTTTCGGAAAGCCGATGTTTGTAACTAAAATTGACGCTGAAAATAACAGAGTAGTTTTAGGTGAAAAGGGAGAAGAATTTTCGGAGGGACTTCTTTGCGATAGCCTTAATTTTATAACAGTCGAAAAAATTACTGAACCAATTAAGGTCTGGACAAAGGTTAGATATTCCGCAAAACCTGCTTTGGCGACGCTGTCAATGGCAGATGAAAACACAGCGAAAGTTGTATTTGACCAGCCACAGAGGGCAGTAACACCGGGACAGGCTGTTGTTTTCTATGATGATGAAAATGTTGTCATAGGCGGAGGAATTATTAAATAATCTGGGAGATAAAAATGGGATTTTACGATATAAGACGGAAAATAATTGAAAAAGAATTTGGATTTCTTAACGGAAAACAAAAGGAGGCAGTTTTCACAACTGACGGGCCTCTTTTAATTCTTGCAGGGGCAGGCTCAGGAAAAACAACTGTTCTGATTAACAGGATTTATAACCTTATAAAATTTGGAAAGGCTTATAATGCCGAAAGAACTGTTGGAGAAAGAGAAGAAGAGATTTTTCAGTGGTACTTAGAGGGTGAGATTGACGAGCTTCCTCCTGAACTTGAGGAAATGCTTTGTGAGGATACTGTAAGACCTTATAATATTTTAGCTATAACCTTTACAAATAAGGCGGCTGCAGAGCTTAAAACAAGACTTTCAAAGAAGCTTGGGGACAGTGCAGAGGAAATCTGGGCAAGCACATTCCATTCAATGTGCGTTAAAATTTTAAGACGCTTTGCAGACAGAATAGGCTATGAAACAAACTTTATAATTTTTGACACAGCGGACCAGCAGACAGTTATTAAGGATTGCTTAAATGAGCTGAATTTTGACAGTAAACAGTACACCCCAAGGGCAATTTTGTCAAATATCAGCCGTGCCAAGGACCAGCTTATTTCTCCGCAGGAGTATGAGGATATAAACGGAAAAGAGTTTTACGGAAAGATTGTATCAAGGGTTTATGAGCTTTATCAGGAGAAGCTCAGACAGTATAACGCCTTTGACTTTGATGATTTAATAGGAAAAACTGTGGAGCTTTTTGAAAAGAATCCTGATGTTTTAGACTATTACAGAAATAAATTCAAGTATATTTTGGTTGACGAGTATCAGGACACAAACCACGCCCAGTACAGACTTGTAAGTTTGCTGGCCGGAAAGTACAGAAACCTCTGTGTTGTGGGAGATGACGACCAGAGTATCTATAAATTCCGTGGTGCAGATATCGGAAATATTCTGGGTTTTGAGGACGAATTCCCTGATGCAAAGGTTATAAAGCTTGAGGAAAATTATCGTTCTACACAGAATATTTTAAATG
>JAGAIJ010000016.1 GCA_017626595.1 Clostridia bacterium | reverse complement strand
GTTGTCTTCCGAGGAAAGCTTTTCGGAAGAGTCCCATTTTGCAGGACTGCTTGAGTATCCGCAATATACAAGGCCTGCCGTGTGGCATGGAGAGCAAGTTCCCGAAACTTTGCAGAGCGGAGACCATAAGAAAATTGCCGAATGGAAACGAAAGATGTCGATATATGTCACATTTAAGAAAAGACGTGGGATGTTGGCGAAAGCAAAGCTCACAGAAAAAGAGAGAAAGTTTGTTGAGGAATTAAGGAGTAATTTATAATATTTTATTGTAATTTGGGAATTTTTATGGTAAAATTTATTATAGAATAATTATCCGGGGAGGTATGATTATGAAGTGCACAAATTGCGGAGTAGAATTATACGATGACGCAAGAAAATGCCCGTTCTGTAAGGAAACTTTGGTGCAGGGTACAATCAATAAGTTTGACGGAGAAAATTCAGATTTTGATATGACATACAATACAACAACCGACCAGGTTGATGTAATTAGAAATACTGTTGAAGAGGATGCGAAAGCAAAGCGCAGAACAAAGCGTCACAAGAGAAGAAGAGGCGCAAGAAAGAACAGCGTGAGAGCCAACAGAAGAAAGAGGAAAATTGCTAAAGCTATTATAAGATTTATCTATGCTTTAATTCTTATTTTGCTTGTAGTTCTCTGCATCCGTGGTTGCGCAGGTTCAGGAAAAGAAGTAAATCCTCTTGTATATTCAAAGGGCAACTTCCTTTATATGGATTATGACGGAAAGTCTGTGCTTTTATCTAAAAAGCTCACTATTGACAATAAGGGAACACAGGTTATAGAATCCAACACTGATGCTGTGGAAAATCTTATAAAGGATAAGAAAATTGTTAAGGTTTCCGAAGACGGAACAAGAATGTTCTTCCTTGACAGATTTGATTTAACAAAGAACAGCGGTGTATTATCCTATGTTAAAAACGGTAAAATAAAGAAAGCAAAGCTTGTATCTGAAGCTGTAAATGACTCCTTTGTTGTAACAAAGGACGGAAAGTCAGTATTGTTCCTTGCAAACACAAATGTTTCAGGGGAAATGGGTACACTCTACTTCTGGAGTGAGGGCGATAAAGAGCCTGTGAAGATTGCTGCTGATATGGATAAGGGAAGATACAAGTTCTCTGATGACGGAAAGGAAATTCTCTTTATCCAGAACTATAACAGAGGTGAAAATGCAGGCGACCTTTATACTGTTTCAGTAAAGAAGCTTGATGAAAAGATTAAGCTTGATACAGATGTATATGCAATCTGGGGCAAGACAAACGATAATAAGAAATATATCTATTCCCAGAGCTATAATTCATCTCTTATGACATACGATATTTATCTTACAGACGGCACAAACAAGACAAAGCTTTTTGCTAATGCAAAGTATAATCCAAGAATTCTCAAGAATTCAAATAAGCTTATTGTTCTTGGTGCAAATGATGACAACTCCACAAATCTTTACATAGTAAATATCAAGACTGCCCAGAGCGAGAAGATTGCATCAGGGGTAAGTAATATCGAGTTCTTAACAGAGAACGAAAAGCAGATATTATACAGAAAGATTTTCAGCAATAATATTTCTGACTACTATGTATATACTGAAGGTGGCACAGAGGTTAAGGTTGCTGACTCAGTTACACTTATAAATAACGGAGATTTGGCTAAGTTTGACTATAACGAGGATCTTACAAAGTTTGTTTACATCAAGAAGTATGATGATGTAAAGAAGGGCGGAGAGCTTTATTTAGTCAAGAATAAAAAGGGCAACGTAAAGGAAACTAAGGTTGCTGATGATGTATATAGCTGTCGTATTCTTTCAGATTCAAAGATAATTTATGCAAAGGACTATAGCAATAACCGTAAGGTTGCTGATCTCTATGCTTATGAAGACGGAAATATTACACAGCTCCGTAACGAAATCAAGCCTGACTCATTCTCTGTTGCACAGGATAAGGGCGTAGCTTACGTAATTGGAAGCTATGTAAACGAAAAGAGAACAGGCAAACTCTTCTCTTATAACGATAAGCTTGAGGAATCTGTTGTATCTGAAAATGTATATAGTATTAAAATGAGAGATAATAAACAGCTCAGCTTTATAACGTTGACTGATGCAAAGCGTTCAATTTATCTTGTAGATAAGAAGAATAATCCTCAGTTAACTGACGAGGATATTACAGATATATTCCTTTATTAGAAGGTGATTTTATCCGTATAGGAATATTGGGCGGGACTTTTGCTCCGCCACACAAGGCACATATCTGTATTGCGAAAACCTGTCTTGATTATTTGGAACTTGATAAGGTTTTGTTTATGCCCAACGGTCAGCCTCCTCATAAGCAGGGAGAAAAGGTTGTTTCGGCAGAGCACAGGCTTAATATG
>JAGAIJ010000015.1 GCA_017626595.1 Clostridia bacterium | reverse complement strand
GTTCTTGTGTCAGGAATGTTTAAGATGTGCCTTGCAGATGTAGGGTGATGTTTAACGGCAAACTGTGTACGAATTGGAATGCCGATAGGATAAATTTTATCTTCGGGAATTCCCTTTTTGACAATCTGACTTGTTAAAAGCTCGTGAGGAGTAATATATGCGTCAATGTCGGTAAATTCCCAGAAAGGATGCAGGGTAAAGTCAGTTACAATTCCTGCTGTAAAGATGTTATGGTCAAAGCTTGTTTTAAGCTGTGTTAAAAACAGCGCAGGAAAAACGTGAGTACAGATGATAGCGTCAGGCTGTTCCTTTTCGATGCAGGAAATAAAGGCTTTTGCCATAAGATATTTAGAAATGGAGAAGAAAAGCCCCTCTTTTTGCTCGGCATAGTTTTTATCAAGTCTGCCATATACTTTTCCGTAAAGCTTTGGAAGATGCTTTGTGGATAAAAGGTAGCCTTTATCTACAGTTTTACTGATAATCGGGTCGATATATTCAAGGGTGTCAATAACCTTGGATTCAAAACCGTTATTTGATAGAATTTCTCCAAGGGCACTGGCAACCTGATTGTGGCCCTGCCCTGCAGATACAGTTAAAATTAAAACTTTCATAAGAATCTCCTTATAATTCTACGAATTCATCACAGTTTAAGAAGTAAATGTATTTTTCACTGACTATCTTGCTCAAGATAACTGAAAGAGCATCGGAATAACAGTCGAGCTGTACTTTATAGCTCTTTGCTTTTTCCTTTGCCTCGTCTTTTTTGATGTTGTCAGTCTTAAAATCAAGCAAAATAATCTTGTCGTTTTCAATAAAGAAACAGTCCACAGTTCCCATGGTAAGAATTTTCTTGCCCTGGGCCTCGGTATTTACAATTGAGGCGTCAATTTCGGCGTGGAAGTTAAATTCACGCTTTATAAATGAGGAGGCAAGAAGCCTTTTGCCGATTTCTGATGCAAAGAAGGAGTGGATTTTTTCAGGATTTACAACCTCTGCCTGTTTCTCGGTTATAACTTTATTTATCACCATATTTTCAATCTGTTTTTTGATCTCTTCAGGCGTACCAACGTTATTCAGGTCAAGGGACTGAAGGACAAAGTGATTGATTGTTCCCTTGTCGGCAGAGCTGATTGGCGAAAGTCCGAGAAAATGCTTGCTGTCAATTCCCGAAAGAGATGGTATATATTCCTGCTCCTCAATCCGTCTTTTTATTTCAGTAACGGAAAGCTTTGCAGGGAGATTTTTAGATATTTTGTCCGGATATTCGTAATTTAATACAGAATTTATGTTTTCAGATAGACTAGATTTATTCTCTTCTTCTGTATCTTGCTCAAGATAGGAAGAAATTTCCTCGTTGCCTATCTTGTAGTCCCTGATAATAAGAGGGAAGTCCTCACTAAAAACTGTTTCCGACCCTGAAAGACTTCTTAAAAGGTCAGTATCCTTGTGAGACATAAGGGCGGAAATAAGCCAGTTTCTGTAGGTTTTATGTGAATTCAAGAATGACGGTGAAACAGCTTTCCCTTTATACACAGGGATATGGAATGCAGTCTGACTTGAGCCCACTTTATATGGACAGGTAATGATAATTTTCTCCTTTGCTCGTGTGAGAGCAACATAAAGAAGTCGCATAAGCTCCGAATTTGTTTTCTCGGAAAGCATATTTTTAATAAGTGTATGAGGAAGTGATGGACAAATAATTCTTTCTTTGGTTTTCACATGCTTTATGCCAATTCCAAGGTTGTAGTCCCAGAGGATTTTTTCGCTCTGGTCCCTGTCGGTAAGTTGAGTGTTTGTATCCCCTAAAATAACAATAGGGAATTCAAGACCCTTTGATTTGTGAATAGACATAATTCTCACAACATTTTCGTTTTCCCCGAAAATTTTAGCAGGGTCAAGGTCTTTTTCCGAGTTGATAAGAGAGTTTATGTAGCTTACAAAGCTGAAAAGTCCGCTCATATTTGTCTTTTCAAAGTCCGTAGCGTGCTCAAAGAATAAACGTAAGTTTGCCCTTACAAGCTCGGCACTTGCACCCTTGCAGGCAAGTGCTTCGTAGTGGTAGTCAGTATAAATTTTCTGTATAAGAGAATCAACACCCATATATTCAGCACAGCCTCTTAAGGCTTTCAGCTCCTGAATAAACTCTATACAATGCGGGTCTTCGGAGGCAGAAACTGCATCATAAAAACAGCCCTTTTTACTGTTCACTCTTATTTTTGCAAGCTCATCGGAAGTAAAACCGAAAAGTGATGAACGCATAACAGCGATAAGAGGAATGTCCTGTTTCGGGTTGTCAATAATGGTTAAAAATGCGAGGATAGTCTGTATTTCCTTGGAAAGAAGATACTTCTTTCCAAAAGGAGAATAGAGAGGGATGCCCATACTGCTGAAGGCGTCCTCATAGTAAACGCTTTTGTTTCTAGGCGTGCGAAGAAGAATAACAATATCTTTATACATAACAGGTCGCATAAGTCCTGTTTCCTTGTCCTTGACGTGCATGCCCGATGCCATAAGCTCCCTGACTTTCTGTGCAATAACCAGGGCGTCTTGCTCAATAGCCTCAAGAGAAGATTCTGCACGGTCGTATAAAAGAAGCTCTGTAACATTATGAGGCAGGTCAGGTTCATAATCAGCGCTCTGAACCAGTCTTTCATCCCCCGTATAGTCCACATCCCCTAAGGACGGTGACATAGTTTTTTCAAATATACAGTTTATGGTATCCACAACAGTTTTTCTGCTTCGGAAGTTGTTGGAAAGGGAGATGAGAGTGCCGTCCTTTTCCTCTTTGTAGAGGGAATAGTAGTCTCTGAACAGGTCGGGAGCAGCATTTCTGAAACGGTAGATACTCTGCTTGAGGTCGCCGACCATAAAAGTATTTCCGCCATTTGAAATAAGTTCAAAAATCTTGTCCTGAATATAGCTTGTATCCTGATATTCATCTATTAAAATTTCCTTGAATCTGGTCTTGTAAACCTGTGCAATTTCAGGATTTCCCAAAAGCAATAAAGCATCTTGCTCAAGATCGGAAAAATCAAGGTAATTATTTTCAATTTTAAGTTTTCTGTAGGTTCTGTCCAGAGTTAAAATGATGTTTTTAAGTGTTCGGAGAACAGGATATGAATCCTGACACTGAGGAATAAGCCTGTCTTTAAGTGTATAAAGACCCTGAATTTCCAATATAATTTCTTTTGCAAGACCTCGACAGGCCTTGATTTTATCCTGCACAGGAGGATTTTTAAGGGCTCCCCTTTCGGCAGGAAGGTTTTCGAATTTCATTTCGTAAAGATTAGTCTTTACGTCTTCATATTCAGTTCTTAAAAAGCCCACGTATTTGTGTGCAGGGTCAAGCTCTTCACATATTTCAAAGATTGAGGAATATAAAGATTCAACCTCTGAAACTTTTGAATTTACAAGGGAAGAAAGTTGCTTTTCCCAGTCCTTAAATTCATCGGAATTCACATCATATTTTCTCACAGCCCTGTTTATCCATTCTGATGGATAAGGAAGACTGCGGTAGAAATTGTAAAGGGAAAGAATTATATTGCGGAGGTCAGCATCATCCTTAACACCGCCGTAGTCTGAAACCAGAGTATAAAAGGCAGGGTGAACGTCGATGTAGCTGTAATATTTCTCCAAAACAGAGCTGAGTGCCTTGTCCAGCATTATTTTACCCTCGTTTTCACTTATAATTGAGAAACCTACGGGGATATTGGTAAGATGCTGATTTTCGCGGATTAAATGCATACAAAAGGCGTGAATTGTGGAGATGTTGGCAGAGTGAATGAGAAGTTTCTGCTTGCGAAGATGCTGATTGTCAGGAAAATCAGCAATTTTACTTTCTATTGCATCTGCAATTTTTTTCTTCATCTCCGCTGCTGCCGCCTCTGTAAAGGTCAGAACAAGAAGTTCGTTTATGTTTACAGGATTTTTTTCGTCTAAAATTTTATTTATGACGCGCTGAACCAACACAGCAGTTTTTCCTGAACCTGCTGCGGCAGAAAGAAGCACATTTTTTGGCTCCGAATATTCAAATGCTAGTCGTTGGTTGTCAGTCCAGTTCATAAATTATCCTTTCTTTATGGGTAACTCGATGGTTTTCCCTGCAAGATTGTCGATTACAGTTCCGTCAGCCTCAAAATCAAAGTGAATTTTGTAGGAAATAAGGTCCTGAAAACTGTTTTTGTTGTTTTTCTTTGCGCCGTATTTAACATCCCCCACAAGTGGGTGGCCGATTTTTGCAAAAGATGCACGAATCTGGTGGGTTCTGCCTGTAATAAGTTCAGCCTCCACAAATCCATCCCCTAAAACTCTGTAAAGGGTTACAGCTTCCTTTGCGCCGTCAGCATCAGGACTGCAGAAATAAACCTTGTTTTCCTGCTCATTTTTTCTGATAAATCCTCTGATTTCTCCTTGCTTTGGAGTAATTTCCCCCTCTGCACGAAGAAGATAGAATTTTCTTATTGCACCCTCGCTTATTTTTTCGTTAACAGCTCTCAATCCCTTTGCGGTTTTGCCGATTATAACAAGGCCGGAGGTGTTTCTGTCGATTCGGTTGCACAAGGCAGGCGAAAAAGAATTCTCCGACAGAGGATTATATGCACCGCTTTTCATAAGGTAGCTTTTTGCCCTGTCGATAAGGGTGTCGGAATTCTTTCCTCCGCTGTGACAGGCAAGTCCCGAGGGCTTGTTTGCGATAAGTATATTTTCGTCTTCATAGACTATGTCAATATCAGAATTTCCTGTAACAACAGGGGTTTTCTCCTGGAAAAATTCGTCGTTGATGTAAAGGTCGAGCTTGTCATTTTCCTGAAGAATGTAGTCTATTGCCACATGCTTTCCGTTGACACGGATACGTTTTTTCCTGAGCCATTTGTGGATTGTTCCCTGGGGAATGCCTTTGAAATATTTAATTAAAAACTTGTCTAATCTCTGCCCGGCGTCGTTGACACCGGAGAAAACAGTTTTCATAAAATCACCTTAAAAATTTTCTTACATATATTATAGGTTTAAAAAATTCATTTGTCAATTTGAAATAAAAAAAGCACCTGCAAAAAGCAGGTGGATAAAAAGAAAAATCCGTACACAAACGTGTACGGATTTCTGGTCGAGGTTACAGGATTCGAACCTGTGGCACCCTGGTCCCAAACCAGGTGCGCTACCAAACTGCGCTAAACCTCGAAATGTTTTGTCCCTCAAGACCTGCTTATTATATTAGAAAAAATCAGTTTTGTCAACCCTTTTTTGAAAATTTCTCAAAAAAGTAGAAAAACCCTGTGAAATATAGTGAAAGTAATGACAGAATCAAAAATGTTTTGGTGGAATTATACATATATTATGTGAAAAAATTATATGGAATTAACAAAAGTAAAAATTAAATATGGAAAAATTGCGGAAAACTCTTGAAAAACTGAAAAAAGGGTGTATAATGTGTAACATAAAAGAAATTTTTAAATCAGGAGGAGATATAAATGAAGAAGATTATTGCTTTAGTTCTTGTTGCTGTATTAACAGTATGCTGCCTTGCAGGCTGCGGAAACAAGAAAGAAAACAAACAGCCTAAGGAATTCCAGACAAAGGAACTCGTTATGGCAACAAACGCTACATTCCCACCATACGAATACTACGAAAATGGTAAGATCGTAGGTATTGACGCTGAAATTGCACAGGCAATTGCTGACAAGCTCGGCTACACACTTAAGATTGAAGATATGGAATTTGATTCAATCCTCGCTGCTGTTCAGTCAGGCAAGGTTACAATGGGTATGGCTGGTATGACAATAACACCAGACAGAGAAGCTATCGTTGATTTCTCAAATACATACGCTACAGCTGTTCAGTCAGTAATCGTTAAGGCTGACGGCGACATCAAGACTCTTGACGATGTAACAGGCAAGAAGATTGGTGTTCAGACATCTACAACAGGTGATATCTACGCAACAGACGATTACGGTGATGAAAATATTGAACGTTACTCAAAGGGTACAGACGCTGTTGCGGCTCTCGTTGCAGGTAAGATTGACTGTGTAATTATTGATAACGAACCTGCAAAGGCTTATGTTGCTGCAAACGAAGGCCTTACAATTCTTGATACAGCTTATGCTGAAGAACAGTACGCAATCGCATTTGCAAAGTCAAATCCGCTTGTTAAGGATGCTGTAAACGGCGCGCTTGTTGAACTTATCAACGACGGAACTATCAAGAAGATTATTGAAAAGTACATTCCTGCTGAGGAAGTACCTGCAGAATAATTTCAGACAATAGCTTATTTAAGGGCATGGTCTTCCATGCCCTTTTAGGATTTTAGAGGGGGTAATGCTATGCAGGAATGGATGACTTCCATGAAAGCAAGGTTTTTCCTTAATTTGGTTAAGGATAACAGGTGGAAATATCTGGCAGACGGCCTTGTTATTACATTGAAGGTTACATTTTTTGCAGTTTTGCTTGGAATTTTAATAGGTATGGTTGTGGCGTCAATCAGAGCCACAAGGGATAAGACAAAGGAAACAATGCGTCCGGGAATCGGCAAGGCGGTTCTTGCGTTTCTGGACTGGCTCTGCCGTGCTTATCTTACAGTAATCCGCGGAACACCGGTTGTTGTTCAGCTTATGATTTCCTATTATCTTATTTTTGCGTCCTCAAATAATAAGGTGTTTATTGCAATTCTGTCCTTTGGTATAAATTCAGGTGCTTATGTTGCTGAAATTATGCGTTCAGGAATTATGTCTATTGACGAGGGACAGACTGAGGCAGGCCGTTCTTTGGGACTTAACTATGTTCAGACAATGGTGTTTATTGTTCTGCCACAGGCCTTTAAGAATATTCTCCCTGCTCTTGCGAATGAGTTTATTGTTTTGCTTAAGGAAACATCGGTATCAGGCTACGTTGCCCTGCAGGATTTAACAAAGGGCGGAGATATTATACGAGGCAGAACTTATGATGCCTTTTTCCCGCTTCTTGCAGTTGCGGCAATCTATCTTGTGCTTGTAATGTTCTTTTCATGGCTTGTAAGTCTGCTTGAGAGGAGGCTGCGTAAGAGTGAAAGATAATGTTATAATTGAAACAAAAGACTTGTGTAAGCATTACCTTGGGGGAAAGCTCAAGGCTCTTGACGGTGTTGACGCAACTATCGACAAAGGCGAGGTTGTAGTTGTAATCGGTCCGTCAGGTTCGGGTAAATCTACATTCTTAAGGTCTCTTAATATGCTTGAAATCCCTACAAAGGGTGCAATTTACTATAACGGAAATCAGGTTAACAGCAAGAAAACCAACATAAATCTCCACAGACAGAAAATGGGAATGGTTTTCCAGCATTTTAACCTTTTCCCGCATATGACAATTTTAAGAAATATGACAATCGGCCCCATGAAGCTTCTTAAGAAGTCAAAGGCTGAGGCTGAGGCTAAGGCTATGGAACTCCTTGAAAGAGTAGGCCTTGCTGACCGTGCCAACGCTTATCCGTCACAGCTTTCAGGCGGTCAGAAACAGAGAGTTGCAATAGTTCGCGCACTTTGTATGGAGCCTGAAGTAATGCTCTTTGACGAGCCTACATCTGCTCTTGACCCTGAAATGGTAGGGGAAGTTCTTGATGTAATGAAAACTCTTGCAAAAGAGGGAATGACAATGGTTTGTGTAACTCATGAAATGGGTTTTGCAAAGGAAGTTGCAGACAGAATTATCTTTATGGCTGACGGCCAGATTGTGGAGGAGGGAACACCTGAAAAGATGTTTGAAGCTCCTGAAAATCCAAGAACAAAACAATTCTTACAGTGTATATTATAAATTAAAATTTTGAACCGCAGGGTTAACCCTGCGGTTCTTTTTTTATGCAAAAAACAGCTCCTTATGTTAAAGTTGTGTTACAAAAACGTTAAAAATGGGTAATTTTAGCCCGAAAACACTTGACAAGAAGGGAAAAAAGACAAAAAACCTTGTTTTTGTTGAATATGAATAAAAAACAGCCCAAATATGAGAGGATGCGACAACGTATATAGGTGCAAAACAGACGACAGATAAAATCACGAAAAGCCTTGAAAATAAAGGAAAAACGGGTTATGTAAACTGCTAAAAAACGCTAAAAAACAGCCTTAAAAAGATGCGGTAATTTTTTGTGCAACTTTACCATAAGGGAGAGCACTAATAGTTGTTTTTTAGTTAACAACCACAATATTTAGTGGTGGACAAAACAGAATGCACAAAAATGCAGAAAACCCCATTTCTGTGGGCTTTTTCCGTTGACTTTGTCCCCCTCTGATGCTATAATTATTATGCTAAGGTAGAGTGGGATTAGTCTGCCCATTCTACATTTTGCATACATTTTTTAATTTTTTTAGTAAAAAAAATAAAATAAATAAATATTTTTCTTAAAAGGAGGAAAAAAGTATGATGAAAACAAAGTTTTCGTCACGTGTAATTGCACTCATTCTTACACTTGGAATGTTGATTACTTGCTTCCCAACATTCACATTTGCTGAAGATGCTGCAGTTGCACAGGCAAACGGTGAAGTTGCACCTAAGGTTAATGTCGAACTCGAGAAGATCACAGACCTTGAACAGTATCTCACTGACTGGTCAAAACAGCTTTATGCTGATATTCAGAGTGGCAAAACCGATGCAAAAAAACTTTACACTGCTTATAATTCCTATGGACTTTTTGCTTCAAGTGCTATGACTAAGACTCTTAGCCTTGATGCTGATAACCAGATGGTTAAGTTCAAAACAGGACAGCCAGCAGAGTATATTGCAAGTGGTGCCGGACTTCATGCGTACGTAATGAGAACAACACTCTCAGATTACGGCGAATTGTATACAGCATATGATTCTGCTATCATTGATGGCGAACAGTATACAATGGCTACATCAACAAGAAAGTTAACCGGTTTTGAAACTGCGTTATACTTTGGTGACAGGAATGCCACATCAGAGGTACTCCCTCTTGATGGTACTGACAGATTCTTGACAACATACAATCCGCTCGCTCTTGATGGATTCTCTACTGTTGAATACTATCAGTACAACAATGATACACCAACTGCAGGTATCAGATACTTCGTTATTCCTGAAGTTAACTCTGAAGAAGGTGCTTCTATCATTTGTGATGGTGCATTCCCTGCTTTAGGTAAGGTTGATGCTTCTGAAGATGGTATCGTATCCGGTAAGAAATCATATAGTGAACCTATTGTGATTGAATCTATTCTCTTCACAAAGACTGATGATTTCGGTGCTCATGTTGACCCTTATGTTAATATCGAGCAGTACTTCTATGATGAAGACTATGCATACGATTCAAGCAAGAGAGTTACAGAAACCTTCTTACCTAAGAACGTAAGAGGTGCTTATGTACAGAATCTTTATCCAACTGACATTGAACTTGATGTTTATGTAGATGGCGTTAAAGACTACTACCTCAACTCAAGTGATAAAGAGATTGCTACATATGGTTGGTATCCTCCAACTACAGCATACGACTTCTACAATGCAAACGGTGATGTTGTATCATCTGGCGCAGTAAGAGAAGGAAAGAAACTCACAGGAACATATCCTGCTTCAGTTTCTCCATCTTCTGCAATGCTTGACGATACAGAATATACATACACCTTCAAGGGTTGGGTAGCTGACTATAAGGCAAGCTATGATGCATCTTTCGCAGCTGCAAATCTTATAGATGCTCCTGTTGTTAACATGGCTGATTTTGAATTTATTTCAGAAGACACATACATGATTAACTTCTACCCAACATTCACAAAGCAGAAGAAGGCTTCAGGTGACTTTGGTGATGACACTAAACCTGAAGAACAGTCCAACATTGAAACATTTGAAAACGGAATTTACGGTATTGTAGATGGCGTAATTTCATATGCTCCTGAGAGCTTTACATCCGCTACAATTACTGCAACAGATATGAATAAGTATAACCAGTACACAGCAGGTGTAGGCAACAATGCTTATGCTGAACTCGCTGGCGCTGGTAATAACGCATTTACAATTGCAAAGGGAATGGAAGCAAGATTTGACTTTGCAAGTAAGGCTGTTGTAAATAACGATATTGTTAAATTCTCATTTGACTACTACTACCCAGGCGGCAATATGACCAACGCGGTAGAAGCAGACATTTTCAAGATTTACAATAAGGAAACAGGTAAGGTTGCTGCAAGACTTTACGCTTCAAGGGGCGCAAACAAGGCAAACTTCCTTATGATTGCTGATGGTCTCAACTATGATGACGATATAGCAGAAGGTGAAGTAACTAACGAGAGAGCAATGGGCTTCCCATTCAATACTCAGGGTACAACAACTGCAAACTATAAGGCATCATACTACATCAGAAATTCTGCCGGTAACTATACAAACTTCGGTATTGACCGTGCTAACATCACAGGATGGAGAATGGATCAGGCGAAGTGGCAGCATTTCGATATCTACCTCGACACAATAAACGGTGTTTATTATGTAATGGTAGACGGAAAGCTTTTAGCAAAGGCTAACTTTGTTGATGCTGACGTAAATAGCGTTGATGCTATTGCTATGGCTGCAGGCACAGTTTATGAATCTGCTGCATACGATAACATTGCTATTTCTGAACTCGGCTATCACGTTGCTTTCCCAACTTCAGATATCACAGTTAAAGACGCTGCAACAGACGAAACACTCGTTACAGTTCAGGATGCTGAATTCGGAAGAATTGTAGCTCTCCCTGAAATCAATGGTAACGGTCGTCTTACAGGCGTATATAAGGATGCAGAAGCTTCAACTTATGCAGACCGTGCATATAATAAGTATGGTAATAACTCATACTACGGTGGCTACATTGTAGAACCTGTAGTAGGCGATGTTACACTTTACGCTACATTTGATAGCGAAGTTTCATCTGATGCTGAATATACACTTGATGCATCTGGTGACGCAGTTATCACTCGTAACAAGATTACAAGTGGCACAAATATGAACTACCTCAAGTCTGGTAACCCACAGGGTATCAACTTTGCTGACCGTTCATGGTCATACACAGCAACAGGTGATGAAATCGGTGGATTTGCTAAGATTTCAGGTTCATGGGAAGCAGGTACATTAGACCTTTATACAGAAGCTTATGCTGATGCTAATAATATCGGTACACCTGGCGAAAACAACGAAGCTAAGTTCCCACTTATCAGTGCAACTGATGCAGAAGATAAGGCACATGGCTACGTTTACTTCCTTAACCCAATCACAGAAAACAGAAACGCTAACGACTTAGTTCTCGAAATGGCTGATACAGCTACACTCGGTGCTGGTAATAAGATTAGAATGTCTTATGACGTTAAGCTTGGTTACCTTGCTGAAGCTACATACTCAGCTGCTCCAGCAACAGTTAAGTTCGGTTCTGTAGTGGGTGCAGTTGCAAAGAACGTACAGGGAACAACTCTCGAAGCTAACCTCCCTGTATTACAGATGACAGCTGACGAAACATTTGGTCTTGCTGTATATGACGGAAGCGGTTTCAAGCCTCTTGTTGCTGCTGAAGACGTAACAGGCAAGTGGCTCACAATCGTTTATGATTTTGATACAGTATTAAAGAAGGCTACTGTTACTGTTAAGCAGGGCGCTACAGTTCTCGCAACACAGACTGTAAACTTCCTTGACAATAACGGCAAGCAGGCTGACAGAATCACATCATTCGTATGGGGTGCTAACAACAGCACTCATGTCTCAACTGCATACCTTGATAACTTCAAGATTGAAGAAAACCCAGCAGACAATGCTGCTGCAGTTGTAGAACCTACATATCTTAATAAGGTTATTTTCCACCACAATGGAAATGGCTTGAATGATTGGTCTGTAAGATACGTTGCTGACGGCGAAACAGCTACAACTGTTGGCATAACAGCAAACCCAACAAAGAACGCAGATACAAACTACTCATATAACTTCCAGGGTTGGAGCACTGGTGAAGAAGACCAGGCTGATGCTTATTACACAGGTATTACTAATGTAACTAAGGATTTAGAAGTTGCTCCAATGTGGGAAAAGAGTTCACAGAAATACACAGTTACTATTGTAGATAGTGCAGAACAGACTCTCTCAACACAGGAAGTTCAGGCATTTACTGCTCCAACATATCCTGGTGATCAGACAAAGGCTGCTACAGCTACAACAGAATATGTATTCAAGGGCTGGTTTGCTAAGGCTGGTTCCCATATCGGAAACAAGTCTTTAACTGCAGACGGCACAACACTCTTTGTTGATTTCACAGACGCTACTGAAGAAGAATTAGCTACTATCGGTACAACTGTTGAAGTTAATAACATTAAGTACACAATTGCTGACTTTGCTACAATGCAGGTAACAGGTGATTCTACACTTAAGCCATTGTTCGAAGAAACATATACAGATGCTATCACAGTTAACTTCTATAACGAAGCTGGTACACAGGTATATGCTACAAGAACAACAGGCCGTGGAATGACAATCCTCAATATGCCTGCTAACCCAACAAAGGCTAATAACAATGACGGTACATTTACTTGGGTAAACACATTCGATGGCTGGTACACAGGTACATATCCAAACGGTGAAAAGGTTGACCCAACAAACGTTCAGGATACAGCAACATACTTCACAGAAAATGAAGTAAGTCTCTATCCACACTTCTCACAGACAAAGACTGCTGTAAGAGTTATACTTTACAATGATGATAATACAAAGCTCTTCGATGGTTATGTAAGTGCTGGTAACAGACCAAACTACACAGCTATCCCTAAGAAGACTTCTACATCAGACGTAGCATACACATTCAACGGCTGGAAGGCTTGTGATGTTGACGGTGTTGTTGCTGACGATGCAGTATTAAATGAATACACATCATCAATGACAAAGTCTAACGAAGCTCTTCCTGCAACAGTTGTTGCTACAGCTGAAAATGTATATTACTATAAGGCAAGCTACGCAAGTGGCGAAAAGCAGTATGTAATTACATTCTATGACAATGCAGGCGCAGTACTCGGAACATCAACAGTTGCATACAACGATATCGCTGGTGTAACAGTTCCTACAGTTCCAACTGCAGCTGCAAATGCACAGTACACATATTCAGACGGTGCTTGGCCATACGTGGCAAACAATGCACTTGTTCCTGAAGAAGTTTCTGCTGCAAAGGCATACATCAACGCTGAAGGTAACTTCGTAGTTGATATCTATGCTGAATACGTAAAGACACCGGTTGCAAATATTCCGGATACAATGGAAACATTTGAAGATGTTGAAATTACACTTCTTCCAAATACAAACATTTTTGCAATCAGCAATTCTAAGCTTATCACAAGGCTTGGCAATAACGGTAACACAGCTACATACGCCAGAAATCAGGGCGACGGCCTTGCTCACAACGTATTTGGTATCGTTGGAGAACCTGGTAACGCTGTAAATAACGTATTAAAGATTTATAACGCTAAGACAAATCAGGGCGTTGGTACATACTTCTACTTTGACCCTGTTACAGCTGACTCAATCAATGGTGCAACTGTAACATATAGGTACAAGGTTAAGAATGTATATGAAACTGGATTCCCAACAAGATTTGCTATTGGTCTCCAGGGTCAGACAACTGCTGGTGCTAACAGAACAATTACAAATATTGGTACAGACGGTACAACAGGTAACCTCGTTCTTACAAACGGTGCAGGCGTTCCTAAGTATATGGATAACCCATCAATCGGTTATAGTGTAGATACTAAGGAATCTGCTGGTAAGAATACATGGTTTGATGTTGCCCTCACGTTCAATTTTGCTACAAATTCATACCAGCTCACAATCGGAGATGTAACATCTGAATGGATTACAGCTGCTGAAACTGTAACAAATATTGATAGACTCTTTGTTACAACAGGTACAACAGCACAGAACTTAGAGTACACAATGTATATCGATGACCTCGCAATCGAAGGACTTAAGGAAACATCTAAGTCACAGTTCACAGTTTCTTACCTCTCAGACGATAATAACCTTAATTATCCTGTAAGAGGCACAGAAGTTGTGGCTAAGGGCGAAGACGCTCCTACAGCTATCGATTACGATAGATCAGGTAATGGTTACAGACTTAACGGTTGGACACTTGACGGTGAAGAAATTCACACAAAGGCTAACCCAATCACTAATGTAACTGCTAACTTAAACCCATATGCTGTATGGACAACACTCAAGTCATACGAAGTTAACTTCTATGAAAAGGGTGCGCTTCTTGCATCACTCCCTGAAGTATTTGGTGGATACTCCATCAACTCAAAGTGGTCCAAGCTCGTTCCTGCAACACCTGTTCGTGAAAATATCACAAGAACAGTTACACTCACAGACGAATATGCTGAATCTGATAAGTTCTACGGCTTCGAAGCTGGAACAGTAATTCCACAGAGACAGATATTCAAGGGCTGGGCTATTACTGAAGACGGTGAAAACCCACTCCTCGACGGAGAAGGAAATGTACAGATTCTCGACCTCAATGAAGATCTCGTTGAAGGTAACTTAAAGCTTATGGCATACTTCGATGTAGAAGATGTTACATATAGCGTTAAGTACACACTTTCAAACGGTGACCTTTACGAAGAAAGAATCGTATATCCTGGTTACACTGTAACAGTAGGCTACGGTGCTATCCCTGCAGGTCCTGTAAGAGCTAACGATGCTCTCTTCGCTTACACATTCGATAAGTGGAGCACAGACCTCACAGGCGTAGCTATCAATGAAGATATGGTTGTTTACCCAGAATACTCAAGAGAATTCTTCGCAGGTACACCATATGTATATGAAGACTTTACAAACGCTAAGGCTGATTACATCACATATATTGATGCAAACGGCAACGAAAAGCAGGCAAACTTTGCAAATGTACAGTCATCATTCATTACTAAGTCCTACGGTAAGGTTGTAGAAGACTATAAGGCTCCTGCAAACGACCCATATAATAAGATTGGTACAAACAATAACTACTGGTTTGAACCACTCGACTTATCTAAGGCTGAAAACCAGAATATCAAGATTCAGGTTAAGGTTAGAGCAAGAGAAAACCTCTCTAACTGGAACTCATCTGATATTAAGATTAAGTATGAAGGCCTTGGCGCAGGTTCAAGAGCCGACTTTACACTCGGTAAGACAATCGAAACAAGACCACAGGTATTCGATTGGATTACATACCTCGCTGACCTCAACGTAGCTAACGGAACTTATGTTCTTTACGCAGACGGCGTTGAAATTGCCACAGGCGAACTCCCTGATATGAAGGCTATCCACGGTGTTAACATCGGCGGTAGCTTCAATAACTGGGGACAGATTTATATTGAAGAACTCGTTGTTACAAGACCAAATGCAACTGAATTACCTCTTGAACAGAGAGAATACACAGTTACATATATGGATGCTGACGGCGTACTCTTAAATGTTGTTAAGGTTCCTTACGGCGAAGCTACTCCAGAATACACAGGTATTACACCTGGTTATAAGGCTGGCGTTGAATTCACAGGCTGGAGACTTGGCAGAGAAGAAATCGCTAAGAACGGCATCGTTGAAAACGTAACAAAGAATATTACTCTTGTTGCTACTTATAAAGATAGCGAAGAAGAATTTGTTCAGGTTGGAATAAACATCTCCGGCTACACAGCTAACACACTTGAAAATCACCAGATTACAAGACACTACTACATAGGTCAGGAAGTTAACGTTCCAAGACTTAACGTAAAACAGTACGGTGTAAGCTACACACCTAAATCAACAAGCTACGGCGGTGTTGTACAGGATGACGCTACAACAACAGTTATTATTGAAGCTGGTAAGGGCTTCCAGATTAACTGGGAAGTTACAAAGATTGATATCACTGCAAACTATCTCTCAGCTAGCGGTGAAAAGACAGGTACAGGTTCAGTTAACGAAGGTAGCGGTGTTAACCTAGGACACTTCAGCCATGTAACTGACTTTATCTACAACGGCTATGCTCATAAGGCTATCGGCTGGTACACAGAAGCTCCTACATACGATTATGTAAACGGCACATGTACACCAAACGGTAAGAAGATTACAGCTTACTCAATCGAATACCCTGTACTCTACGCAGCTTATGAATTAACAGCTGTAGAAGAAGGTAAGATTGCAATCCTTGATGGTACACAGTGGAAGTACTACACAGCCGGCGAAGAAGTTACATTCTTAGAAGGCTATGATATTGTTGACCCTAACAACAACTATAGACTCAGACGTGGAGACGTTAGAATTTATAACGCTGCAGGTACACAGATTGCTACAGTTGGAGTTAACAAGGAAGCTGGCGCTGCTAACTTCACACGTAACACAATTGTTATTACTGAAGAAATGCACGGCGGTAAGATTTCTGTTCCGGGCTTTGACCATGTGGCTGTAAATATTGATTGGGCTATGATGGAAGTTAAGGGTGGAAACATTGTTGATAAGACAGGTAGAACAACAACATACCTCAACGCAGCTGATAACACATACAAGGTTCTTAACTTCAATACTGTAGGTACAGACCTTGATGGTACATACTCTGATGCAACATTCAAGGGCTGGAAGTACACTAACCTCCTTGATCCAGAAGATCCTAACAACTACGAAAATAGCGGTGCATACTTCGTTAACAAGACATTTATGCCAACAGGCTACTCAGTTGACGAACTCTTAGCAAAGGATATCAACCCATTTGCTGATAAGAACACAATTACTATCGTAGCTGATTACGACTTAACAGAAGAACCATACGTTACAATCAACTTCGTTGACGGTAACGGTGAAGTTGCACAGACAACTAAGTGGTACAGAGAAGCCGGACAGACAGAGCCAACATTTAGCGGTAACGCTACACAGCTCGTAACAAAGGCTGATCTCGTAGGAGAAAACACAACAACTAAGTACACATTCGCTTCATGGAGCGAACCTGCTGAATTAGATGGTGTAATCACATACACAGCTACATTCACAGAAAAGACATACGCAACAATTACATTTAATATTGACGGCGTTGAAACTACAACAGACTTCGTTGTAGGCACAAATATCACAGCGGAAACACCTGTAAAGGAAAACCCTGCTGCTGATAAGGTATATGTATTTACAGGTTGGTCAGAAACAGAAGGTGGCGAAATCGTTACACTTCCTGTTGCTTCTGTACATGCTACATACTATGCAAACTTCGAAGAAGTTGACGCAATAATCATCACATTTATGGACGGCGAAGATGTACTCGGTACATTAAAGCTTGCTCCTGGCACACTTATCACACCTGCTGCTGCTCCTGCTAAGTCAGGCATGGTATTCACAGGTTGGTCTGCTGACGGTGGCGAAACAAAGATTACAAGTTCTGAACTTGCTAAGCTTGGCGCTACTGAAGCAGTAACATACGTTGCACAGTACATGGAAGTTAACATTACAGGCGACTATGTATTCGTTGCAGGTTCCGGCTCAGATGCTAACGACGGTTTAACTGTTGATACACCTGTTGCTACAGTTAAGAAGGCTTATGAAGTTGCAGTTGCACAGGGCCTCGATACAATCTATGTATTAACTGACTCTAACATCGGTGCTGACTTCACAATAACACAGAGCGTTAAGTACTATGCTCCGTACGGTGCAGCAATCATTATGGAACATTCACCAACACACGGTATGACAATTAACAACAATGCCGTTGTTGAATTTAACAATGTAACATTTAAGTACGAAGGTACAGATAAGGGTACATTATTCACAACTAACAGTGGCATAACACTTAAGTTTGTTGATGTAACATTTACAGAAGGTAACTCTAAGTGGTCTGCACTTAAGTTAGCTGCTGGTGCTAAGGTTGAATGGGATAACGTAACAGTTGATAACTTCAACATGAAGTTTAT
>JAGAIJ010000137.1 GCA_017626595.1 Clostridia bacterium | reverse complement strand
GTTGGTGTAAGTCTGTAAAGCATTGTAAGAACAAGTGTTCTGATCTGGTAACCGTCAACGTCGGCATCGGTACAGATTATAATTTTATTCCACCTGAGGTTAGAAAGCTCAAAGGAATTTAAGTCCTTATTATGCTTTGTCTTTATCTCTACACCACAGCCTAAAACCTTAATTAAGTCTGTTATGATTTCGCTGTCGAAAATTCTGTTATAATCTGCTTTAAGACAGTTTAAAATTTTACCTCTTATAGGGATAATAGCCTGAAATTCACTGTCTCTGCCCAGTTTACAGGCACCTAAAGCTGAGTCACCCTCAACTATATAAACTTCACGCTTTTTTACATCTTTACTTCTGCAGTCAACAAACTTTTTAACTCTGTTTACCGCGTCCATTGTTCCTACAAGCTTTTTCTTAACTGCAACTCTTGTCTTTTCCGCAGATTCACGGCTTCGTTTATTAACTAAAACCTGCTCGGAAATTTTATCTGCATCAGCTTTATTTTCTATAAAATAAACATCAAGGCTTTCACGAAGGAACTTTGTCATTGCCTCCTGAATAAACTCATTATTTATAGCCTTTTTAGTCTGATTTTCGTATGATGTCATTGTGGAGAAAGAGTTACTTATAAGAATTAAGCTGTCCTGCACATCCACAAAAGTAATCTTTCCTTCGTTCTTTGTATATTTATTATTTGCTTTTATATATTTATCAATTGCATAAACAAAAGCGTTTTTAACTGCCTTATCAGGAGCTCCGCCATATTCAAGAAAGCTTGAGTTATGATAATATTCAATAATATTTACATCATTATTAAAGCAAAAAGCAAAGTTCATCTTTACTTTATAGGCTTCTTTATCCTCTCTGTCCTTTCCCTTACGCTCACATTCAATGAAATACGGAGATGTAAATTCCTTGCCTCCTGACAATTCATTTATATAATCTACAATTCCGTTTTCATACAGATATTCAGTTTCTTCAAATTTATTTTTCTCTGTTTCATTCTTAAAAATAAACTTTACGCCAGGGTTAACAACAGCCTGTTTCTTAAGAACCTCATGGTAATAATCTGCAGAAACATTTATATCTGTAAATACCTCAAGGTCGGGCTTCCAGCGGATTTTTGTTCCTGTATGGCGGTGGCGGAACTGCGTCTTGGTAAGTCCGCCTATGTTTTCACCCTTTTCAAAGTGGAGCTCAAACTTATAGCCGTCTCTTAAAATTTCTGCATCCATATACTCGGAGCTGTACTGTGTTGCACAGGTACCGAGACCGTTTAAACCAAGAGAAAATTCATAGTTATCTCCGCTGTTATTCTGGTACTTACCGCCTGCATACATTTCACAGAATACAAGCTCCCAGTTATAGCGGTCTTCACTCTTATTATAGTCAACAGGAATTCCTCGTCCGTAGTCCTCTACTTCCACTGAATTATCCATAAATCTTGTTATAATTATGAGCTTACCATGGCCCTCTCTTGCTTCATCTATTGAGTTTGAAAGAATTTCGAAAATTGAATGCTGACAGCCCTCAAGTCCGTCTGAACCAAAAATAACCGCAGGTCTTTTGCGGACACGGTCGGCACCTTTTAAGGATTTTATACTGTCATTATCATATTTTGCTTTTGCGCACATATTCAATCCTCCATACGAGTCTAATACTACATATAGTATTATACCAAAAGGAATTTCAATTGTAAAGTAAAATTTTCCAAAAGAAAAACCTCTCGGGTGAGAGGTTTAATAAAGCAATATTATAAGTGGTATTGTCAATATTGAAAATATAGTGGAAATCGACACAACTTCCGATGAATATGTTGCATCAAGTCCGAATTTTGCAGCAAAAAGCGTACATACCGTTGCCACAGGGCAGGCTGCAGGAATCAGAATCGATTTTGCAACCACAGGGTCTATTCCGAAAAGTTTAAGAAGATAAACTGTTAAAATCGGAATTAAAATAAGTCTTAAAACCGATACCTTATAAATATCAGGGTTAGCAAGAATCTTTTTAAAGTTTACCTTTGACAGATAACAACCTAAAATAAGCATTGCAAGAGGTGTATTCATATCCGCCAAAAACTCAACAGGTCTTACAATTACCTCAGGAAGTTTTATATTAAAAACAAAAAGCAAAAGTGCAATTCCTGTACCGATAACCCCAGGGGTTTTGACTGCCATAGAGGGTTTTAAATTGCTTTTATCACCTGTGAAGAGATATGGCCCGTGTATCCAGTAGCAAATTGTGAAAATCACAAGATACATCGCACCGTAAAACACACCGTCTTCACCTAATGTGGCAGTAAGGAGAGGGATTGCCATAAATCCGCAGTTTGAATAAACTGAGGCAAAAATGTTTATGCGATAGTGGTTTGTTTCCTCTTTCTTAAAGTACAGCGTTGCAATTAAAATTGCAACAAGGTGAACTATAAGAGTAACTAAGGCTGCAAGTCCTAAATTCTTCGCAAGGGACAGATTAAAGCTTTTTTGCTGGTATGAATGAATCAGCACGCAGGGTGTTACTATACTTAAAAGTATTGTTGTCATCTGCTTTGTGCCTGTTTCATCAAGCTTTCCAAGCTTTGAAAGTGTAAAGCCCACAGCTATTAAAATAAAAATTATAATTGTCTGAATAAGTAAAGTTAAGCTGAGTTCCAATTTGTTACCTCTAATTCTGTTTTCTTACAATTTTATACTCGTCATACATTATGAAATACGGGCAGGTATTTTTCTTATTTGACATAAAGCCTGCATAATCGTCCTCGTCCATATTTACATTACATACATAACATTCGTACTCTTCATCATAATCGTAATATGCACACATTTCACACTGATTTGTATCCACAATTTCACCTTATTTCAAAAGATTTATAAATAATGAACCTATAACACTTCTGTTCTGGAAGCCTACATATCTTCCGTTATGGGACCTGTACCAGTCTGTAAAAGGAGCTCTGTCCTTTGTTTCATTTACCATATTGTACATTGCCTTATAAATTTTATCGCAATATTCCTTATCGTCTGTCATAACAGTTGTCCACGCCTGCCAGTCTGTCTTTGTCCAGAAGTTTCCGTTATCAAGAGGCACACCGTATCTGTTAAGCTTTGTGAGATAATATTTCTGCTCCCTTTCAAAAACCTCTTCATCAAAGAAATTGAAATCAAGAAGCTTATCCCATACAATATTATATTTTAAGCTCCATGTATTCTCATTATCAAAAGCAAGCTTTGTATGGTCGTCTGCCAACGCGTCCTTTGCCCACCTGTTTGCATATTCACGGGCAATATCAATATACTTTTCTTCACCGAAAAGCTGTCCGTAACAGGCTATACCGTAAATTGCCTTAAGACTTAAATTGCAGTTATGAGCCAAGTGTCCTGCAAAGTCGTCTGTGCAAAGCTGATTTCCCGGGTCATAGCCGTTTTCAACCAAGTAATCTGCCCACTTTTTAAGGGTATCCTTATACTCAATAGCAAAGCTGTTATTTCCCTCATATTTTGCAATTGCACCAAAACAAATAAGGGCGTTTCCGCACTCCTCAACAGGCATCTGTTTATCCAGCTCATTATCCTTGCCAATCTCTCTTGCATAAACCTGTCCGTTAAGAAGTGGATAGCAACCTACATCATGAGGGGCAAAGTCAAACTTCCAGTCCTCTGTTGCCTGATACTTCATTATTGGTCTTAACATTCCCTTTACAAGCTCAGGATTATATTTAAGATAAAGTGGAATTGAAGGATATGTAACATCAAGAGTTCCTGCACAGCCATTAGAATAGCATTCCTTGGAGATAAACAAAGGATTGCCCTCTGTATCTTCTATATATTTATGGGCTGCTACAGACTGTCTGAAAGCAAGGGATGTAAGCTTTTCATATTCAGGGCTTACCTTCTTGGTTTCAGTCATAACCTCTTCTTCAAAGGCTATACATTCTTTTTTAAGCTCTTCATATTCAGCTTTTGCTGTGCCTAAAAGATCTTCAAAGGAGTCAAAATACTTTGTATAATACTCTTTTAAGTTATCGCCGAAATACTGAATTGGATTTATCTCGTCGAAAGCTACACAGAATAAATCCTGCATTTTTTCACTTTCTGCACAAAGTGTAATATATTCCATATATGCAGAGTAGGTCTTATTTTCGTCAAGCTCTGCAACAAACTTATTTGCATGCTTGGAAAGACCGTGGATAAGCTTTGCATTATCGTGAACAAGATGGAGATATCCCCAGTCAATGCAGATATCGTCCCCTGATTTTCCTAAGACATTCTGCTCCTTATTTCCTGCGTAGAGGGAATATTTTGTTCTGCCGAATTCAACCTCCTGTGTCCAGTGGTCAACTGCACATTCAGCCATAATATCAAAATAAAAGCTTATTTCGTGCTCTTCTTCTGTCTTTTTCTCAATCTCATACTCAATATATGAAACAGGTCTTGACATAATTTCAGGTCTTCTCACAAGGAGAGGTGTCATAAAATACAGCTTCACACGAAGCAAATCATTTTCAAACACATAAGTTGTGGAAAGAGGCTTAACCTCAAGGGAAACCTGTGGGATTACCTCGTCATCCATTACAAAATATCTGTCAGAGTTAGGACGTCTTTTTCCCATTATTGAGTGAAATCTTCCGTCAATAAAAACTCCCGCAGACATAGAATTTCTCCTGCCTGTCCAGAATCTTGTAACATCATCATATAAATTATCAGAGAATGACCATATACTAAAATACGGGTCAACTGTCACCAAAGGTGTTGCCACCGGTCTGAATTTCATATTTATCCCTCCGCTTATTAATCAATTTAATTCTAACATTTAAATCTATAAATTGCAACCCATTTTATAGAAAAAAGGAACAAGATACACTTGTTCCTTTTTAATTATATTTTCCTGTACCACAGCTTTTTAAGCAGTTCTGATAAAGGCAGGATTAAAAAACCTGTGCAAAAATTTCCTGCACCATGTATTGCATCAAAAGGAAGTCCCGATATAATCCATGCAAGAATCTGTGGAAAATCCATTCTGAAAAGAAGAGCCTGAACCGGTACATACAGAGTACTGAATAATAAGCCATGCAAAGCACACACAACAGGATATACGCACATTGCTACCTTTTTAGACATATTTTTGGGCAGCAACATCGTTACTCCCCAAAGAACTGTCCAGATATACAAATATGGAATCCACCACAGGTTAAAGCCTGAATACAACCCATTGAGAAAAACATAAATGTAGACAGGTATAAGAGCTTTTTTGCGAAAGACTATTGTGAATACCATTGTGAACATTCCAAGCAAATGAATATTCGGCAATACTTCCATAATGATTTTTGAACAGAACATTATTGTTCCAAGCATTGCAAAAACAATCATTTCTAAAATCGTAAGAGAGCTTTTTCTTTTTGCCGGAGTCTTTATTTCCTCCAACACATTTTTTTCGTTTGTTTTCACTTTACTCAATCCTTTCTATTTTCAAAAGGATAAAATAAAAGCACCCTCCATTGGGGGCACTACGAGTATATTTCTGTTCCTGTATACACATATCTCCCCAATTTGCCCAAGAGACTTTTACGCATCACAGACCGATAAGCATTCCGACTTGACCCGCTTTAGCAGGAGTTACGGCAATGGCTGTTGCTACGGATTTTCACCGTATTCCCTTATCGTCTAACAATACCGTCTTGCAGTATGTCCGACAACAGATAGATACTCTGATGACCTGTGTTTATTCTTTTGCTAAATAAAATCTCCGTACAATTATACGGAGATTTGTAAGAACGATATGATTTTACTGCCACATCAAATTTTGCTTGATTTCAAGCGGTTTACAAGGTTTCACCCTTATCAAATCCAAAGGCAGAATAAATCTCTTTTACAAGATTTATTCTACCATAAAACTATATTTTTTACAAGGCCTTTTTGAAAATTTCTTGTAAAAAGACCTACCGTTATACCGGCAGGTCAACCTCATACAGAGCGATGATTGAAAACCTTGAGCTTGAGCAGGAAAATATCCTGATAGAAAGAATCAGGGATATGCAAAACCGTGCTACATACGACAGAATACTTGAAAAAAGAAAGGTTGAAATAGAAAACCTTAAAACAAAAATTCAAGACATACTGAATATGGAGCAGACGGTTAAAAAGCGTAAGAAGGAAATCAAAGAAAGCATCGATATACTTGACGGAATCATAGCAGAAGGTGCAATCAGCAATGTAAACCTACGGCTTCTCATAAAAGAAATCATAGTTCTTGATATGGAGAATAATGAGCTTGCCCTGGTGATAGTAATGAACGCACCATTCGGTGAGTACGGCGAGATATTCGATGACGATGGAAATGTAACCCTTGCACACAATGGGGATTACAAACCAATACCTCTCGAAGAAGTGAAGAATTAAAGAAAAAGTGCTT
>JAGAIJ010000136.1 GCA_017626595.1 Clostridia bacterium | reverse complement strand
CTCAGTGCAAATTATGGCTGCATCAGTAATTTTTTTTAGTTTTTCCTTGTCGAACTTCCCCTCGACAATGATAGTTTCTTTAATATGAAGCATATTAACTCCTTATTTTACCCTCAAAATCTCCGCCACAGCTTCGCAATGGTTTGTTCGTGGGAAAAGGTCCACAGGCTGAATTCGGGTAGCCTTGTAGCCGTTTTTCTCTAAGATTTCCAAATCTCTTGCAAGAGTTGACGCCTTGCAGGAAACGTAAACAATTTTTTTAACCCCTGTCTTTATCACAGTGTCAATAAGTTCTCTGTCACAGCCCTTTCTAGGTGGGTCAAGGATAATTAAATCAGGCCTGTCTTTGATGGAAGATGCAAGGCTTTCGGCTGTGCCACAGTAATATTCAAAGTCAGAAATGCCGTTGCGTTTTGCATTTTCTTTTGCATCATCAATAGCCTCAGGCACAATTTCAATGCCGATAAGTTTTTTTGCATTTTTGCCCATATACTGACCAATTGTGCCGATTCCGCAGTATAAATCCCACACAACTTCGTTGCCCTCAAGGGATGCAAAGTCCTTTACAACGTCATATAAAACCTTGGTCTGTGCAGAGTTAACCTGCCAGAAGGAGAGGTGAGAAACCTTGAACTCACAGTCCCCGATTTTGCCAAACATATAATCTTTGCCGTAGAGCACAAGGCTTTTTTTACCTAAAACAACGTTGGTCTGTTTCTCATTAACGTTGAGAATAATGCCCCAAAACTCAATTCCTGTGTCTAAAAGTGCAGAAATAAGTTCGTCTATGTGAGGAATTTCAGCCTTTCTCGAAACAATACAAAGGAGCATTTTATTGTTGCCAACTCGGGTGTAGATGTGTCTTATAAGGCCTGTGTCGGCAAGCTCATCATAAGCAGGAACGCCAAAATCAGCCATCCACTTCCGCACAATTTTAATAATAATTGCAGTCTTTTCGTCCTGAATAGAGCAAAAATTCATATCAATAATTCGATGACTTTTTCTTGCGTAAAGTCCGATGCCTTCAGTTCCTACAGGGAACTGTGCCTTGTTTCTGTAACAGCTCTGATTTTTTGCACCAAGTATGGGCAAAATCTCACAGTCGCACTTCCCTATTCTGCGGACAGCATCTGTAACAGCCTTTTCCTTAAAGGAAAGCTCGGTATCATAATTTACATTCTGAAAACTACAGCCACCGCACTTGTAAAAATGCTCACAATCCGACTTAATTCTGTCAGGAGAGGGAGAAATTACACGCTGGAGTTTGCCGATTGCGTAGGTTTTATAGGTCTTGATAATAAGAACCTCAACCCTTTCGCCCTGCAGTGCAAAAGGCACGAAAACGGCAATGTTTTCAGCTCTTCCAACGCCGTCACCCTCGTCGGTAACGCCTGTTATTTCAATTTCAAAAATGTCATTTTTCTTCATTTTTTACTCCAAGTAATTCTGCGTTACGCTTTATCGGAGAGAGTCCTCTCCAGGAAAAAGCACGATCTTTATATTTCTTCAAAAATTCACGGTTTGAAAGGTCAAAATCCTTAAATACAGCAATTCTGTCAGTGATAAATTCCGCCATAGCAGTAGTTTCAAGCCCCTTGTTGTGAGGACAAACCGACTGACAGATGTCACAGCCCCATATTAAGCCCGACTTTTTAAGGATTTCAATTTCAGTTTCCGTAAGTTCTCCTTTTTTCTGGGATATTTCCGATGCACAATTGGAAATATTAAAACATTCCCCGATTGCGCCACCTGGACAACTTTTCTCGCAGGCTCCGCAATTCATACAGCTTTCTTCAAGAGGGCTGTCAGGGGAGATGTCAGCTTTGATTTCAAGCTGTCCAATAAAAAAGTATGTGCCAAGTCTAGGGTTTATAAGAAGACCGTTTTTGCCATAGAAACCAAGTCCTGCAAGGAAGCCTGCCTCTCTGTCGTTTTGTTCACCAATGTCGGCAAGAATTTCTCCCTTTTGTCCTAGGAATTCATTAATTTTTTCAAGCTTTTCACGAACAACAAGGTGATAATCTCTGCCGCGTGCATATATGGAAATGTTGCCCTCTTCACTCTTTACATAGTAAGGGAATAGGCATACAAGATAAGTTTTACCGTCAATTTTACAAAAACCGCATTCCTCAATCCCGATTTCACGGGCAAAGTTTTTAATTTTGTTTCTCATATTTCAACACGCCATTTTAATGCCTTTGAAAGAGTTACTTCGTCAGCATATTCAAGCTCTCCGCCCACAGGTACGCCGTGTGCAATTCTTGTAACCTTAATTCCGAAAGGCTTTGCAAGTTTGGAGATATACATAGCTGTAGTTTCTCCCTCAAGGTTTGGATTTGTAGCCATAATAAGCTCCTTGACTTCCCCAGTGGAGATTCTGACCATAAGCTCCTTGATTTTAAGGTCATCAGGCCCAACATTGTCCATAGGAGAAATTGCCCCGTGAAGAACGTGGTAGAGTCCTTTAAATTCGTTGGTTTTTTCCATCTGGAGAACATCCTTTGGATTTTCCACAACACAAATCACGGATTTATCACGAACAGGGTTGTCGCAGAGGGTGCAAACTTCATTTTCGGAAAAGTTCTGACAGATTCTGCAGTAACAGATTTTCTCCTGTGCCTCAAGTATAGCGTTTGCAAACTTGGTTGACTTCTCCTTTGGGAGATTAAGCACGTGGTATGCAAGACGCTGTGCAGTCTTGTTGCCAATTCCTGGAAGCTTTTCAAATTCATCTATTAAATTTTGCAGTGGTGTAACGTAGTAATCCATATTTCCTCCGAAAATTTATGCAGAGCAAAAGTGCTCTGCATAAAATTATTCTGTAATTTCAGTCTGACTTGTGATTATAACAGTGTCAGTTGCCTCATCGTAGTCAACTAAAAATCCGAATGCCTCTGCGAGAAAACGAAGAGGAACGTAAGTTCTGTCCTCAGTTTCGTCAAGGAAAGCAGCAACATCCATTTCAGTTTTCTTTGTTTCGCCGTTTTCTACGCCGTGGAATAAGGTTTTTGCGCCAATGTTAAGAGCGAAGAAGCTGTTGTCATCAGAGTAGCCTGCAACAAGCTGACTTTCTTCGTCCCATACAACAGTATAGCCAAAGTATTCAAGCATAAAACGAACAGGAACAAAGGTTCTGTCTGAAATATTTTTTACAGAGCCCATGCTCTCGGCAATAGTAGCCTCTTTGTCGTCAATCATAATAGTAGAGCCATCTGCAAAAACAACAGATGAACAAAGTAAAACTCCAATGAGTAATAAAGCAATAATTTTTTTCATAAAAAACACTCCTCATCTTAATTTAAGAAAGAATTTCATAGGTTTATTGTACCACAAAGGCTTGGTTTTTTCAACATAATTTAATTAAAATGTGGACAATAATTAAAAATGTGCTATACTTATATTATAAGGTATAGGGAGTTGGTTTCTATGGAAGAAAAGATAGATTCACTGGGAATATTGATGAAGGGAATGGATGAATATCTTAATCATGCAGAGTCAGGCTTAATGCTTTTCAAGATGAACGAGACATTTTCCATGGACGGTGCATCAAATCTTGAAAGCATCAGGATTGCAATTTATAATATGAGAAGAACCCTTGCACTTATGGGAATCCTTCAGACCAAGGATGCTCACTACACGGGAACAGAGAAATACTGTAACCTTGCAGATTTTCTGCAGAAGATTATTATGGAAGTGAAGAGAGTTTCAAATAATTCAATAGAAAAGTTTGATTTTACAGATGAAAGCTTTGAACCATACCTTGTATTTGACCTGGAGAAGATGCAGATTTTAGTTTATAATATTGTAAGATATCTGATTCTTGGTTCTCCGGGAAAGAAATCAAAAATAAAGCTTAAGCTTCTCGAAAATGAAAAGAATTTTGTTATGGAGTTCAGGAGTGCAACTTCTACTTCTGAAGCTTTAGCGGATATTGATAGTTTTATATTTTCCGCTACAGACAAAATCACGGATGTTATGGGCTTTATCTACAATTTCAGGGCGCTTAAGAATACAACAAAATGTACTGTAAAAATTCCGAAACTGAAGCAGAAATATATTCCGTCAAATGAGGAAGTCGGTGCTGCTTATGTTGATAATAAACTTGCAGAAATCTTTTTCGCGGATTTATAAATTTTAAGGAGTAAAATATGATAGAAATTCCCAAGCAGGTAAGTCAGGCCCTTTCGATGCTTGAAAAAGAGGGCTATGATGCGTATATAGTCGGAGGCTGTGTACGGGACAACTTAATAGAGAAAGTCCCATCTGACTGGGACATAACCACCTCAGCAGAGCCCAATCAGGTTATGAGGGTTTTTGAGGACTATAAAACTGTTGAAACAGGGATACAACACGGAACTGTTACGGTTATAATAAATCACTTTCACATAGAGATAACAACTTTCAGAGTTGAGGGCAAATATGCAGATAACAGGCGTCCCGATATAGTGGAGTTTGCAAAAAATGTTGAGGATGACTTAAAACGCAGAGATTTTACAATGAATGCAATTGCCTATAATGAAAATGGTTTTGTGGACTTGTTCGGAGGCAGAGAGGATATAGAAAAAAGGCTCATAAGAGCTGTGGGCGACCCTGCAGAGAGATTTCGTGAAGATGCCTTAAGAATTTTAAGAGCAATTCGTTTTTCAGCCTGCCTTGGATTTGAGATTGAGGAAAATACAAGAAGAGCAATCTTTGAAACAAAGGAGCTTCTTAAAAATATTTCAGCAGAGCGTATCGGCGCAGAATTCAATAAGCTTTTAATGGGCGAATATGCCGAAAAGGTGCTTAATGAGTATGCAGAAATAATAAGAGTTTTCATTCCTGAAATCGGAGATAGTATAGGCTATGCCCAGAACACAAAGAATCATATCTATGATGTGTGGCATCATATTACAAGGGCAATCGGTGAATCGGAAATGATTTTACCTGTAAGACTGTCTTTGTTTTTCCACGATTTAGGAAAGCCAAAATGTATGGTAATAGGAACAGACGGAAACGCCCATTTCGGAGGTCATCCAAGACTTGGGGCGGAGATTGCTGAAACAGTTTTAAGACGCTTAAGATATGATACAAAGACGATAAAAGAAGTAGAAAGGCTTGTTTTCTATCACGATACAATGATACAGCCTGACGAGAAGAATGCAAAGTTTTGGCTTGGGAAGCTTGGATATCATACCCTTATGAATCTTATAAAAATAAGAAAGGCGGACAATCTTGCCAAAAGCTCTGCAGCCAAGTTCAGATATGATGAGGTTGTGAAGTTTGAAAAAATGGTAAATAAGGTTATAAATGACAGGAGTTGTTATTCCTTAAGCCAGCTTAAAATTTCAGGCAGCGACCTTATAAAGCAGGGTTGCAGTCCGGGAAAAGAGCTGGGTGAGATTCTTGAAAAACTGCTTAATATGGTAATTTCAGGAGACTGTGAAAATAATAAAAAGGCGCTGATTGAGGCTTATAAACAAACAAAAAAGGACGCGTATAACAGTCCTCAATAAAACAGTATAGGTATTGATGGTCTGTCAAAGGGTTGCAGAGAGTTAAGCATATCACACATTTATCGTGTGGTGTGCTTTTTCTCATTTATGGGGTAAATTGTCACGCAATAGAGGTTGAAAAATGCCCTTTTTTTGCGGTTTTCAAAGCCTGAAACTTACAAGGTAATGGTTTTATATTAAAAACCTCAAAAATGGGGTTCTATCGTTCCACAAAATCTAAAAATGAACACTTTTAAAAAAAGGGGATTTAAGTCCGTTTTTCGGCTTAAATTCCCTTAACTGACATACTGCGAAAAAGAACAGGTTTGTCAAGGGCGAGCGTAGCTCGTGTATTTACCCTTGACTTGCCTGTTTCTTTTTTGCTTAATATGTTTATTTTCTAATAGTCTAAAGAAAAATTATTTAATTCCATAAAATATCTGTTACTGAAATATCACAGTCTAAAAGTTCTGCAACCATTTGAACAGGTATATAAAGTTCATTATTATACATCATAAGAGTGCCATTATGTACTCTGCCACCAGTACTTCCCTTAATTTCTCTTTCTTCACCATTTACAAGTATTGTTGTTATGCCTGAAAAATGTATTACAGGTGTAGTTCCTGTTTTATTAGTCCATTCACCAGTTGTTTCATTTGGAGTATATTTTTCCATAACAACTTCTTTTGTGGTGTCATAGGTAAACTCAAACACATTATTGTTTAATTTCCATTCGCCACCAAAGATTTCTGCAAAACTATCAAAGCTGATATACATTGACCACATCTGGTCTGTAAATGCTTTAAATGGTCCTGGAATAATATATCTTGTTTCGTCAAAGTTTTCATAATCTTTAATAATATCAATTCTTGCATTTGCTTCTATGGCAAAATTGATATGTGAATTGTAATCTGTTTTGCTTGTTATTGTTCCAAGTGGTGTAACATATTCATAGGTGTTTGCTTCGTACATCCTAATCAAAGTTGTTATAGATTGTTCAGTAGTATAGTTGTCTTTGGGTGCAAATTTATTTTCACCAACACCATTCATAAAACCGAGATTGCTCATAACTTGAATAGAACTTGATGCCCATTCTGAAATGTCATTACTATCGTCATACTCAAAATACATTTCAGTTACAGGCATAGGCATAACCTTATTTATCATACGTACAATAATAGTTGCTGCTTCTTCACGAGTAAGCAAGTCATTTGGTGCAAATTCTGTACTTGATTTTCCATATATGATTTCTGCTGCATTCAAAACAACAACTTTTTCATTATCTGTGTCTATAAACTGATTTTTGTATTCAGGTGTTGTAATTCCTCTTTGTGTAATCATGATAAAATCATATATGAGTTCACAAAACTTCTCACGAGTAATATTTTCTTTATAGACTAACCCTGATACATTTTTCAATAGACCTATACTCTCTGCTTTAGCAATGTAATCAGTTGCCCAATCACTTGGAACATTTTGTTGCACTTTTTCTGCATTACATGGCAAAGCAGATACCAACATAACCAACACAACTAACAACGACAATAATCTTTTCATAAAATCATCCTTTCTGGTTTATTAACCAATAAAATATAATAAAAAATGCACCACCCATATTGCAGAGTGATGCACTAAAAACGCACAAAACCCTGAATGATAGGTTGCTAGACACTAATCAATATACTTTCCAGAAAGCATTTTCAGAGTAGTACGCTTTTAACATAGCGTACACTTTCTGGAAAATAATATACTAGCTCCAGTATATTGATTTTATAGTATCTAGCATGACTATTATAACATAAAGATCATTGTTTGTCCATATTTTTCAAAATTTATATTGAAAATGACAATAAAAATCTGCATAATTATCTTTCTTTGAGTGTGTCATAAATGAGAGAAAATATTTTTGATTTCAAGTGTGTAAAAATTCAATTTTGAAGGTTACCTATATGAGAAGAAAAAACAAAAATCTTTCCTAAAATTTTGGCAATTTTCATTTTTTCGGGATATTAGTATATGAGAGAATTTTTTTCTTGAAAAAGTTGCTATTTTGAATTTTAAAGTATTACTTATATGAGAACAAAATTTTTTCTCTAAATAGTTGTAATTTTACAACGAAATTCGTTTATTATGTGTAAACAAATTTATATCAAAAAGGGCTTGGGAAATTCCCAAAAATAAAATGAAATTTTGTGAGTGTGGCTACACTCGCTATGCTTGCTGTTTTCTCAAAATAGCAAGTATTAAAAATTTCTTTTTCCGCAAGTGAGTACCCACTTGCTATGCTTGCTATTAAAAAGTTTTATCAAAAATCAACGGAAAGGATTGGATAGGAATGGATAAGAAAAGTTTACGGATTTCGGCATTAACTGTGTTAGACAATGAACTGCCTGATGTCAAAATATTTTTTGAGGATAACAGCACACTTTACACCTTTAATGGAGTATATGACGGTTGCCGTTCTGTGTCATCAAAATTATTAAGGCTTATGGAAAATGACGAAAGCGATACGAAAGGGGCTGACAAATAATAAAATGGGCGATATAATGAATACAAGCAATCCTGTTTTGACAGACTGTCCAACTGAAAAGGAGGAACAGGAATTTATGAGACAGTCTGATAAAATAACGGCTTTATATTGTCGCTTAAGCCGTGATGATGAATTACAGGGCGACAGTAATAGTATTGTAAATCAAAAAAGTATTTTAAGTAAATACGCAAAAGAAAATGGTTTTAAAAATCTTCAATATTTTGTTGATGACGGCTTTTCCGGTACGAATTTTAATCGTCCGAGTTGGAATGATTTAATTGCACTTGTTGAGGATAACAAGGTCGGTGCGATTATTGTAAAAGATATGTCAAGACTTGGGCGTGATTATCTCAAAGTTGGCTTTTATACAGAGGTAATGTTTGTTGAAAAGAATATCCGTTTTATAGCTATCAACAACGGCATAGACAGTGCAAATCAAACTGACAGTGATTTTACTCCGTTTCTTAATATCATCAATGAATGGTATGCAAAAGATACAAGTAAAAAGATAAAAGCTGTTATGAAAGCAAAAGGCGAATCGGGTAAAACCTTAACCACAATTCCGCCGTTCGGATATATGAAAAGTCCTGAAGATAAAACGCAATGGATTGTGGACGAGCCTGCGGCTGAAACTGTACGGAAAGTTTTTAATCTTTGCATGAATGGTTACGGACCTTCGCAAATAGCAAAAATATTGAGAGAAGAAAAAGTTTTAACCCCTGCTGCATATTGGCAGAGTATAGGACGGACAACAAATTTACCCACTCCCGAAAATCCTTATCGCTGGGTAGCTGACACAATATCAACTATGCTCGAAAAGAAAGAATATTTAGGTCATACTGTGAATTTCAAAACCTATAAGCAATCATACAAAAGTAAAAAGAAATTATACAATCCCGAAGAAAAACAGTTAATATTTGAAAACACCCACGAAGCAATTATTGATGTCGATACTTGGGAACGGGTACAGGAGTTAAGAAAGAACAAACGCAGACCGACACGAACAGGTAAAAGTAATATGTTTTCAGGCATAGCCTACTGTGCTGATTGCGGTCAAAAACTTTACTACTGCACAAGCAAGTATTTTGAAAGCAGACAAGACCATTTTGTGTGTTCAACCTCACGCAAAGGCAAGGAAAACTGTTCAACACATTTTATTCGTGCAACGATACTCGAACAAGGTGTGTTAGCACATCTTAAATATGTAATCGGAACTGTTGCAGGTTATGAAAATCAATTCCGCAAGGTATTGGATGCAAAGCAAAAGGCAGAGGTAAAAAAGGAGCTTTCTGCAAAGAAAAAACTGCTCTCAAAAAGTGAAAGCAGAATTAAAGAATTAGACATATTGTTTCAGCGTATTTATGAAGATAATGTCAGCGGAAAAATCTCGGACGAAAGATTTGAAATGCTATCTGCAAATTATGAAACCGAACAGGCAGAATTAAAATCACTTATTGAAAATTTATCTGCTGAAATATCTGAAACGGAAGAACAATCCGACAATGTAGAAAGGTTTATTTCAAAGGTACATAAATATTTTGATTTACAGGAATTAACTCAATCAGTATTAAACGATATGGTAAAGCGTGTTTATGTTCACGCACCACAAACTATTGACGGAAAGCGAACGCAAGAAATTGACATTGTTTATGATTTGGTCGGCATACTGCCGCAATCATTATTTAAGCATGAAGAAACGGCATAGAAAACCTATGCCGTTTCAACGAAAACATTATTACTGTTTTATTAAGGACACCCATAAGCGTCCTTTTTATATATTTATCTGTTTACTTCGGTAGTCAACGTTAAGAACAAGTCCGATTGCTATAAGGTTGGTTAGAATAGATGAGCCTCCGTAGGTGAAAAATGGAAGAGGAATACCTGTAACAGGCATAATCCCGATGCACATACCGATGTTTTCAAAAACGTGGAATGTGAACATGGCGGCAACCCCAAGACAGATGTATTTTCCAAGACTGTTTTTGGAGTTCAACCCAATCTGAATACAACGGACAATAATTGCAATAAGAAGTGCTATACATAAGAGCCCGCCGATAAGTCCAAGCTCTTCGCATATTACAGAGAAGATAAAGTCTGTGTGTCGTTCAGGGAGAAAATTGTTGTACTGACTTGCGCCGTTGAAGAGGCCGGTGCCTGTAAGCTGTCCTGAACCGATTGTGATTTTGGACTGAACAACGTGATAGCCCGAGCCTGACGGGTCATTTTCAGGGTGAAAAAGATTTACAATTCTAAGCTTCTGATAGTCTTTGAGGACAAAGAACCATAAAACAGGAATAACAGGAACAAGTGTTCCCAAGGCTCCAAGGATGTATTTCCAGGAAATCCCTGCCACAAAAAGTAATACGAAAAAGATAAAGAAAAAGACGGTTGCAGTCCCCATATCAGGCTGAAGAAGTATTAAGACGATAGGGATTGCAAGATGCAGGAGAAATGCAATAACATTCTTAGGTTCGTCAATTAAATCTTCTCTTTTTGATAAAAGATTTGAGAACGTAATTATGAAGAAAAGCTTTGCAATTTCAGCAGGCTGAATACTGAAAAGACTTCCGATTCTGAACCAGCTTCTCGCCCCGTTTACCATAGAACCAATCCCCGGGATAAGTACTATTGTAAGAAGAAAAACAGAGCCAAGGTAGAGATACTTTGAAATTCCTGCCAGATATTCATAGTCCCATATTATAATCATAAAAATTCCCACAAGACCAAGACAGGAGGCAACAGTCTGTACTGCCACGTGTTTGACAGGGGAGGAGGATGCGCTGGCAATCATAATAATACCCCAGATTACAGCAATCAGGGTATAGATTGAGAGGGGCATATCAAGTTTTTTTACGATATCTTTTTTAGTGGTTGAGAAGGTGTTGTAACCCGCCATATTTTCCTCCTGAAAATATTAAACTTCTTTAAAACTGAGTGCAATTCCATCTCCGATTGGAATAATTGCAGTGGATAATTCTTTGCTTTCTTTAAGGGTTTCGATGTATGAACGGAGCCTTTTTACAATAGTAATTTTTCTGTGAGTTAGAAGCTCGTCTGTTGCAGTCATACCCTTGTAGAGTATGTTGTCTGAAACAAGAACTCCGCCTTTTTTCAAAAGCCTCATGCAGTGAGGGAGAAAGTCGTTGTACTGTCCCTTTGCAGCGTCAACAAATATAAAATCAAAGGAGCCCTCAAGGTCAGGCAGAACTTCGTTTGCATCACCGTGGATTACGTTGATTTTGCCTGCCACATCACTTCGTGAAATAAATTCGTTGGCCTTTCTGTAGGCGTCGTCGCTGAGTTCGATAGTGGTAACTTCGCCCCCTGATGCCTTTGCCATAATAATTGCAGAGTAGCCGATAGCAGTCCCCACTTCAAGTATTTTTTCAGCAGGTTTAATTTTAAGAAGCACCTCAATAAAACGGATGCTCTCAGGCTGTGAAATAGGAACAGAGTATGTATGTGCAAACTCCTCCATTTCCTTTAAGAGCCCCTGCCTTTCGGGAATGCTGTCCCTTAAATAACGGATTATGTATTCATAATTTATATTGTCATCTTCAATTAAAGCTCTCATTTCTGAAGCTCCTTTACAGTTCTTAAATGTTCATCTCCTGTTTTTGAGAACACGTTGTATGAGCCGTCCTTTGTTGCGGCAAAGTAGTAGAAATCTGTCTCCTCAGGATAAAGTGTCGCCTTGACAGAGTTCACGCCCGGTGAGGCAATAGGCCCGTATGGAAGTCCTGGATTTTTGTATGTATTGTATGGAGATTTAATTTCAATATCTCTGTTTGAGAGCACATCTTTTCTCTCTCCAATAATGTACTGAACAGTAGCGCAGGAAGAGAGTGTCATACCTGCATCAAGACGGTTGTAGAAAACAGATGCAACCTTTCCTCGTTCTTCGTCATTTGCAGCCTCTCTTTCCACAACTGACGCCATAATAATAACCTCGTCTAAAGTCTTGTCAGTGTTGCTTTCTTCGTAGAGTGGAAGAATGTTAAGCTGGAAAGCTTCTAACATACGGTTTATGATGCTGTGTTCGCTTTCCCCTAAAACAATTTCGTAGGTAGCAGGGAAAAGGTATCCCTCTAAACGATATTCTTTTCTGTCGATGCCCTCAAGAAAGGCATAGTCAAAACTTCCTGTGTTTACTTCTTCGATAAATTTGTCGTAGTCAGCATATCCAAGCTGATGTAAGTGCTTTGCAATATCCTTGACTTCATAGCCCTCAGGAATTGTGAACTTCACAATGTTATCATACCCTGCATCAGGGAAATCAATAAGCTTTTTTATTATGGAAAAATAGTTTTCTTTAGTATTAAGTGTATGCATACCGCACTGAAAAACAGGTTGCTTAAGCTTGATTAAAGCAAGAAAAACATTGGGATGTTCAATAATTCCGTCATTTTCAAGAATTTTAACAATCCCGCGGTTGCTTGTCCCCTCCGGTATGTTTACAACAATGTTCTCTCCACTGCCAAAGTCAAGAAATTCAGCTGAAACAAAAACAAGCCATAATATTAAAATGAGAATTGCAATTGCCAATGCAACTTTTAAAACTTTCTTCATAAAATCCACCCCGATTTAATGATTACAGTGTGCTCTTAAGCCAGATTTTAATAATAATAAGTGCAAAACTCAGAAGAACAGGGAGGCTTAAAAGACTTGACGCAAGCATTTTCTTTTCTCTTTTGTATTTTTTGATAATCATAGGCTTTGTAGTTTTAAGGAAGAGGAAAAGAAGAAGTGCAAAAACTATAACTGACAAGGCCATAAGAACAATAATTGTGTTGGCATTTTCCAGATTTTCCATACCGTAGGTTGCAAAAATGGAAGATATGTTTATAACAAGGTGAAAT
>JAGAIJ010000135.1 GCA_017626595.1 Clostridia bacterium | reverse complement strand
ACACAAGTATGTTACACAGGAAGCTGCTAAAATGCTCGGCAAGAATGTTGATGATGTTAAACTTATCACTTGTCATTTAGGTAACGGCTCAAGTATTACTGCTGTTGACGGCGGAAAGTCAATTGATACATCAATGGGCTTTACACCTCTTGCAGGTACAGTTATGGGTACTCGTTGTGGTGATATTGACCCTGCTATCGTTAAGTTTATTGCTGATAATAAGGGTATGACTCTTGAAGAAGTTGATACTCTTTTAAATAAGAAGTCAGGTGTTGACGGTATTTCAGGCATCAGCAGTGACTTCAGAGACCTTGAAGCTGCTGAAGCAGAGGGAAATGAAAGAGCACATCTCGCACTTTCAATGTTCTCACACAGCGTAAGACACTTCGTTGGTGCTTACCTTTTTGAACTTGGCGGTGCTGATGCTATCGTATTTACAGCAGGTATCGGTGAAAATACTGTTATTATGAGAAGAGACATCTTAAAGGGTGTTGAAGCTCTCGGAATCAAGATTGACCCTGAAAAGAACGAAAAGGCAATCTGTGGCGTACAGATGGATATTGCAACTGATGATTCAAAGGTAAGAGTTCTTGTAATTCCTACAAACGAAGAGCTTATGATTGCTAAGGAAACAGAAGCTTTAGTAAAATAATTTTCGGAGGCTATACCTTGGAATATAGAAACCCAAACTATGATTCTCTGCCTGACGAAAGTCTGGCTGAACTCTCTCTTAACGGAGATAAAATAGCAACAGAGTTTCTGCTTGAACGATATAAGGACAGGGTTCGTTCCTGTGCAAGACTTTATTATCTTGCAGGGGGAGATGACGATGACCTTATTCAGGAGGGTATGATTGGTCTTTTTAAGGCAATCTGTACCTTCGACAAGGATAAAAATTCTTCTTTTAATACCTTTGCAAATCTCTGTATTAAAAGGCAGATGATTACTGCAGTTAAAACTGCAAACAGAAAAAAACATCTGCCCCTTAACAGCTATGTGCCTCTTACAGGCTACGGAGAGGAAGATGAAGAAGAGAAAATCCTTGATTTTCTTGTGTCAAACCCTGAAGAAATATTTATTGATAAAGAAAATATGGAGATAATTGAGGAGAAAATCAGCGACGGACTCAGTTCCCTTGAACAGACTGTCCTTTATCTCTATGTCAAAGGGAATTCCTATCGTGAGATTTCTGAAATATTAAAGAAAGAACCAAAGTCAATAGATAATGCTCTTCAGCGTCTAAAAAAGAAAATGGTTGATATAATTGAGAACAGCGATTAGCTGTTCTCTTTTTTTATGCCTATAAATTCGCAAAATCGGTTGACATATCTGTTTTAAAGTTGTAAAATATTGGGGATAGCATTTTGATGGAGGAAATCATTATGAATGAGATTTCAAAGATATATAATGTGTTAAAATCCAAGGAGTCCTTGATGGATGCCTGTGATTTTAAGACTGAAAAATATTTTGCTTACGGAGAGCAGGAGGGTGCAACAGCTCAGTTTAAGCTCGGCTATGACAAAAAGGGTCTTTACATTTTTGTAAAGGTGCTTGATGATACTCCTGAATATGATTCGGAACTTTCCTGGGAAAACGACTCTGTGGAAATTTTTCTTGACGAAAAGAATATTAAACTTTCAGAACCAGACGAAAACTGTTATTTCTTCAGAATTACAAGAAGTGGACAGGTTGTAAATGGCGAAATGCCTGGAAACAATTTTGAAATTTCTGCTGAGGTTCAGGAATTTGGTGACTGCTATACAATTTCAACTTACATTCCATTTAAGAATGAACTTGACAGTGAAGTTACACTTATGGGCTTTGATCTTATTGTAAACGACAGAAGAAATGGAAAGAGAAGATCTATGTCAGCCCTCAGTGATGCTGAATGTCTTTCATTCCAGAACTCTGAAAAGTATTCTACATTGGCTGTGGGTGTTCCTGAAAGTCCTAAGATGATTATGAATGATTCAATGGTTCTTGACTTGTTAAGCAAGGACGGAAAACTCTATATTGATTTTGATTTATTTATCAACAAATCAAAGTTTGCAAGAGTTTTAGAAGAAGAGGGAAGAAGATACGTTGAACTTTCCCGTAGCCGACTTTACATAGACGGCGAAACATTCTCTATTGATGAAGAAACACTTGATGTTGAGGCTATGACAGTTGACGGAAAGCTTTATGCTTCAACTGATATTATCGAAAAAATTGGTGCAAAGTTTGTATATGAAGAAGAAATTAAAATTGCTTACGCTTATGTAAGGCCTGACGTATTCTCAAGCCCATACAGCTTAAAGGGTAAGATTTGTAACTTCTTAGGCGACAGTATTACCTGGGGGGTAGGTGCTACTACTCCTGAAGATGTTTATCACGCTGTTTTTGCAAAGAAGAACAATGTTGGTCTTGTTAGAAACTACGGTATAAGTGGCACAAGAGTTGCTGATTGCTATGATGAAAATGGCGTTTTAGATGACAAGTTTGGCTCATCATTCGTTGCAAGATTTGAATTTATGGATGATGATGCTGACATTATCTGTGTGTTTGGTGGTACAAACGACTATGGTCATGGTACACCTGATTTTGGAACAATGGATAGCCGTGACAGGGCATCATTCTATGGAGCACTCCATTATCTTGCATCCGGTCTTATTGAAAAATATCCTGATAAGTTCATTATGTTTATGACTCCACTTCACAGAACAGATGAAAATCTTCCTGGACCTGCAGGAAGACCTCTTATCGACTACTCACGTGCTATAAAAGAGGTTTGCGAATTCTATTCAATCCCTGTTTTAGACCTTTATGCTAATGCCGGTATCTACTGTGACAGTGCAAAGCACAGAAAACAGTGGGCAACAGACGGCTTACATCCAAACGATAACGGATATGAAAAGATTGCAAGTCTTTTAACAGGATTTTTGAAAAACTATTTCCCTGAAAATTAAGATATTATAAGGAGATATTACTATGTTAGATATTAAATTTGTAAAAGAGAACCCTGAACTTGTTAAGGAAAATATTAAGAGAAAGTTTAAGGACCACAAGCTTCCATTAGTTGATGAGGCTATTGCACTTTATGATGCAAAGAAAGACGCTAACGATAAGGCAGGCATTCTTCGTGCTAACAGAAATAAGCTCAGTAAGGAAATTGGTATGCTTATGGGACAGGGCAAAAAGGAAGAGGCTGAAGCTATCAAGGCTCAGGTTACAGCACAGGCTGATGAACTTAAGGCTCTTGAAGTGCAGGAAACTGAACTTGAAGCAAAGCTTAAGGATGTTATGATGAAGATTCCTAACATTGTTGACCCATCTGTTCCTGTTGGTAAGGATGACTCAGAAAACGTTGAAGTTAAACAGTACGGCGAAAAGACTGAAAAGAACTTTGAAATTCCATATCACACAGATATTATGGCTAAGTTTGACGGTATTGATAAGGAAGCTGAGGCCGTGTTGCAGGTGAAGGCTTCTATTACCTTATGGGTGATATTGCAAGACTTCACAGCGCTGTTACAGCTTACGCAAGAGATTTTATGATTGATAAGGGATTTACATATTGTATCCCTCCGTTTATGATTAGAAGTAACGTAGTTACTGGCGTTATGAGCTTTGAAGAAATGGACGCTATGATGTATAAAATTGAGGGTGAAGACTTATACCTTGTTGGTACATCTGAACACTCAATGATTGGTAAGTTTATTGATACAATTACACCTGAATCAAAGCTTCCTATGACTCTTACAAGCTATTCACCTTGTTTCAGAAAAGAAAAGGGTGCTCACGGTATTGAAGAAAGAGGTATTTACCGAATTCACCAGTTTGAAAAGCAGGAAATGATTGTTGTCTGCGACCCTGCTGAAAGTATGGAATGGTTTGATAAGATGTGGAGCTACAGCGTTGAGCTTTTCCGCTCCCTCGATATTCCTGTAAGAACTTTAGAATGCTGTACAGGTGATTTGGCTGACCTTAAGGTTAAGTCTTACGACGTTGAGGCATGGTCTCCAAAGCAGGGTAAATACTTTGAAGTATGTTCCTGCTCTAACCTTGGCGATGCACAGGCAAGAAGACTTGGTATCAGAGTTAAGAAAGAGGATGGCACAAAGTATTTTGCTCACACTCTTAATAATACAGTTATTGCTCCGCCAAGAATGCTTATTGCATTTTTAGAGAACAATCTTGAATTTGACGGAGAAAAGTATTCAGTTAAAATCCCTGAGGCTTTAAGACCTTATATGGGTGGTAAGTCCGTAATTGAAGAAAACTAATTTTTAAGCCCTGATTTATTTCAGGGCTTTTCTTTATGTAATATTGATAAATCGCACTCATATTTTATATAAAGGGGTGCGTTTTTTTATGAGGAAAATTTTGTCTTTGGTTTTGGTTTTTATGTGCCTTAGCACAGCTGTTTTTGGTGCAGAATGTTATGTTGTCATGGATGCTTTGTCGGGAAGAGTTTTGTACAGCAAAAACGAAAATATAAAGCGTGGAATGGCAAGCACAACGAAGATTATGACAACCGTTACAGCATTGGAAAACGCTGATGCAGACAGGGAGGTTACTGTATCTGCAAATGCTTCGGGTATTGAGGGCTCGTCTATGTATCTGAAAGCGGGGGAAAAGCTAAAACTTAAAGATTTACTTTACGGAGTTATGCTTGTGTCAGGCAATGACGCGGCTACTGCTACGGCGGAGGCTGTGGGCGGAAGTGAAGAAAAATTTGTGGAGATGATGAATGAAAAAGCAGGGGAAATGGGACTTAAAAATACCCATTTTGATAACCCCCACGGATTGTCTTCGGATAACCACTATACCACAGCTTTTGAACTTGGGCAGATTATGAGATATGCCCTTAACAGCCCTGATTTCAGGGAGATTTCATCCCAGAAAAGTAAGACTGTTACCACTTCGGAGGGGGAGAAATATCTTAAAAATCACAATAAGCTTTTAAGCACCTGCCAGGGTTGTTTTTCAGGGAAAACAGGCTTTACAAAAAAGGACGGAAGATGTCTTGTTTCAGCCTGCGAAAGAGAAAATATGGAGCTTATCTGTGTAACCCTTTATGACCCTGACGACTGGAATACCCACAGCACCCTTTATAACACAGCTTTTGCGGAGTATGAAGGTGTAAAATTTGTTGAGGGTGGCACATATCTGTCGGAAGTTAAGGTTAAAAAAGGGGAAAAACAGACTGTGCCTGTTCTTGCAGAAAAGGATATAATTATTCCCATAAAAGAGGGAGAAAGCACTGAATTTGAGCTGATTTGCGATATTCCTGAAAAGATAATTGCACCGATGAAAAAAGGAGATGTGGCAGGCGAATTTTACATAAATACAAATTACGGAAAGTTTGGTCCTTTTAAGGCTGTTTTGGGGGAGGATGCTATAAGACGAAAAGTTACAGGAGGTACATTTTTAGATAGTCTTGAAAGGTTTTTCTCTGCCTGGATTAAAACTTTTGCCTGAATCTTGACCTGCTTGAATAAATATGATAAAATGTTTTTTATGAATATTTTAACAGTTACACTAAACCCATGCCTTGATAAAACTGTCAGGGTAGAAAAACTTAATATATCGGGACTATCCAGAGCTGAAATTGAAAAGGTTGACTTTGGGGGAAAGGGGATAAATGTTTCCAAAATCCTTAAAAATTTTGGTACAGACAGCATCTCCACAGGCATTATGCCTATGGGCAACAGCCGACCTGTTTTCGACTACATGGCGAAAAAAGAAATTGAGAATGACTATGTAATTTCCAACGGCTTTCTTCGCACCAACCTTAAGGTTCTTGATTTGTCCACAAATGAAATTACCGAAATTAACGAAAAGGGCCCTGAAATTGAGGAGAAGTATATAAACGACTTTACGGACAAGTTTACAAGACTTTCTGCAATGTGCGAATATGTTGTGATTTCGGGAAGTCTGCCCCGTGGTTTTTCAGAGGACTTTTATGCAAAGCTTGTTGAAATTGCATCGGTTTCTTCCAAAGTAATTTTGGACTGCGACGGAATACAGCTTAAAAATGCAATTGAGAAAAAGCCTTATATGATTAAGCCTAATATCTATGAGTTTTCAGGTCTTATGGGCAGAGAATATAAAACCGATGAAGAAATTGCAGAGGATATGTTAAAGCTTAATAAAGAAATTCCTTATATAATTGTTTCAATGGGAGAAGATGGAGCAATGTTCTGTTT
>JAGAIJ010000134.1 GCA_017626595.1 Clostridia bacterium | reverse complement strand
TCCGTGAACTTGTAGAAGAAATTACAATGCTTATGTGCTTTGAATCACTTCGTGATTTACCTCTTGAGGATGTTGAAATCGAAACTCCTATCAAGAAGACAACTCAGAAGATGATTGCAGGCAAAAAGCTTGCTGTTGTTCCGATTCTTCGTGCAGGCTTAGGTATGGTAAACGGTCTTCTCCGTCTTGTGCCTTCTGCAAAGGTAGGTCACATCGGTATGTACCGTGACGAAGAAACTATGCTTCCACAGCCATACTACTGTAAGCTTCCTGCTGACATCGAAAAGAGACTTATCGTTGTTGTTGACCCTATGCTTGCAACAGGCGGTTCAGCTATCGACGCTATTTCACAGATTAAGGCAAGCGGCGGAACACAGATTAAGTTCCTTTGTCTTATTGCTGCTCCTGAAGGCATTAAAGCACTCTCCGAAGCTCACCCTGACGTGCAGATTTTCTGCGCCAACGTGGATGAATGTCTTAACGAGAATTGCTACATTGTTCCAGGTCTTGGAGATGCAGGAGACAGAATTTTCGGTACAAAATAAGTTAGACATTTTAAAAGAGATGTGCGTGGCACATCTCTTTTTTTGTTGTGAAAATTGGCGTAAAATTATTGACACTTGATTTTAATAATGTTAAAATAACTGTATTATGCTAAATTATGTTTTTTGAGGTGTATTTATGGAAATAAAATTTACTAAAATGCACGGCATTGGCAACGACTACATCTATGTTAACTGCCTCGACGGGATTCCTTTTGACCCGTCTGAAGTTGCTATCGCTATGTCACCAAGACACTTCTCTGTTGGCTCGGACGGACTTGTTTTAATCTGTTCCTCTGACGTGGCTGACGCTAAAATGAGAATGTTTAACGCTGACGGTAGTGAAGGTAAAATGTGCGGTAACGCCATCCGCTGTGTAGGAAAATATCTCTACGACAACAAAATCGTTGATAAAACTGAAATTACAATTGAAACCTTAAGCGGTATCAAAACACTCTGGCTCAATGTTGAAAACGGTCTTGTTGAGTCCGTCAGAGTTGATATGGGAATTGCCATTACTCAGGCTGATTTGGTGCCTGTTATCCATGAGGGAGAAATGATTGACGTTCCTGTGGAAGTTAAGGGTAAAACCTATAATATGACTGCTGTTTCAATGGGCAACCCACATTCCGTTATCTTTATGGACGAGGTTTCAACTCTTGACCTTGAGAAAATTGGCCCTGATTTTGAAAATCACCCTATTTTCCCTGACAGAGTTAACACTGAATTTGTTAAGGTTATTGACCCACTCACACTTGAAATGAGAGTCTGGGAACGTGGTTCGGGAGAAACATTTGCCTGTGGCACAGGCTCTTGTGCTACTGTTGTGGCTTCAGTACTCAACGGCATCTCTCCTAAAAATGAAGCTGTTACAGTAAAGCTTATCGGGGGCGACCTTAAAATTGAAGTGGCCGACGACCTCCGTGTGTTTATGACAGGCAAGGCAAAGAAAGTTTACGAAGGAGTTTACGAATATGAAAATTAACATCAATGAAAATTACAAAAACTTAAAAGAAAGCTACCTTTTCTCTGAAACTGCAAGAAGAATCAGAGAATACAGCGCTAAAAACCCTGACAAAAAGGTTATTAAGCTCAGTATCGGCGACGTTACTCTTCCTCTTACAAAGTCTGTTATTTCAGCTATGCATGAGGCTGTGGACGAAATGGCTGACAAGGATACTTTCCGTGGCTACGCCCCTGAATACGGCTATGACTTCCTCCGTGAAGCTGTGGCAAACTACTATTCAACTTTTGGCGTGACTGTTGCTCCTGACGAGATTTTCTGCAGCGACGGTGCGAAGTCTGACGTTGGTAACATTACAGACATTTTCGGGGACAACGAAATTTTAATTCCTGACCCTGTTTACCCTGTTTACATGGACAGCAACATCATGAACGGCAGAAAAATTACTCTTATCAAGGCTTCTGAAGAAAACGGATTTCTTCCTATGCCTGATGGAATTGCTGAAAAGCCATACATTATTTACATCTGTTCACCTAACAACCCAACCGGTGCGGTTTACAGCCGTGAACAGCTTAAAATCTGGGTTGATTTTGCGTTAAAGTCAGGCTCACTTATCATTTTTGACTCAGCTTACGAGGCTTACATCAAAGAGGACTACCCTCGTTCAATTTTTGAAATTGAGGGAAGTAGAGAGTGTTGTATCGAAATCTGCTCACTTTCTAAGACTGCAGGCTTTACAGGTACAAGATGTGCTTGGACTGTTGTGCCTCAGGAACTTTCAGCCGGAGACACTAAGATTGCTAAGCTTTGGGCAAGACGTCAGGCTACAAAGTTCAACGGTATTCCTTATGTTGTGCAGAAGGGCGCACTTGCCGCTATTTCTCCTGAGGGTCACAAGGAAGCTATGGAATGTGTTGACTATTACATGGGCAACGCGAAGATTATCGCTGAGCTTTTAGACCGCAAGGGTATCTGGTACACAGGGGGAATTAACTCCCCTTACATCTGGCTCAAGTGTCCTAACGGTATGGGCTCATGGGAATTCTTCGACTGGCTCCTTGAAAATGCACAGATTGCGGGAACTCCTGGCGCAGGCTTCGGTGAGGCAGGCGAAGGCTTCTTCCGTCTTACTTCTTTCGGCAGTCGCGAGGCTACTTTAGAGGCAATTGAAAGATTGGAAAAATTATTATAAGATAAAATTAAAGCCACCCTATCGGGTGGCTTTTTTTGTTGTGTTTTCGGTTTGCATTCGGTAAATATAATAAATCGGCAAACTATTTTATTATATTTAATTAGTACGATGTTAGGAATAAACCTCATCTAAGAACATACTCGGAAATCATTTTGCAAATTTCCTTTATATCACAATCTTTCTCAAATTCAAATTTAACTTTTCCTACTCCGGAATAGTATAACTCTAATTCACAATCAGCAACAAATGAATCCATATCTGCTATACCAGCAGTTTCAACAGAATAAACCTGAACCTTTGAATATGGCAAAGATGTATAATCTTTTTTTGTACCAGTTATACCTTGCGCATTTACTGATATTATTCTTTTATTTGTAAAAACAACATAATCTCTTAAAGCTTTATATGTAGAAATTATACTTTCATCCGATATAAGCAAGGCTGAAACTAATGATACCGCTTTTTCATTATCTATTTTCTTTAATTTGAAGAAGGCTCCGTTTTTAAAATCAATCATCTGTATTTCTCCTTTAAGTTTTATTAGTTAGCATAAAAATTGTATCCAAGCAATTCCTCTGCTTTTAGTAATAGCTTTTTATAGTTCTCTGAATTAGATGCTTTCATCCGTCTGTAACCACCAAAAGATTTAGGTGCTATTTCAGGGAATTTTTCAAATATTAAATCATAGAACTCTTTATCTTTTGCCGTTTCTTCTTTCTCCCTTATCATATTTTCAAAAGACTCTTTTTGTTCTTTGGACCGCTCATCTTTATACTCTCTATTTGACCAATCAACAAGATTGCCACTATAGCTCCATCTTGGTTCATCTACACCAAACAAAAAAGCATTCAAAGGAGTCTGACAATATTTATGGTTATTATTATAATACTTAATACAATCTGGCAACATTGGAAATCTTTTATCTTTTCCGTCTATACTAAAAATCCTTTTTGCATATTTAGCACATTCTTCGCAACAACATTTCAAATCAAAACTTTCAACCAAACCACCAAAAACATCAATCACATCTTTCTCGGATAATCCAACAATATTAGTTTCTATCCTTTTTCCTTCAAAGATAGCCCGCGAATATTGGAACATCTCTTTAATTTTCTGTTCTTCTTTTCTTGCTTCTTCAAATTGTCTATTTGACTTCAAATATTCTACCAATCTCATGTAGTCTTCTTCTAACCAAGCAAAATTGGAATAAGGAAAGATTTCATTTGCTTTTCTTAAACATGCTATTGCCAAGTCCATTCTTCCGTTTTTCTTATGTTCAGTTGCCTTTTTTTGAAGTATGTACTCAACATTATTAACCGGACTACTCATTCCTTGCAATGGTTTATACTTTGGAATAGGAATATTTTGTATCCCCTCAAGCGTTTCAAAATCATACTTGTTACTTGAAATTTTAGTTAGTACTTTTTTAATAAACTCCAGCATAAGCCCTCTCCTAGTTTTGATAATTATTCCTTAAATGATTCAATGGAAAAAAATGTTTTAACCATATGTTTGCGGTCATAATTGTCATAAAGGATAATATTTACATTTTCATTGAGATTACAAAAAGTCTCTGTTTGGTGTTGAAAATACGAATTATAAACATCCTTTTTATTTATGGAAAAACTTGTAGTTGTAGCAGGTTGTAAATATATTTCTTTTAATCCATCAAAGTATTCTACAAAAAAGATATGATCCTTTACACAAAAAAGTAGTTTTGTTATTGCTACCGTCCTTTGTGAGTTGTTTGATATGTACAATTTAGCATTTGGAATCATCTCAAACTTAATATTAAGTTTTCTATGTTTGTCCCAAAAGTTTATCCAAATTCCAGCAACACCCACAAAAGCAGCTAAAACTGTTCCAATTGCAGAAACTATATTCCAATCCATAAATATCTCCTTATCACATTTTAATCCATCTAACTTTTTACATTATTTGACAACATCTACCACAATTCGACTTTTGTCAAGTCAGGGTAAAAATGCTTTTAGTTTATTATATCATACAGTCATAAAAATTTCAACTTTTGTGTCGTGGGGGTATGAAAACAAGTGCAAAAAAAGAGCAGTGAGGAATCACTGCTCTTTTGGTTTATTATTCGGCGTCTGGGACGATTCTCTTTAAGTTAAGTCTGCCCTGCTTATCGATTTCGATAAGCTGTACCTTGATTTCGTCGCCTTCTTTTACTACGTCCTCTACCTTTTCAACTCTCTTATTATCAAGCTTTGAAATATGAACGAGGCCGTCCTTGCCAGGAAGGAATTCTACGAATGCGCCGAATTCCATAATCTTTACAACCTTACCGTCGTAAATTTCGCCAACTTCAGGTTCACGGATTATATCCTGAATCATCTTAAGTGCTGCTTCGCCGTCCTTTGGATTTGGAGCTGCGATAAACACTCTTCCGTCATCTTCAATATCAATCTTTGCGCCTGTTTCAGCGATAATTCCCTGAATCACCTTACCGCCGCTACCGATTACTTCTCTAATCTTATCAACAGGGATTGTGATATTTATAATCTTTGGTGCGTACTCTGAAACTTCTTCTCTTGGCTTATCAATTGCCTTAAGCATTACTTCGTCTAAGATATAATATCTTGCGTCTCTTGTTTCTGTGAGGGCTGCTCTGATGATTTCAGGTGTAAGACCGTCAATCTTTAAGTCCATCTGAATTGCTGTGATACCCTTCTTTGTACCTGCTACCTTAAAGTCCATATCGCCGAAGAAGTCTTCAAGTCCCTGAATATCAAGGATTGTGATAAATCTGTCTTCTTCTGTAACAAGACCTACTGAGATACCTGCAACAGGAGCCTTAATCGGAACACCTGCGTCCATAAGTGCAAGTGTACTACCACAGATACTGCCCTGTGATGTAGAACCGTTTGAGCTTAATACTTCAGATACAAGTCTTATTGAGTATGGGAATTCTTCTTCACTTGGAATTACAGGAACTAAAGCACGTTCCGCAAGTGCACCATGACCGATTTCTCTTCTGCCCGGGCCTCTTGATGGCTTTGTTTCGCCTACCGAGAATGCAGGGAAGTTATAATGGTGAATATATCTTCTTGAGTCTTCCAAATCAAGTCCGTCAATAATCTGTGCATCACCTAATGTACCAAGGGTTGCAGCAGTCATAACCTGTGTCTGTCCTCTACGGAAAAGTCCGCTACCATGAGCTCTTGGAAGAAGTCCAACTTCAGCTGAAAGCGGTCTGATTTCCTGAATCTTTCTGCCGTCAACTCTCTTATGCTCATCTAAAAGCCATCTTCTAACAATTGTCTTCTGGAGCTTATAGATTGCATCGTCTATTGCCTGCTGATTTTCTTCTAATGGGTACTTTTCTTCAAAGTGTGCATAAACATCGTCATACACAACCTTCATTCTCTCATCACGGATATTCTTATCGTCTGTGTCAAGGGCAGCCTTAACCATATCTTCAGCATAAGCCTTAATATCAGCAAAAAGTTCTTCGTCAACTGTAATATGTTCATACTCGAACTTTGTCTTACCGATTTCGTCCTGAATACCCTTTATAAATTCACAAATCTTCTTGATTTCTTCGTGAGCATACATAATTGCGTTATACATTGTATCTTCGTCAACTTCGTTTGCACCTGCTTCAATCATA
>JAGAIJ010000133.1 GCA_017626595.1 Clostridia bacterium | reverse complement strand
GTTCTGTTTTGAGGGACAAGTTCTTAAAACTACTCCTTTTGAGATTGAGTTTGGCAGTTCTGTTTGTGCAGGGGACTCAATGGTTGGGGCAATGGTTTATGCAGATATAAACGGCTTTGATTATGAAAAGACAGTTAAATTTGCAACAGCCTGCGGTACGCTTACTGCATCAAAAAAGGGCAGCGAAGTCTGTGAGCTTCAGGAAGCTCTTGAAAATATGGACAGAATTAAGGTTAAAAAGGTGAAATAATGGTTAGATTACAGAAATTTATGGCTGACTGTGGCGTGGCCTCAAGAAGAAATGCAGAGAAAATTATCCTTGAAAGACGCGTTAAGGTTAACGGCGAAGTTGTTACTGAAATGGGCGTTAAGGTTGACGAGGAATATGATGTTGTAGAGGTTGACGGAAGAGAAATCAAGCCACAGACAAAGAAAATTTATATTATGCTTAATAAACCTGAGGGCTTTGTTACAACTGTTTCCGACGACAAGGGCAGACCTACTGTTATGGAGCTTGTTTCGGATATTGAACAGAGAATTTACCCTGTGGGCCGACTTGACTATGACACAGAGGGACTTCTCATTATGACAAATGACGGAGACCTTACTTTTAAGATTTCCCACCCAAAGCACAACATTTCAAAAACTTATGTTGCAGAGGTTACAGGTAATATCACTATGGAAACCCTTATCAACTTAAGACGCGGGGTTGAAATTGACGGATTTAAGACAAGCCCTGCTGAAGTTGAGGTTGTTGGGGCTACACAGCTTGGTACAAAGCTTGAAATTACAATCCACGAGGGACACAACCGTCAGGTAAGAAAGATGTTTGAGTCTCAGGGCTGTATTGTTAAAAAGCTTAAGAGAATTAAAGAGGCCGGACTTCAGCTCGGTCATCTTCCAATCGGAAAATGGAGAAAGCTTTCTGAATCAGAAGTGAATATGCTTAAGAAAATCGGAACTGAACCAAAGAAAAAGTTTGTTCCAAGATATAAGAAAAGAAAATAGTTATGGATATTATTGTAATTGGCGGAGGAGCTTCAGGAATGATGGCGGCAGGAACTGCTGCGCATAACGGGCACTCCGTAACTTTAATTGAAAAAAATGAAATACTCGGCAAAAAGGTGCTTATAACAGGCAAGGGAAGATGTAATATTACCAATGCCTGTGAGGATGTTGAAACTCTTATAAATAACGTTACAAAAAATAAGAGTTTCCTATACAGCGCTTTTTATACCTTTACTAACGCTGATACGGTTAAGTTTTTCAATGATTTGGGAGTTGAAACTAAGGTGGAAAGAGGAGAGAGGGTTTTTCCTGTTTCAGACAAAAGCCACGATGTTGTTGATGCTCTTAAAAAGTATATGAGGGAAAACGGCGTAAGGGTAATCTGCGATACTGTAACAGAGATTATTGCAGAGGATAATAAGGTTAAGGGTGTTAAAACTCTTGGAAATAAGCTTCTTGCCTGTGATAAGGTTATTGTTGCAACAGGCGGAGCATCCTACCAGAGAACAGGCTCAACAGGCGACGGTTACAGATGGGCAGAAAAACTTGGACACACTGTGGTTTCTCCTGTGCCATCCCTTGTGCCACTTGTGGTAGAAGAGGATATTTCAGGTCTTGAAGGGCTCTCTCTTAAGAATGTTGCAATCAAGGTTATGGACGGCAAAAAGAAGATTTACGAGGACTTTGGGGAGATGATGTTTGCTCATTTTGGTTTAACAGGACCTGTGATTTTAAGTGCATCAGCTCACACAAGACCTATGGAAACGGGGAAGTATAAAATCTATCTTGATTTAAAGCCTGCCCTTGATGAAAAGAAACTGGATGAGAGAATTTTAAGAGATTTTTCACAGAATATAAACCGTGATTTTCGTAACTCCTTAGGTGAGCTTCTGCCACAGAGAATGATTGATACTATAATAAAGCTGTCTGAGATTGACCCGTTCAAAAAGGTTAATTCCATAACTAAAGAGGAAAGAAGAAGGCTTGTTTCCATAATTAAAAATATGGAATTTACAGTGGTTGACTATTGCCCCATTGAACAGGCGATAATTACATCAGGTGGAATTTCTGTTAAGGAAATTGATGCTTCAACTATGATGTCAAAGAAAGTGGAGAATTTATATTTCACAGGTGAAATAATTGATGTTGACGCCTACACAGGCGGTTTTAACCTGCAGATTGCTTTCTCCACAGGTTATCTTGCGGGAATATCGGTTTGAAAATATATAAAAGATAGTCTATATGACTATCTTTTTTTGACAAATTTTATAAAATTTAGAAAAATTTTTATGAGATATAAAAAAATTCTTGCATACAAAAAAAGAGTGTGCTATAATTATTTCAGTTATTTTTTAATAGGAGATGATATCAGTGAGTATCAAAAACGAATATCTGCTCAGAGTTTACGCAGATGTTGAAAAAAGAAATCCTGGTGAAAAGGAATTTATGCAGGCTGTATATGAAGTTTTAGAATCTTTAGAGCCTGTTGTTGAAAAGCATCCTGAATATGAAGCTAATGGCTTGATTGAAAGAATGGTTGAACCTGAAAGAATGATTACTTTCAGAATTTCATGGGTTGATGACAATGGTAAGGTACAGGTAAACCGTGGTTTCAGAGTACAGTTTAACAGTGCTATCGGACCTTACAAGGGTGGTTTAAGATTCCATCCATCTGTTTATGCCGGAATTATTAAGTTCTTAGGCTTTGAACAGACATTTAAGAACAGCTTAACAGGTCTCCCTATCGGCGGCGGTAAGGGTGGTTCTGACTTTGACCCAAGAGGTAAGAGTGACGGCGAAATTATGAGATTCTGTCAGGCATTTATGACAGAACTTTACAGACATATCGGTCCTGACGTTGACGTTCCTGCTGGTGATATCGGCGTTGGTGCTAGAGAAATCGGTTATTTATACGGTCAGTATAAGAGAATTAAGGGCTGTTGGGAAAACGGCGTACTCACAGGTAAAGGCCTTGAATACGGCGGTTCTTTAATAAGACCTGAAGCTACAGGCTTTGGTGCTACATACTATGCAAACGAAGTTCTTGCTCACTTCGGCGAAACATTCGAAGGCAAGACTGTTGCAATTTCAGGCTTCGGTAACGTTGCTTGGGGTGTTTGTATGAAGGTTGCTGAACTTGGAGGTAAGGTTGTTACAATCTCTGGTCCTGACGGTTACGTTTATGACCCAGACGGCGTTACAACAGAAGAAAAGTTTAACTACCTCCTCGAAATGAGAGCTTCCGGCCGTGATAAGGCTCAGGATTATGCTGATAAGTTTGGTTGCGAATTCCATGCTGGTGAAAAGCCATGGGGCGTTAAGGTTGATATCTGTATGCCATGTGCTACACAGAATGAAATCGACGAAGTACAGGCTGAAAAGATTATTGCTAACGGCGTTAAGTACTACATCGAAGTTGCTAACATGCCAACAACAGCTGAAGCTATGGCTCTTCTCAGAGGCAAGGGTCTCGTTGTAGGACCTGCTAAGGCTGTAAACGCTGGTGGTGTTGCAGTTTCTGCTCTTGAAATGGCACAGAACTCAATGAGATATGCTTGGACAGCAGAAGAAGTAGATGAAAAGCTTAAGGGTATCATGATTAATATCCATAAGGTTTCTATGGAAACAGCTGAAGAATACGGTCTCGGCTATGACCTCGTAGCAGGCGGTAACATTGCAGGCTTTAAGAAGGTTGCAAACGCTATGATGGCTCAGGGTATTGTATAATTAAAAAAATTTTTTTCAGGTGTCCGATTCCGGACACCTGTTTTTTGTGCTAAAAATTCAAGATATTTGAAAAGCTTGTCAAGGGTTTTTGGAAGAAAATTTTTTGATATTATGTAAACTGAATTGAATTTCTAAAAATATAATTAGTTTACATAATATGACGATTTTTGCAGAAATCCCATTAAATCAGTTATTCACAGTCTTTTCCACTTTTTCCACAGGTAAGGTTAAAAAAGTGGAAAAATTTTGACAAAAAATGGTAAAAATCTGTGGAATGCGATAATATCGGGCTTTTTATTTTTGGGATTGTGAAGATTGTTGAGGTTTACATAATATTTACAAATATTTTTACAAAAAGATACATTGACGATAAGAATGAGATGTGATATACTTATCTAAAGTTTCTTTAAAGGAGGGGTTCTATGAAGGCAGAAGAAAAGGATATTAAGATTGTTGCGCAGAATAAAAAAGCTCTGCACGACTATTTTGTTGAAGCTGAATACGAAGCAGGAATAGAACTCTTTGGAACTGAAGTCAAATCCATACGAAATGGGGCTGTGAATTTAAAAGACAGTTATGTTTCTGTTAAAACAGGAGAAGCGTATCTTCTGGGGATGCATATTTCTCCTTATGAAAAGGGCAATATCTTTAACCGTGACCCACTGAGGTCAAGGAGGTTGTTACTTCACAAGAGGGAAATTCATAAGCTTATCGGTCTGACCCAGCAGGACGGCTACACTTTAATTCCGCTTAAAATGTACTTTGTTGGACAGTATGTTAAAGTTTTAATTGGAGTCTGCCGAGGTAAGAAGAACTACGATAAGCGAGACAGTATAGCTGAAAGAGATTCAAAGCGTCGTATGGAAAGAGCCTTTAAGGAACTTAATCAATAAGGGGGCGTAAAGGTTTCGACGGGGATTTTGAAGTTTTCGGAGCGAGCCGTGGCGGGCACCACGTTAAAAGTCCATTTTAAAATTAAACGCTAACAAAAATTTAGCTTACGCTGCCTAATTATGGCATCTGCTCCCCTTGTGTAACCACAGCATAAGTACGGAGTATCAAAGTATGTGGTGAACGAGTCCTGTAAAGCTTTGAGCAGGCCTTGTATTTATGAAGCTACCAAAGGGATTGGATTGTTAATGAACCTGTCCCTGAGGGAATTTAAATCATTAACTACGCTCGTAGCGCTGATTATGAATAGGTCTTCGGACACGGGTTCAATTCCCGTCGCCTCCACCATAGTAGCGTGATGATATTACTGTCGGTAGTGTCATCACGCTTTTTCATGCGGTTTTTCAGGGTTCAGGTGGTGTTCCTCTAAAACAGTATTTTCGTTACTGTCGAAGATATTTCGTAAGGAGTTGAACCCCAGCCCTTAATTCAAAATCAGTTCCAAAGCACAGAGTAAAAAATGCTCTGTGCTTTTTGTTTTGGAATTAAGGAGGTGCAATATGAAAAACTTAAAAGTCAGCTTCACCACAATCCCCAACGATGCAATTCTGGACAAGAGACTCGATACCTATGAGTTCAGAGTGTTATGCTATTTATGCAAATTATCAAATGAGGAAAATATTTGTTTTCCTTCCTGCTCCACCATCGCTGCCAACATGAATTTTAGCCGTTCAAAGACAGCAAATATAATCAACCGCCTTATCAATTTAGGATACATTGAAAAAGAAAACCGAACAAGAGGTCGTGGCGGAAAAGGTTCTAATCTCTACACAGTATGTACGGAATACTATGAAGATAAAAAACAGTCTGCCGAAAAGACTACGGATGGTATTTCAAAAGGACATCGTGACAGTCTTCCTGAAGAACCGGATAGTATGCAGGACGGACTATATAAATACTCAAATAAAAATATTAAAGATTTTATAAATAATCAATCCTTATCAATAGAAAGGTTGATGGATCAGGCAGAAACATATAATCTTGAAGGTCAATTAAAAATTGATTTTGAAGAAGCGTTAGAAAGAATGTATCGCCAAAAATATATAAAAGTTTACGGCGAAAAAATTCCGCAGGAATT
>JAGAIJ010000132.1 GCA_017626595.1 Clostridia bacterium | reverse complement strand
TTTCCTTTTCTCCGTTTATAACAGCCCACTGAATAGGCGCAGCCCCACGGTACTTGGGAAGAAGTGAGCCGTGAACATTTATACAGCCATACTTCGGAAAATTCAGAATGTATTCAGGAAGAATTTTACCGTATGCCACAACAACTATTATCTCCGGATTAAGCTCCTCTAATACAGGTAAAAAGGCGTTGTCCTTAAGTGTTTCAGGCTGAAATACAGGAATATTTAAACTTTCAGCACAAGCCTTAAGTGGAGTAGGGACAAGCTTGTGTCCTCTGCCCTTTGGTTTGTCAGGCTGTGATACTGCCCCTATGATTTCGTGTCCCTCATTATATAATTTTTCTAAACAGGGAACAGCAAAATCAGGTGTCCCCATAAATAATACTCTCATAAAAAATTCTCCTATTCAGTCTCTATCCATTCGCTGACTTTTTCCATAAACATGTGACCGTCAAGGTGGTCAATTTCGTGGCAAAGAGCCCTAGCTAAAAGTCCCTCACCCTTGATTTTACGCCACTGACCTTTTTCGTCCTGCGCCTTTGCGATAACTCTGTATGGACGGGTAACAAGTCCCCATTTTCCAGGGTAGCTGAGGCATCCTTCGGTGTCAGTCTGTGAACCCTCGGTTTTAATAATTTCAGGATTGATTAAAACCATAGGACCGTTTCCTACGTCAATGATGCAAAGTCTTTTAAGCATTCCAACCTGAGGTGCGGCAAGTCCCACACCCTGAGATAATGCAAGAGTTTCTTTCATATCCTGAATGAGTGTTAAAATTTTATCGTCAATTTTCTCAATAGGTCTGCATTTTTTCTGGAGAACATCGTCTCCGAATTTAACAATATTTCTAATAGCCATTTTTTTACTCCTTATATCATATTGGTTGGGTTTATATCAATGCTTATGAATGATTTTCCTTTAAGCTTTTTATGGAATTCATAGATGCCTGAAAGTAAGCTGTGGGTGTCAAGACTCTTCTTGCACTTTAAGAGGATTCTATAGCGGTAGTTGTTGTTGATTTTCGCAACAGGCGCCTCCATAGGTCCAAGCATGTATATCTTTCCCGTTTCGTGTTTGCTGTATTCCTTAATAAACTTGCTGACTTCCTTAATATGAGTCTCGGGAACTTCCTTGTTGTCAGAGGAAATAATAATTGAAACAATGTCGCAGAATGGTGGATAATTCATTCTGTAACGGCCTCTGATTTCGTTTTCGTAAAAGCTTTTGTAGTCGTGTTCCTTTGCGTGTTTTATAACCTGATTGTCAGGTTGATATGTCTGTATAACAGCTCTTCCCGGAATGAATCCTCGACCTGCACGACCGCAAACCTGAGTGAGAAGTGAGAAACTTCTCTCTCCTGCTCTGAAATCGTCAAGGGATAAAGATGTGTCAGCGGCCAGAACGCCAACTAATGTAACGTCAGGGAAATCAAGTCCCTTTGTAACCATCTGTGTGCCAAGTAGGATGTCAGCCTCGCCTTTTGAAAATTTTTCTAAAATTTCCTCGTGGCCACCCTTTTTTGAAGTAGTGTCAGTATCCATTCTTAAAACACGGGCATCAGGGAAAAGAGTATTAAGCTCTTCCTCAATTTTCTGTGTGCCTGTGCCGAAATAACGGATGTTAGGAGAAGAACATTCAGGACAGGCTGTGTAATTGCCTTGGGTATGTCCGCAGTAATGACACACAAGCCTGTCAGTTTTCTTGTGGTAAGTCATTGAAATATCACAGTTAGGACAGTTAACAACATATCCGCACTTACGACAGGAAACAAAGGTTGAATAACCTCGTCTGTTTAAGAAGAGGATTGTTTTTTCTTTGTTGTCAAGATTTTTTCTTATTTCGCTTTGAAGTGCTAGGCTGATAGGGGACATATTGCGAAATGCAAAAATTTCTCCACGCATATCAACAATGTTAACTTCAGGCATTTTTATATCGTTGTAACGATTAAGCATCTCAAAAAGCTTATACTCCCCGCTTTGAGCCTTGTAGTAGGTAGAAAGGGAAGGGGTAGCAGAAGCAAGAAGAAGTACAGCATTCTCGTCCTCGCAACGCTTTTTTGCCACATCGTGAGTTAAATATTTCGGTGTAGTGTCGGATTTATAGCTGTTTTCGTGCTCCTCGTCTAAAATAATTATGCCGATATTCTCAAGGGGTGCAAAGATAGCTGACCTTGCCCCCACAACAACGGAAATGTCTCCGTCGTGGATTTTCTGCCACTGGTCAAGTCTCTCCCCAGGAGATAATTTGCTGTGAATAACAGCAACATCAGAGCCGAAACGGCTTACAAATCTCTGTACCATCTGTGGCGTGAGAGAAATTTCAGGCACAAGCATAATAGCGGTTTTACCGTTTTTTATACAGGTTTCAATGGCCTGAAGAAAAACCTCGGTTTTACCTGAACCTGTAACTCCGTGGAGGAGAACTGTGTCAGTTTCGCCTTTTATAATCTTTTCGTCTAAATAGTCGATAACAGCCTTTTGTTCACAGGTAGGCACATACTTTTCACTTTTTTTGTACTTGCTCTGGTCGTAGGCTTCTCTGTATTCCCTTTTTGTAAGGAATTCAATTATGCCTTTCTTTTCAAGTGTGCGAAGTACAGCACTGTTTAAGAGGGACGTCTCAACTGCCCCGTCCTTTAACTTTTCAATAGTTTCTGTCTGCAGATACGAGCCTTTTCTGATTGAGCTCAAAGCCTCCTCGTAAGGTACAATAAGCCTTGCATAGCGTACATTTTTCTCCCTTGATTGAGGAGGAGTAAAAAGTCTGAAGGTCTGGTAGAAGGAGCAGAAATACTTTTCCTTCATCCAAAGACAAAAGTTAATTTTGCTTTCGGAACAGACAGGTTCTTTGTCTAAAACCTTGCTGATAGGCTTTAAGGTAAAAGGACTGCTTTCGGAGAAACCGATAATAACGCCTGTGGCGTGGCGGTTGCCAAGGGGAACGCTGACGCGCATACCAACAGAAACCCCTGAAAATTCTTCGGGAATCAGGTAGTCAAAGCACTGGTCAATATTCGCATCTTTGTTGTTGATTATAACCTTTGCAATCATAGTTTCTCCCTAATAGCAAAAAGACTGCCTGAAAAGACAGTCGTATTGTTTACTGGTTTGAGTTATCGTCAGCGTTACCGATAAGGATAAGCTTATCGTTGTAGATTTCGTTAACAGCCTGTGTAACTTCCTTATTTGAGTCAACAGAAACAAGAGGCTCAGCCCCCTGAGCGAGCTGTCTTGCACGCTTTGCAGTTTCAATAACAAGAGTATAACGGCTTCCTGTCTTTTCTACTAATTCTGTAATTGGTGGATAAATCATCATAATATATCAATTCCTTTCAAATTTAGTCTAAGATATTTTCTTCATCACGTGTATCAACAGGTGTATCATCTTTAGCTGATGCACGGCCTGCGATAGTTTCAGTCTGAATAGCTGACAAAATAACGTGGTCGGAGTCTGTAATAATAACAGCTCTTGTGCGTCGTCCGCAGGTTGCGTCGATTAAAACGCCACGGTCACGGGCTTCCTGCACAATTCTTTTAATAGGAGCAGATTCAGGGCTCACGATAGAAATAACTCTGTCCCCTGAAACAATATTACCAAAACCAATGTTAATAAGCTTCATAACAGCACCTCTCCTTATTCGATATTCTGAATCTGTTCACGGATTTTTTCAATTTCGGACTTGATTTCAACAACATTTCTTGTGATTTCAAGCTCGTTGCATTTTGAACCGATTGTGTTGGTTTCACGGTTCATTTCCTGAATAACAAAGTCAAGCTTTTTGCCGATTGGCTTGTCGGACTTGATTGCCTTGCGGAATTCGTTGATGTGGCTGTGAAGTCTTGTAGTTTCTTCGTCAATTGCAACCTTGTCGGCAAAAATTGCAGTTTCCTGAACAATTCTGCTGTGGTCAATCTGTGCATCGTCAAGGTATTCCTGAATTTTTGTAAGCAATCTCTGGCGTCTGTTTTCAACGCTCTGCGGAGCAAGCTCCTCAACTTTTTCAAGATACTTCTCAATTTCAGTCAGGTGGAAGTCGATGTCTGCCTCAAGCCTTAATCCCTCTTCCTGACGCATCTTGACAAATTCTTCTAAGGCCTCTGTTAAAACAGAGTCAATCATTTTCCAGATTTCGTCCTCGTCAACTTCCTTGTATTCAATGTTGAAGATGTCGCTGTATTTTGAAAGGGTTGAAACCCTGATATCGTCCTGAATACCAAGCTCGGAAAGCTGTCTGAGTGCCTTTAAGTAGCTTTCTGCCACAGGCATATTAAGGGTTATTTCCCTGTCGTCAGACTCTTTCTGATCAATATTGATGTTAATTTCAATTTTGCCTCTTGAGATGTACTCGGAGGCTCTCATGCGGATTTTATCTTCAAGAAAGCTGTAACACTTCGGCATTCTAATGTTAAAATCGCTGTATCTGTGGTTAACAGACTTAATCTGCGCCTTGATATCAAAGGTTTCAATGAGCTTTTCAGCTCTTCCAAAACCTGTCATACTCTTAAGCATATAGTCACTCCTAAATATATAAGTAGAAATTATGTTAATATTCTACCATAAAATCACAGAAAATGCAAATAATATTTGAAATTTTTTCAAAAATATTGTATAATAATTTCATTGACAAAAAGGAGGTGGAGAAGATGGCTTTTGACGGCTTCGTAACACATAATATTGTTTGGGAACTTAACGAGAAAATTTTAAACGGAAAAGTAGATAAAATATACCAGCCCGAGCACGACGAAATTGTTATGAATATAAGGACTTTTGAGGGTAATTTTAAGCTTCTCCTCTCTGCAAGTGCCTCAAATTCAAGATGCCATTTCACAACTCAGCAAAAGGAAAATCCTGCAGTGGCTCCCCTTATGTGTATGATAATGCGAAAGCATTTAACCGGCGGAAAAATCAAGGGAATTTCACAGCTTGACTTTGACAGAGTTATTAAAATTGATATTGAGTGCTATACAGAACTCGGAGATTTGACTGAAAAATCAATTTATATTGAGATTATGGGTAGACACTCAAATATAATTTTTACTGAAAATACAGGGAAAATCATTGATGCAGTCAAGCATATTGACTTTACTGTAAGCTCTGTAAGACAGGTTCTTCCGGGACTTATTTACGATTTGCCTCCGAAACAGGAGAAGAAAAATCCCTTTGATGTGAATACAGAATATATCCACGACGAACTGAAAATGGTAGATGAGGATACCCCTTGCGAAAGATTTTTAATGGACAGAATTATGGGTTTAAGCCCAATAGTTGCAAGGGAAATCGTGTATAGAATAACAGGCAACGAACAAGCCCTTGTGGGTGAAACAGATAAAATGGAATTTGCCTTTGAAACTGCAAAGCTTTTAAAGGAAATCTGCGAAAATAAATTTACTCCAACAGTAATTTTTGACCAGAAAGGTAAGCCTGTTGCATTCTCCTGTATAGATTTGACTCACTTTGGCAATTCCAAAAAGGAAAATTATGAGTCTATGAGCGAGGCAGTTGATGTTTATTACGCCTCCCGCAGTATGCACGAGAGAATTACCCAGAGAAGTGCAAATCTTGTAAAATTAGTTGCTAATAATATTGCAAGATGCGAAAAGAAGATTGCAATCCATAAAAGCGAACTGCAAAAGGCAGAAAAGAAGGATAAATATAAGATTTTCGGCGACCTGCTCACAGCCAATATTTACAGAATCGAATATGGAATGAAGAGTGTAGTTGTTGAGAATTATTATGAGGGCGGAGAAATTGAAATTCCTCTTAAAGAGGATATGTACCCGCCACAGAACGCCCAGAGATACTACAAGCTTTATAATAAAGCCAAAGTGACTGAAAAGTATGCGTGTCAGCAGATTGAGGATGCTGAAAAAGAGAAAAATTATCTTGAAACAGTTATGGAATCAATCGAAAAGGCAAGAGAATACAGCGACCTTGTGGAGATAAGGGAAGAACTTTCCGAACAGGGCTACCTTCCAAAACAGGGCAAAAAGAAAAAGGAGAAAAAATCTCCTCCGATGAAGTTTGTGACAGATGAGGGCTATGAAATTTTAATCGGCAGAAACAACCGACAGAACGACGAGCTCACAATAAAAATGGCATATTCTACGGATATCTGGCTCCACACAAAAAATATCCCCGGTTCTCATACAATCATAAGAACACGGGGAGAAATGGATATTCCTGATAATACAATTCTTCAGGCAGCACAGCTCTGCGCACATTTCAGCAAGGCTAAAAATTCCTCACAGGTTCCTGTTGATTACACAACGGTAAAAAATGTGAAGAAACCTAATGGTGCAAAGCCAGGCTTTGTAATCTATGATAATTATAACACAGTTTACGTTGAGCCAAGTGAAGAACTGACAGAAAAACTTAAAATTAAATAACGTCAAAGCCCTGATTTTCAATGGCTGAAACAATTTCCTCAAGAGAAACAGTTTCCTGAAAATCTACGGTAGCAGACTTGTTTTCAAGATTTATATCAGCGGAATTTACTCCGCTGATTTTTTCTATTGCAGACTTAACAGCGGAAGCACAGTGCATACATTTCATACCTTCAATTTTAATTTCTTTAATCATTTTTTATCTCCTTATTTTTTAATAATAATGAATTAGTTACAACGGAAACTGAGCTGAACGCCATGGCTGTCCCTGAAATAATGGGACTTAAAAATCCAAGAGCAGCAAAAGGAATGCCGATGGAGTTGTAAATAAATGCCCAGAATAAGTTTTGCTTAACCTTTTTAATGGTTAAACGGGACAGATTTATAGCTGATGGGACAAGGGATAAATCGTTGTGCATAAGAGTGATTCCTGCAGACTCCATAGCAATGTCTGTGCCTGAATTCATAGCAAGTCCTATGTCAGCTTTCGCAAGTGCTGGGGCATCGTTAATTCCGTCCCCTACCATAGCCACAGTAAAGCGTTTTTTAAGCTCGTTTATAATTTCGGATTTTTCCTTTGGGAGGACCTGAGAATAGATGTTTTCAATCCCTGCCTGCTGGCCGATAGCCTTTGCTGTAGCCTCATTGTCCCCTGTAATCATAAATACTTCAATGCCCATTTTCTTAAGTCTTGAAACAGTAGAAGAAGCACTTTCTCTTATTTTGTCTGACAACGCAAAATATCCTTGTGGGACATTGTTTATTGAAATAATAATAACAGTGTTTCCTTTGAGTTCGCACTCTCTTATTTCAGGTAAAATTCCTGAAATATCAATGCCATTTTCCTCTGTAAATTTAACTGAGCCCATTGCAACGGGACAGTTGTCCCATATAGCTGAAATTCCCCGTCCTGTGTGGGAATTAAAGTCTGAAATTATAGCTTTATTTTCGTGAAACGCTGTGATTGCTTTTCCGATTGGATGCTCTGAAAAGCTTTCCATTGCTGATGCAACAGACAGCAAAATTTCGTCGGAATATTCTCCAAAATTCTTAAACAGGCTCACCGACGGAGTTCCCTCGGTAATTGTGCCCGTTTTGTCAAAGGCAACAGCTGTAATTTTGTGGGCAGTTTCCAAAGCGTCTCCGCCTTTGATTAAAATTCCGTTTTTAGCTCCAAGACCTGTTCCAACCATAATAGCGGTAGGTGTGGCAAGCCCCAAAGAACAAGGACAGGCGATAACCAAAACTGAAACAGTGTTAATAAGTGCAGTTTCTATATTTCCTCCGAAAATGAACCATAAAATAAAGGTTAAAAGTGCAATTAAAAGTACAGCGGGAACAAAAATGGCAGAAACCTTGTCCGCAACCCTCTGTATAGGAGCTTTAACGGACTGTGCGTCCTCAACCATGCGGATAATACCTGAAAGCATAGTGTCCTTGCCGATTTTTGTAGCCTTAATTTTAAGTGCTCCATTTAAGTTGATAGTTCCCGAAAACACAGTATCATCTATTGCTTTTTCTACAGGCATAGCCTCTCCTGTAAGCATTGACTCGTCAACAGAGGAGCCTCCCGAAATAATAATTCCGTCAGCAGAAATTCTTTCTCCGGGACGAATTAAAATTATGTCCCCCTCTTCAAGATGCCCGATAGGAATAGTTTTTTCTTCATCCCCCACAAGCACAGTAACAGTTTCAGGCTGAAGCTTCATAAGACTGCGGATTGCGTCAGAGGTCTTGTTTTTAGCTTTCATTTCGAAAAATTTGCCAAGGATAATAAGGGTAATAACAGTCATTGATGACTCGAAATACAGTCCCTCCATAGTCATAGGATTTATTTTGCCTGCAATCATATTATAGATGCTGTAAAAATACGCCACGGACGTGCCCATTGCGATAAGAACATCCATATTTGGACTTTTTGATTTTAATGCCATATAGCCCTTTTTGTAAAAGGAAAAACCGATTATAAACTGCACAGGTGTAGCCACTATAAGCTGATAGTATGGGTTGTGTAGAAAATGGAAGAAGTGCAGTCCAAGAAAGTTTGTAACCATGCCAAAAATCAGAGGAAAGGTTAAAATCGCAGAAATAATAAATTTGATTTTAAGAGTTTTCTCCTCTTTTTTAAGCCTTGAAATCGCATCCTCGTCGGATTTTTTAGTTTTAATTTCAGCACCGAAACCAAGGCTTTCGATTTTAGCGATTATCTCCTCGGGAGTAATATTTTCATATTTAATTTCAGCAGTTCTCGTTGTAAGATTTACAACGCAGGAAATGACGCCCTCGGTCCTGCCGAGAACTCTTTCGATTCGTCCGCTGCAGGCAGCACAGGTCATACCTGAAATGTTTAGCTTTAATGTTTTCATTTTATCACCATTTTTATTATATCTTTTTAAGCATTAAAAAATCTGATAATTCCAAATATTATGTAGATTGTAAGGTTTACAAGAACAATCCCAGCCCCTGCAGGAGTGTTGAAGTTGTAGGATAAAATCATACCCACAAGCATTGAAAGTACCGATACAACAGCAGAGGAGATAGTAACAGATAAAAAGCTTTTAAAAAGCTTCATTGATGTCAGCGCAGGGAAAATTATAAGTGCTGAAATCAAAAGTGCCCCCATAAGCCTCATACCAAGAACGATTGTAACAGCTGTAAGTACTGCAATCAATGTGTTAAGAATTTCAACATTCTGCCCCGTAGCCTTTGCAAATCTTTCGTCAAAGGTAATTGAGAAAATTCTGTTATAGAAAAGAATGAATAATACGATAACAGCAATAGTAAGAGGGATACTTAAAAATACATCCCCTTTGGAAAGACTTAAAATACTTCCGAACATATAGTTGTTTATATCAGTGGTCATTCCTGTTGAAAATGAAACAACAGTAATACCGATAGCCAAAGAGGAGGTTGAAATAATTGCAACCATAGAATCTCCGTCTTTGTTTGTTTCCTTTAATTTAAGGAGAAAGAATGTTGCAATAATAACAACAGGAATTGCAACTGCAAGTGGTGCAAGATTAAGTGCCCCTGCAATAGCTAAAGCTCCAAAACCCACATGAGATAAACCGTCCCCAATCATAGAAAAACGCTTGAGGACAAGGGAAACTCCGAGGAGTGATGCGCATAGTGAAACTAAAATCCCAACAATAACAGCGCGGATTAAAAATGAATAGGAGAACATTGCGAAAATACTGTTAAGCATTAGTTTCACCTCCTAAAAATCTTTTACCCAAGGTGCTGTTTCTGTATTCTTCAGTTGTGCCGAAAAAGTTTGATTTTTCGCCTAAATGAAGAACTTTGTCGGAAACAGAAACAGTATCAGAAATATTGTGTGAAACCATTATAACTGCAATTTTTTTCTTTTTAATAAGCTTTTTTATACAGGTGTAAAATTCAGCGGTAGCAATAGGGTCAAGACTTGCCACAGGCTCGTCGAGTATAAGAAGCTTTTCTGCGGAGCATATTGCCCTTGCTAAAAGAACACGCTGCTGCTGTCCCCCTGAAAGCTCACCGAAACAGGACTTTTTAAGGTTTTCTATGTCAAAAAAGCTCATTGCCTTTTTAGCAGTTTCTTTCTGTGTCTTTGTGTAAAAAAGTGATTTTGAACCTGCAATTGTGCCCGATAAAACAATTTCCCGGACTGATGCAGGGAATGAACTGTCGATTTCAGGATTCTGCGGAAGATAGCCGATTTCACAAGGTTTTAAATCGTCAGCGTAAAGTATGTCCCCTGAAACAGTATCCTTAAGTCCTAAGATGCACTTAATCAGGGTTGATTTTCCCGAACCGTTTTCGCCGATTACAGACAAAAGCTCCCCTGCGCAAAGAGAAAAGGAAACATTTTTAAGGACAATATTTTTATCGTAGGATGCAGAAATGTTATTTGCTCTTAAAATTTCCATTATAAAAGTGCCTCCTTGAGATTGGTGAGATTTTGTTCCATAAGATCAATGTATGTAATGTTGTTTTCAAGCTGTTCTTGTGTCACATTGTGACAGGAATGAAGAAGTCTTATTTCAGCTCCCGTAGCCTCTGAAATAGCCTCTGCTGTCTTTTTGTTGGAGAATTCAATGTGAAATACAACAGGAATGTTGTCGGTTTTAATCTTTTCAATTAACTGTGAAACAGTTTTTGCTCCCGGTTCGGAATCAGCGCTGCAGCCAGGGAAAGCCGCCATATAATCGAGATTATATTCGTGGGCAAGATACCTGAATGGGAATCTGTCCCCCATGATAATTGTTTTGTTTTCAGCTTTTTCAGTCACCTCAATAAAGCTATCATGAAGTTCTTCAAGCTTTCCTAAATATTCGCTTGTATTTTTTCTGTAAGCCCGACTGTTTTCGCTGTCAAGAGTGGTAATAGTAACAGATAAAGCGTTTACAATTTCCATAGCGTTGACAGGTGAGGTCCATACATGCTCGTCAAATTCAATGTGAGAAGATAAACTGACTTCCTCGTGGTCGTGAACAGAGTGAATAACCTCTACAGCATCAACCAAACGAAATACAGCAGGCGGATTTTCCATTGATGATAGAATGTCCTCAATCCAGCTGTCAGATTCTCCCCCTGTGTATATGAATAAATCACAGCTCTGTATAGCGATAAT
>JAGAIJ010000131.1 GCA_017626595.1 Clostridia bacterium | reverse complement strand
TGCCTTTTCTACAAATTCAACCTTGTCATCAGGGTTGTCGAGATTATAGTTTTCCCTGAGTTTGCGGATTTTATAAGATGTGATGTTTTCAGAGTTGTCAATTAAATTCTGGAAACGGTCTTTTCCCTCTTTTTTAATAAAATCGTCAGGGTCCTTACCGCTGGTTATAGTTAAAACCTTTGCTTTGATTTCTGCAGTTTTTAAAATGTCTGCCGCTCTGTAGGTTGCCTTTTGTCCAGCCTCGTCGGAGTCATAACAAAGTATAACCTTGTCGGTGTATTTTTTAATAACTCTTGCCTGTTGCTCTGTAAATGCAGTTCCGCAAGAAGCCACAGCATTAGTAAAACCTGCCTGATGGAGAGAAATTACGTCCATATAGCCTTCCATAAGGAGAATTCCGTTTGTGCTTGAATTTTTTGCAAAATTCATAGCAAAAAGTGTCTGACTCTTGTTGTAAACAGGGGTATCAGGTGAGTTTAAGTACTTCGGAGAATTTTCCTTGTCAGTTAAAATTCTTCCGCCGAATGCCACAACATTTCCCCGAAGGTCAATGATTGGGAACATAACTCTGTCGCGGAATTTGTCAAAATAAGTACCGTTGTCACGCTTTACAGAAAGTCCTGCCTCAAATATCTCGTTTTCGGTGTAGCCCTCGCTTTTCAGGTGGTCAATAAGGCTTGTCCAGCTGTCTGGAGCGTAGCCTAAACCGAAATGACGGATTGTGTCGTCAGTAAGCTGTCTGTTCCTGAAGTAGTCCAGAGCAAATTTATATTTTGAATTTAAGAGATTGTCGTAGAAGAACTTGCCTGCTAAGGAGTTCATTTTATAGATTTTCTCTTTTTTCTCCTGTAATTTAAGTTGTGCATCCCTTTCCGACGGTGTTCGTCTGTCAGGAATCGGAACTCTCGCCCTTTCTGCAAGAAGATTTAAGGCGTCAGTATAGTCAAGATTTTCCTTTGCCATAACAAATTGAATAACAGTTCCTCCTGCGCCACAGCCGAAACAGTGGAAAAGCTGTTTATCTGCCGAAACTGAAAAAGAAGGAGTATTTTTATCGTGGTGGAGAGGACAAAGTCCCTGATATCTGTTTCCCACGCGCTTGAGCTTTGTGTACTGGGACACAATATCCACTATGTCGTTTTTTTCAATTACTTCGTCAACAAACGCCTGAAAATCAACTGATATAGCCATAAAAATTCTCCTTTCTTAAAAAATAAAAATAACTCTTATTATATTTTTCTACATATAAATCCAAAATCCTTTTTTTGGTTGACAAAAATTTATTTTTTTATATAATTTAGGTAGGAGATAGATTATGAAAACACCCAAATTAACCGAAAGATTATATAAAATAGCAGAGCTTGTAAGGGAAAATTCCCGCCTTGCAGATATCGGCACAGACCACGCCTATCTGCCCGTTTACCTTGTAAACACAGGGAAAATTGACTTTGCCATATCCTCGGATATAGGTGAAGGTCCCCTGGAGAGAGCAAAGGCAGTTGTGGAAGAATACTCTGCAGGAGAAAAGGTTGATATCCGCTTGGGTTCAGGCCTTGAAACAGTTAAAAAAGGCGAGATTGACACAGCTGTTATAGCTGGAATGGGCGGAATGCTTATTGCAGAAAT
>JAGAIJ010000130.1 GCA_017626595.1 Clostridia bacterium | reverse complement strand
GGAATCATCCCTTTTGATGACGATATTTACCTCTCTGCTGAAAAGGGAGAAGTGGTGGTCAACCGCAGGAACTCTCTGTCGGGAGAATGTCTTTGTAACATTACAAAGAGAATTTTCGGGGAGATTGTTCCGCTTAAAAATTTTAAGAAGGTTAAAAGATATAAATTTTAGTCCACGGGGGATTTAGTGGACAGGAAGGTGTGTGTTATTATGAATATAGCTTTCATTGCTCACGATAAAAAGAAAGACCTGATGATTGATTTTTGCATTGCTTATAAGAATATTCTTAAAAATCATAAGCTTTGTGCTACAGGTAACACAGGCAGTCTTATTATTGATTCAACAGGACTTCCGGTTAGTTTATTTCTTCCCGGCTCACAGGGAGGAGAACAGCAGATTGGTGCGAGAATTGCTTACAACGAAATCGACCTTGTGCTTTTCTTCAGAGACCCGTTGACTGCAAAGGATATGGAGCCTGACGCTCAGGCTTTGTTCAGACTTTGCGATATTCACAATATTCCTCTTGCAACTAACGTTGCTACCGCTGAAGTTTTAATTCACGGTCTTCAGAGAGGCGACCTTGACTGGCGTGATATTGTTAACCCTAAAAAATAGTTTATTTACCGCTGTTTTTATACAGCGGTTTTTTATTTATTTACACAATGTGTAGTGGGTCTTGAAAAAATATTTTGTATATTTTGTAAAAATCCGTATAAAAGCACTTGTATTTTTATTTTTTAATGGTATAATAAAATTGTCAATTTATGACGAGATTTGAGGTATGCTTAATGAACTATACTTTACTTACAGATTTTTACGAGCTTACTATGGCCAATGGTTATTTTGTCCACGATATGGCAGATGAAATTGGCTGTTTTGATATGTTCTTCAGAAAGGTGCCTGACAACGGCGGGTTTGCCATTATGGCAGGGGTGGAACAGGTTATTGAATACCTTGAAAATCTGCATTTCAGTGACGAGGACATTGAATTTTTAAGAAGCAAGAAAATCTTTGACGAAAGATTTTTAGAATATCTTCGTGACTTTAAGTTCTCCTGTGATGTATGGGCTATCCCTGAGGGAACTCCTATTTTCCCCGGAGAGCCGATTGTTACAGTCCGCGGACCTCTTCCACAGGCTCAGCTTGTTGAAACTATGATACTTCTTATCATAAATCATCAGAGCTTGATTGCTACAAAGTCCAACCGAATTGTGAGGGCTGCCGAGGGAAGACCTGTTATGGAATTCGGTTCAAGGCGTGCCCAGGGCGGTGACGGTGCGATTTACGGCGCGAGAGCTGCTTATATCGGCGGTGCGTCAGGTACTGCCTGCACAATTTCCGATTCACTTTTTGATGTGCCTGCACTTGGAACTATGGCTCACAGCTGGGTTCAGTCCTTTGACTCTGAATATGAAGCCTTTAAGGCTTATGCACAGACCTATCCTAAGGGTTGTACACTTCTGGTTGATACCTATAACGTATTAAAATCAGGTGTTCCTAACGCTATTAAGGTTTTTGACGAGGTGCTTAAACCTATGGGCGAAAGACCTGTGGGAATCAGAATTGATAGTGGTGACATTACCTATTTATCAAAAAAGGCAAGGAAGATGCTTGATGAGGCAGGGTATGAGGACTGC
>JAGAIJ010000129.1 GCA_017626595.1 Clostridia bacterium | reverse complement strand
TCTTGGTTTCAGGAACAGAAACAAAGGAATATATTGCAAAAATCAGTATCAGGAGTATAAGGTAAAATCCCCATCCCTTAAAAACTTTTTTCATATCTCAGCCTCCATTTATTATATCAGGATATAATATAGCATATTTATGTGAAAATTACAAGTCTTTCAAGCAGATTTTTCTAAAAATACTACTTTAATAGTATTGACAAAAATTTTTGTGTGCATTACAATAATATTGTATAATTTTTGGGGATTTATTGAGTTTTTCTGCCCCATTTTTTCGGAGGACAATTATGAATGATACTGTAAAGCTACTTGTTAAAATGGAAGATTTTGGTGAGTTCACACTTGAACTTTACCCTGATTTTGCACCACAGACTGTGGAAAATTTTGTTGATTTGGTTGAGGACGGTTTTTATGACGGACTTACATTTCACAGAGTTGTTGACGGATTTATGGCACAGGGCGGTGACCCTAAGGGTGACGGAACTGGTGGTTCAGGTCAGGATATCCCCGGGGAATTTTCTTCAAACGGTTTCAGCCAGAACACTTTATCCCACGCAAGAGGCGTAATCTCCATGGCTCGTTCTATGGACCCTGATTCAGCCTCATCACAGTTCTTTATCTGCTTTGAGGACTGCAGTTTCTTAGACGGAAATTATGCGGCTTTCGGTAAAGTTATAGACGGCATGGATGTTGTTGACTCTTTCTGTGATGTGCAGAGAAGCTACAATTCTATGGGAGAATGTGCTGCGCCTGTTGACCCGATTGTTATTGAATCAATGGAAGTTATCGGATAGAAAGGGAGAAAAATATGAAAAAAATTGTTGCGTTAGTTCTTGCTTTGGCTATTTGCTGTAGTACAGTTTTTGGTGCAGGTTTTCCTGACACGATGGGACACTGGGCTGAAGCTAATATTATAAAGGCTGTGGAAAGTGGTTTTGTTAACGGCTACGAAAACGGCACCTTTAAGCCTGACGGTCTTGTAACCCGTGGGGAATATCTTAAGATGATTGTTGCTATGCTTCTTAACACATTAGATTATCCTGAAATTCCTGAGGATTATGCAGATGATAAGAACGGCTGGGTTTCAAAGTACTATAATTTTGCTGTGGAATCCACTCTTATTAAGCCTGATTTTGATAATAAGGTGGGAGAAGTTTCTCCAGGTGTGTTTAATGGGGACTCTGATAAAAACATTACAAGATGGGAAATGGCTTTCCTTTTAGGTCAGTCCTTCCAGAGTCTTTTTGAAGCTTTAGATGATACAGAATTTATGTTTACCGATGTTAAGTCCTTTGAGGGACTTCCTGAGTCTGTTACAAGTCAGATTTACAACTGTGCTAACTTCGGATTTATTTTAGGTGACGAAAAGGGTAACTTTAATCCAAGAAGCAACGGTACAAGAGCTGAAGCTGTTGTTATGGTACAGCGTCTTCAGGATATTTTAGACTACATTATGACTGGCGGCGGAGAGGACGAATATCAGAAGGAAATCAACGAAAAGCTTAAAACATACGAGGAAAAGGATATTCCTACAAAGCACGAAAAGGTAAAGTTTACTATGTCAGACGGCAAGAGCTTTGTTATTGAGCTTTACCCGGAGGTTGCACCACAGACCTGTGCAAACTTTATTTATCTTGTTAAAACAGGTTTTTATGACGGACTTTCATTCCACAGAATTGCACAGCTTGACAATGGATTTATCGCACAGGGCGGTGACCCTAAGGGCGACGGAAGCGGCGGTGCAGGTCATTACATAAAGGGTGAATTTGCATCAAACGGCTTTACACAGAATAATATGTCTCATGTAAGAGGCGTTGTTTCTATGGCAAGAGCGAATTATCCTGATTCAGCATCATCACAGTTCTTTATCTGTATTGATGATGTGAAATTCCTTGACGGAAACTATGCAGCTTTCGGCAAGGTTGTAGAGGGGCTTGATGTTGTAGCGTCATTTGTTGAAGTGGAAAGAATTGAAAGCTCAAACGGAGAGCTTTCAATTCCAAAAACACCAATTATTATTAAAAAAGCTGAAATGATGTAATTTCAGCGGAGTAAAAGGGAAAGGAGAAGCTGTATGAAAAAGTGTGGATTTTTATCATTTATAAGAAAATATTTTTTCATAGCTTTTGCTGTCATTTCCCTTGTTATTCCTGATTTTATAATCCGTTACATAATCAGGGAATCACAGTTTGAGGAAACTCTTTATGCTTATACTGTGCCCTGTGTATTTACGGCATTATGGATTTTTCTTATTTTATATTTTTGTGTTGCAATACTGCCGAAAAATGCAGGAAGAATAACCTTTCTTATTTTTTCGGTGGCTATAAACATTCTTGTATTCTGCGAATACATATACTTTAAAATTTTCTCACAGCTTTTCTGGCTCAGCAGTATTCTCCTTGTGGGAGAGGCGGGAGATTATGTGGGATTTGCTATGGAATATACAAAACCACTTCTCTGGATTTGCACAGGAGCAGGAATTTTAACCTCTGTTGTTGCTTTCCTTTTCTGGAACAAGCCAAAGAAAAGCTGGGTAAGAAGTATTCTTTGTGTTTCAGTTCCTATTGTGGCAATTCTCGGTATGAATATTGCTCTTCAGCCATGGGGAGTAAGCGAAATGAACTGGGATTCATGGCAACAGCCGAGAACTGTTTATCAGAAATATACTGATGTAAACCGCTGTACTGCTATGAGCGGACTTTATCAGTTTATCTATAAGAATTTTGAAACGGGAATTTTTGGCGGAAATAATTTTTCAAAGGAAGAATATGAAAGCGCTACCGAGTACTTTGAAAACAGAGGACTCCCTGAAGATAACTCTATGACAGGCGTTTTTAAGGATAAAAATGTTATTGTTATTATGATGGAAAGCATTGACGACTGGATGATTGACCCGAAGATTATGCCAAATCTATATGAGATGCAGAGAAAGGGAATTTCCTTTGACAGTCACTTTGCACCAACCTTCGGAACGGGCTATACCTTTAATTCGGAATTTTCTGTTCTTTCGGGGTTTGCTACTCCGAAATCAGCTACAACGGCTGTGAATTTCAGTAAAAACAACTTTGAATACAGCCTTGCAAACCAGTTCAAAAAGGCGGGATATACCGCTAAATCATTCCATATGAACCTTGCTGATTTCTACAACAGAGGAATTATGCACAAGGCTCTGGGAATGGATGAATATGTATGTTTTCAGGACTATGCACCTTATGTTCAGTCCATTCAGGACAGCGAGATTACGGAGATAGAAGAAGTTTATAAAAAGATGACAGAGGGAGAAAAATTTTTCGACTTTGTTATTACATATTCAGCCCACGTGCCTTATACCTGGGATGACGAAAAGCTTAAGCCAATCAAGGAAAAGTATCCTGAAATGATTGACGAAAACGAAAAGCTTGAAATGAATAATCTTAAAATTCTTGCCCGTGATACTGACGAATTTATAGGCAGACTGGTGCAGAAGCTGGGTCAGGACGGACTTTTAGAGGATACAGTTATTGTTTGCTATTCGGACCACTGGGCATACGGATATTCAGAGCCAAAGGAAATTGAGGCTATGCTGAGGCAGGGGGAAATTGATTTTCTCCACAGAGTTCCATTCGTGATTTTTGCAGAGGGAATTGAACCTCAGGTAATCACAAAGGTTACAAAAACTCTGGATATTTATCCCACAGTTTCAAATATGTTTGGACTTGAGAAACACCCGTACTATGCAGGGGAGGATGCTTTTGACCCTGAATATGATGGGTACTTCTACTTTGAGGACGGAAGCTGGTTCGACGGGGAAATTTATCACTCCATAGATGCGGGCTTTGCAAACGAATACGAAAAAGAGAGAACTGAAGAAATTTCGGAAATAATAAGAATGAATGATATTGTCGTCTTTGGCGATTATTTTAATAATCTTTAGAAAAGGAGATTTGAATTATGGATAACGGAAGCACAATGAAATTTGACAAGGCTAAAATTGCTCTGAATATGGAGGATATTATCCTTGAGGTTCACAAGGCTTTAGAAGAAAAGGGCTACAACCCAATCAGTCAGATTGTAGGATATATTATGTCCGGGGACCCGTCATATATCACTTCCCACAACGGTGCAAGAACCTTAATTCAGAAGATTGAGCCTGACGAAATTTTAGAAGAACTTGTAAGATACTATGTAAATAGATAGAATTAAAACCCCCGATTTTTCGGGGGTTTTTTCTTAAATAAGGGCAGTTTTAAGCCCTTTTATGAGGAGCGGATATGTATCCTTATAAACTTTTTCAAGGTCTGAAAGGGGAAGAGGATTTTCTCCAAGTCCGATTTCCACGGTGAAGCCCATACGCCTGTATTCTTTTATGAACCAGTCTTTAAAGCCTCCGAAAGAGGCGAAACCTGAGGGAGTGCAGACCTTGTAGTCGGTGTTTTCTGTTAAGAATTTTGCCACTGCGTAAGAATAGGGTGGCTCGAGATTTTCGTAGTTATAGTAAACCTCCATACCCTGTGAATGAAAGGCGAAAACTGTTTTGAAGTCGTGGTTTTTCACGAATTTATAAAGGGCGTCTGTTTCTGCCTCTGAAAAGGGATAGAGCCCTGCGTATCTTGTTTTGGAGGGGCCTGTGATGCCGTGAGCTTTTTCGAAAGCACGGGAGTTCTCGTGTCCTGCGTCGAAGTTGTGGTTTGGGTCAACCCCTCTGGCGTTTGCCTGCCAGCCCTCACGGAATTTGCTTATTTCAACTCCGTCGGGATTTACCATAGGAATTGTAAAAAGGGCTAAATTTTCGGGGATAAGATCAGGACTGTTTTCAAGATTTTTTATAAATTTCATAAGCATAGCTGAGGTTAGCCATTCCATTCCGTGAAAGGCTCCTGCGTAAAGGATTTCTTTTGTTCCTGTTCCCTGTTTTATACAGTAAATTTCCCTGCCTAAATGGGTTTTTCCTATGGAAAAAAATTCCGAATTTATATTTTTCAGGTCTGCTTTTAATGAATTGTAGCCATATATTCTGTTATTCACTGATACCACCTCTTTATTAAAGTATGCGGGGAGAGAAAAAACTTTATAAATAACTTGAAAAAATATCGGATATGTGCTATAATGTCATTACTAATGAAGAAAGGTTGGTTTGTTATGAAAAATCTTTTAAAGAAAATAGTTTCAATTATCTGTGTGGTTGCTCTTTTAGGTAGCTTCACTGTATTTGGTGCAGAATACAAGGATATTCCGGATGACTGGTCAAAAGAGGGTCTTGTTAAGGCTATTGAGGCTGGTCTTTTAAACGGTGACGGTGGTTTCGTAAGACCTACTGACCCTATGACACGTGCTGAAATGGGCACAATTATGACAAGAGCATTTGGTGCAGTTAAAACTGCTGATATTTCAATGTTCAAGGATGTAAAAAAGGACGACTGGTTCTATGATTATATGGCTAAAGCTGTAGCTATGGGTGCTTTCAAGGGTGACGGCGAAAATCTCCGTCCTAACAGCAACATTTCAAGACAGGAAGCTATGGTTGTTCTTTCAAGACTTTTTGCTATGGAAAGCGATAACCTTTCTATTCTTGACCAGTTCAAAGATAAGAACAAAATTCAGGACTGGGCTAAGGCAGGGGTTGCAGCTGTTGTTGAAAGCGGTTATGTAAAGGGCAGCGACGGAATGGTTAATCCTGCGGCTAACATTACACGTGCTGAATTTGCTACAATTATGAGCAGAATGGTTGGCGGTTATTTTGTAACTTCAAGTGTGTTTACATATCCGGAAGGAACTGTTATAGAGGAAAATATTGTTATCCGTTCAGAGAGTATGACTCTTAAGAATATTGTATCACCTGGAATTATTATTATCGGTGATGGTGTTGATGGCGGAGAAATCACATTGGAAAATGTTACTTCTACAGGTATGGTACTTATCCGTGGAAACAACCTTACTGCTGACCTTACAACAGGTACTTATAAAAATGTTAAGGTTTTAGGTACAGGTGTTACTGTTAAAATTGGCGGAGATAACATTGAGAGCCTTGATATAGGCGAAGGAAATACTATTGATTTTGATATGACCGGCGAAGAAGTAGCTGAATAATCTGAGTTTTAAAGCTTCATCCTGTGTTTCAGGATGAAGCTTTATCCACTTTTTGAAAGGTGAGTGACTTACGTGAAAATCAAGAAGGGTTATGTTTTAAGAAAGGTTGCTGACTCTGCTGTTGTTGTGGCTGTTGGTGACGAGGTTGTAAATTTCGGCGGAATGATAAACCTTAATGACACAGGGACTTTTCTTTGGGAAAGACTTGAAGCGGGGGCTGACAAAAAGGAGCTCTTAGAGAATATGCTTAAGGAGTATGATGTAACCGAAGAAGTTGCGTCAGAAGGAATTGAGCAGTTTTTAAATAAACTCAGAGAGGCTGGTCTAATTGAAGAATAATAAAAGCGTTTCCCTTGAGGAACTTTTGCCTGTTATGCTTGAGCAGCTTGAAGCAGGAAAAAAAATTACATTCAAGCCCAGAGGGACAAGTATGCTTCCTCTTTTAAGAGAGGGAAAAGATGGCATTGTTCTTGAAAAGTCCAGGGGGAATCACAAGAAAAACGATATTGTTTTTTACAGGCGCAAGGACGGGAAATTTGTTCTTCACAGAATTGTTTATGTGAAGGATGGATATGTAATTTCAGGGGACCATCAGTATTTTTTTGAATATGGCATTACCGACAAGGAAATTATAGGTGTTGCTACGGGATTTTACAGGGGAGAAAAGTATTATTCTGTAAAGAACATATTCTATAAGTTTTATACACTTTTTATTCGCGTGAGAAGAAATATACTTATATCTCCGTTTGCGCGGGTTGTTGGGAAAATTATTCATAGAAAAAAGGATTAATTTATAAAGGAGGCAGAGCTATGAAAGACAGAAAAACTGTTTTATGGGTGCTTAAAATGGCAAGGAAGCATATTCCTGCTGTTATAACCCTTATTTTTGTGAACAGTATTCATGCCTTTATGGGTGTAGCTTTTGCCTTTGCCTGTAAGGAAGTTATTAACTTTGCAATTGCAGGAAATTTTGATTATTTTATTAAGGCTTTATTCAGTCTGGTTTATGTCATTCTCGGACAGATTTTATTCTCTGCTATATCCCAGTATCTTACTGTGAGAACTACTGCGAGAATTGAAATGAAGTTTAAAGAGGATTTGTTCAGGGCAATTCTTAAAAAAGACTATCAGACTATAAACAAATTCCATAGCGGTGAGCTCCTGACAAGGCTTACAAGCGATATAAACATTGTATCTTCAGGGGTTGTTTCTATTGTTCCGGGGGCTGTGGCTCTTGCTACAAGGCTTGTTTTTGCCCTTGGTGCACTTATCTATATGGATAAGCAGTTTGCCCTCATTCTTTTTGTGGGCGGACTTCTGCTCCTTGGAATTATGAGCTTTATGCGTAAAATCTTAAAGAAGATGCATAAGGCTGTTCAGGAAACTGACGGCAGAGTGCGTTCGTTTTTCCAGGAAGCCATTTCAAGTGCTCTTATGATTAAGGTTTTTAACCTCAATGACACAATAAACGCCAAAGGCGATACATTACAGATTGAAAATTATAAAGCACAGAGCATAAGAAATAAGGCATCTGTTTTATCTCACGGAGGTATGGGGCTTGTATTTAATGCAGGTTATCTTTACGCTTTCGGCTGGAGTGCTTACAGACTTTTCTTAAATTCCACAGGGGTTGTAACAGGCTTTACTTACGGTGATTTTACAGCTATTCTTCAGCTTGTAAATCAGGTGCAGTCACCTTTTGCTGCCTTTTCGGGAATTATTACAAGGTATTATTCTGCATTGGCTTCCGCTGAAAGAATTATGGAAATTCATGCTCTTCCAAGCGAAAAAAAGGCGTCCAGACTTATTAAAAAAGCAGAGTATGAAAGTCTTGAAAGACTTGTTTTTGAAAAGGTTTCATTTAAATATGATGACGATGAAGCAATCCTTCTGGATTGTGATTTGACAATAGAAAAAAATGATTTTGCAGTAATTTCCGGTATTTCGGGTATAGGTAAAAGTACCCTGCTTAAGCTTCTTCTTGGAGTTGTCAAGCCTAGCGCAGGCGGAATTTTCATTGACTTTAAGGAAGAGAGAATTCCTGCGAACAAGAACACAAGAGCACTTTTCTCTTATGTGCCACAGGGCAACTTCCTTTTATCAGGAACTATCCGTGACAATGTGAAAATTGTTAAGGAGAGGGCAAAGGACGAGGATATACTTAAAGCCATAGAGGTAGCCTGCGGTGAGTTTGTTTATGATTTGCCTGAGGGACTTGATACCGTTATAGGTGAAAAGGGTCTTGGTCTTTCCGAGGGTCAGGTTCAGCGTCTTGCTATTGCAAGAGCTATACTTTCCAACGCTCCTGTTATACTTCTTGATGAGGCTACATCGGCACTTGATGAAGAAACAGAGGAAAGACTTCTCCGTAATTTAAGAAATCTTCATAATAAGACCTGTATCATTATTTCGCATAAAAAGGCTGCTTATGAGATTTGTAACAAGGAAATTGTTATAAAAGACCAGAATATTATTATGAATACTATTGACAAATAATAAATTCTGGCATAAACTTTAATAAACTTAATATTTTCGGGGCAGGGTGGAATTCCTGACCGGCGGTATAGTCCGCGAGCGTTTTGCATGAACAGGTGTGATTCCTGTACCGACGGTATAGTCCGGATGAAAGAAATTTAAAGCATACCCCCGAGGGTATGCTTTTTTATTGGGAGTGGATTTTATGAAAAAATTTAATACAAGAAGTCTTGTTATGGTGGCTATGCTTTCGGCTGTGGCAACAATCCTTATGTTTATTGATTTCAGCGTGCCTTTTATGCCTCCGTTTATCAAAATGGAAATCTCGGAGATGCCTGCTCTTATCGCATCCTTTGCAATCAGCCCGCTGGGTGGGGTTCTTGTATGTCTTATCAAGAATATTATAAATTGTTTGAGGACATCAACAGGCTGTGTTGGTGAGTTTGCAAACTTCATTTTGGGGGCTGTGTTCGCTTACACTGCAGGGGTAATCTACAAACACAACAAAAATAAAATGGGCGCTCTTTGGGGCTGTATTGTGGGCTCGGTTGTAATGGGACTTTTGAGCGTTCCAATCAATTATTTTATTACATATCCTATGTATGCAAAGGTGTTGCCTCTTGAGGCTATTATCGGAATGTATAAGGAAATTTTTGGCGGAGTTGACGGACTTTTGTCCTGTCTTGTGATTTTTAATCTGCCTTACACAATCATAAAAGGACTTCTTGATGCAATCATAACATTCCTTATTTATAAAAGAATTTCATCGTTTATAAAGGGGGAAAAGTAATGGAACAGTTTTTAAGAACAAGCCTTGTTTTAGGCAGTGAGGCTGTGGAGAAGCTTAAAAATAAAAGGGTTGCAGTTTTTGGAATTGGCGGAGTGGGTGGATATGTTGCTGAAGCCCTGGCTCGAAGTGGCGTTGGAGCTATCGACTTGATTGACAACGACACAGTTTCCCTTTCCAATATAAACCGACAGATTATTGCTCTTCATTCCACTGTGGGCAGGCTTAAAACTGACGTGATGGAGGAGAGAATTCTCGATATTTGTCCTGATATTAAGGTTACAAAGCACAATCTGTTTTTTATGCCTGAAACTTCGGGAGAGATTGATTTTTCACAGTTTGACTATGTGGTTGACGCTATTGATACTGTGTCGGGAAAGCTTGAAATTATTCGGCTTGCAAAAGAAAATGGGGTACCTGTTATTTCCTCAATGGGTACAGGAAACAAGCTCAGTCCCCTTGAATTTAAGATTGCGGACATATCAAAAACTAAGGTTTGTCCTCTTGCGAAAGCTATGAGGCTTGAGCTAAAAAAGAGGGGAATAAAAAATGTTAAGGTGCTTTATTCCGAAGAGGACGGCGTGATGCTTCGCATCGGCGGAAAAGGTCCCTATGCGATTTCCGCAAATTCTGCCGAAGCCATGACGAAAATGGCAAAACTCATCGAAAAAGACCGCTATATGGCGATAATCCGTCCCTTG
>JAGAIJ010000128.1 GCA_017626595.1 Clostridia bacterium | reverse complement strand
CGAGGGTTCGAGCCCCTTCTCGGTCGCCATAGTTCTACTGCTTTGAGTTATCAAGGCAGTAGGACGAACATTTGTTAAGTGTCTTTGGAATGCCTCTGTAGCTCAGTCGGTAGAGCAGGGGACTGAAAATCCCCGTGTCGGTGGTTCGATTCCGCCCGGAGGCACCACTTTTATCATAAAATGATAAAAGGGTGAATATTATTCAATATGCGGGAGTGGCTCAGTGGTAGAGCGTCACCTGGCCAAGGTGAACGTCGCGAGTTCGAATCTCGTCTTCCGCTCCAAATGATAAAAGACGCATATTTGCGTCTTTTATCACATAATTTAATATGGCGCCATAGCCAAGTGGTAAGGCAGAGCTCTGCAAAAGCTTTATTCCCCAGTTCAAATCTGGGTGGCGCCTCCAAAAATCGACATTCTTCGACAGAGGAATGTCGATTTTACTTATTACCTATTCACTCTTCACTATTCCTTAAAAAGACTTGTCGATTTTTGGAAAGTAATAAGTAATAGTGAATAAGGAAGAAGTAAGGAGCAAACTCGCAAAGCGAGTTTGTTTTGAAAAGGAGAAAGTTTATGGACAGTCCATTATTTGTTAAATCAAAACAGTTTGCATTAGATATAATAAAAGTTTGTAATAAAGTAAAAAGTGAAAAAAGAGAAAGTGTGCTCACAAATCAACTTATTCGTAGTGGAACGAGTGTTGGTGCAAATATTAGGGAAGCTTTTTACGGACACGGAAAGAACGATTTTATTGCTAAACTTCAAATAGCATTAAAAGATTGTTCTGAAAGTGAATATTGGATAGAACTGCTTATAGAAAGCGGATATTATGACGGTAAAACCATTCTTGAAAATTGTATTGAATTAAAGAAAATACTTATTTCATCAATAAATACGGCGAAGAAAAACAATAATTAGAGGTGCATCTATATTGCTCTGCTTTTTCTGGTGTTGACAAAGTTTATTTATTTTGATATATTTAGAAAAACTTTGAAAAGAGGGAAGCAAAAATGAAATTTTTTAAGTGGAAAATATTTTTGATTACATCGGCTCTTTGCCTTTTGCCAATAATTTTCGGACTTTATCTCTGGAACAGTCTTCCTGAAGTAATGCCAATTCATTTCAATATTTACGGCGAGCCTGACAATTACGCCTCAAAGGCTTTCGTGGTTTTTGGGTTGCCTGTACTTATGATGTTTTTCCAACTTTTTTGCTGTGCTTCAGTAGATTATGAATCATCAAATGATGTAGAAAGTGAAAAGTTTAAAACAGTTACAAAATGGATAATTCCCTGCCTTACAGCTGTTCTCTACACCATAACCATAGGCTATGCTATGGGCTGGGAGATTGATATAACAAGAACAGTTTGCATTGTTATGGGAATATTGTTTATCGTATTGGGATACTATTTGCCAAAATCAACTTATGTAAAGAATTTTAACAATTTAGACATAGAAAAAGCAAAGAAAATCAATAAATTTACCGGCTTTGGAATACTTGTAATGGGAATTCTGTTTTTAATTGGTACATTCTTTGTGCCAATAGGTCCAATAATATGCCTTTTGCTGTTGATTCCATATACAATAGCAACCGTTATTTATTCCATAATAGTAAGTAAAAAATAAAGAAAAATCCTGTCACTTGACAGGATTTTTTAATTGCTAACTATTGTAAATTTTATACCGGTATGATATAATATTTCATAATATTTTGTTTTACGGAGGGCAATTATGAAAAAGGCATACGTAGTAACCCATACCCATTGGGACAGAGAGTGGAGATATCCTGTATGGGAAAACAGACAGTATTTAATAGATATGATAGATGAACTTCTTGAAATTCTTGATACACAGCCTGAATATTCATGCTTTTTAATGGACGGACAGTCTGTAATTATCGAGGATTATCTTGAATTTAAGCCTGAAAACAGAGAAAAGGTAGAGAATTATATCAAGGCAGGCAAAATTGATGTTGGTCCTTGGTACACTCTTCCTGACCTTTATCCTGTTGCAGGGGAAAGTTTGGTAAGAAACCTTCTTAAAGGTGACAGACTTTCCAAAAAGCTCGGCAGACGCTTAAATGTTGCCCACGAATCATTCGGTTGGGGACAGACTGCACAGTTCCCACAGATTTACAAAGGCTTCGGACTTAACTTTGTAGTTGTTGCAAAGAATGTTGCAAAGGACAGATGCCCTAACTGTGAATTCCTTTGGGAAGCTCCTGACGGCACAAAGGTTTTTGCAACCCGTCTTGGTGAACACGCCAGAGCAAACTTCTTTATGAATGCATTTTTAGCTATTACAACCGATAAGGATTATAACAGCAACGAATACTTTATGAAGATTGGTAAGGACGGACAGGTTTACCACGAAGCTGACGGAAAGGGCTATTGGGAGGATTACTTTGTAATTCAGGACAACGGCAAAATTCACGAAGGCAGACTTAAACAGGCAGTTGAGCTTGCATGGAAGTCAATGGATGAAACAGTTCTTCCTGAAAACAGAATTTTAATGAACGGTTCTGACTCATCAACTGCACAGCCACAGCTTGTTGAAATTATCAAAAAGGCACAGGAACTTTTCCCTGATATTGAGCTTAAGCTTTCAACCCTTGAAGAATATGTAGAGGATTTTGTAAAGCTTGTTGACGAAAATAAGCTTATAACAATCAAGGGTGAACTCCGTGACGGCCCTGCATTTAAGTGCAGTGCAAACGCTCTTGCTACAAGACCAAGGATTAAGATTTTAAATAAGAGGGTTGAAAATACAATCTTCAAGTTTGCAGAACCACTTTCTGTAATGGAAAATAAGTATAATAAGCCATTTATTGATAAGGCTGTGGATTATCTTCTCCTTTCACATCCTCATGACAGTATCAACGGTGTTACACAGGACAAGACTGTTGACGATACAATGTACAGACTTAATCAGGCTTTAGAGCTTGCTGAGGCTGCCTCAAACACAGCTTGTAAGAATATAGTTAAAAATATTGATTTCTCAAGGTATGATAAAGAGGATATGCTCCTTGTGCTTTTCAACACGCTTCCATATAAGAGAAATGAAGTTGTAAAGCTTTATATCGACTTCCCACAGGATATGAATGTATGGGAATTTGAGCTCTATGACGGAGATAAAAAGCTTGACTTCCAGGTTGTTTCAAGAAAGGAAGTTGTAACACCTGTATCTAACTTACATACAAGACCTCTTCCTTATGAGGTTGACCGCTTTGAAGTTATAGTTGAAACAGGAGAAATTCCTGCTATGGGCTATAAGACAATCAAGGCTGTTAAGACAAAGGATTTAAACAGAAAGACTGTTTTCTGGCACGATATGCGTAAGTTTACAGGCAAGGAACTTATCACAGGCGTTAACACAATGGAAAATGAATTCCTTGCAGTTAAGGTTGAAAATAACGGTACAGTTACACTTACTGAAAAGACAACAGGCAAGGTTTACACAAACCTTAACTACTTTGAGGAAACAGGAGACCAGGGTGACTACTGGATTTACTATCCGCCATATCATAATAAGACATTTAATACTCTCGGCTCAAACGCTGAAATCTGGTATGAAGAAAATGGAGAACTTTCAGCAACAATCGCTGCGAAGATAAAGATGAATGTTCCTGCCTTTGGTATTATAAATAAGAATATGGTACAGGGCGAAAGCAGAAGAAGTGACGAGCTTACAGAGATTGAAATCGTTACATATTATACTCTTAAGAAGGGTGCTAAGGCTGTTGATGTAAAGACTGTTATAAACAATACAGCTATGGACCACCGTATGAGAGTTATGTTTGATACAGGAATTGAAACTGAAATCGCAAAGAGTGCAGGTCATTTCTATGTTGACGAAAGAAGTACAGTTCCAGCAGGCGATAAGTATTATCCTGAAATGCAGACACTTCCAAAGGGATATTTCACAACTCTTGAAAATGAAAAGGGAGGATTCTCATTCGTTGATAATTCAACCTGTGAATATGAGGCTAATAAGGACGGAAAGCTTGCAGTAACACTCTTCAGAGGCGTAAGAAATATTATCTGCACAGAGTTCAGAAGTGCAGGTGCATTCCCTCACGAAAATGGCGGACAGTCCTTAGGACAGCTCACTTTTGAATATGCACTTTATCCATTTGCTAAAAACGAAACAGGACTTCTTGCAGAAAGAATTTCTGCTCCTGTTAAGACTGTGCAGACCTCAGTAGGTTTAGGCACAGGAAAAGATAACGCATCATTCCTTGAGATTCCTGAAAGCCTTGTTCTTACAGCTCTTAAAAAGGCTGAGGACAGCGATAAGGTGATTATCCGAGTTTATAATCCTACAAAGGAAACTGTAAAGGGAGAATTTAAGTGCGAATTCAAGAACGCAAAGATTGTTAACCTGAACGAAGAATATGAGGCTGAAGCTGACCTTAAGAATGTAACAGTAAAACCACATCAAATTTTAACAATTGAGGTAGAAAAATAATGAACGAAATTTTAAAAAGTGATTTTTTTGAAACAGGGAAGGATGGAGTTAAGAAAATCTGGACTCCTGACGATAAGAAGATTGACATAGTTGAGTTTGAGGATAAAAAGCTCTGCTATGTTAAGAGTGGTATGGGTTATCCTGCAATTTACCCAATGCACGAAACACATTTTGAGCCAAAGGCTGAAGCAATCCTTATGGATTTGGACGGAACATCTGTTCATAGTGAAAGCTTCTGGATGTGGGTAATTGAACAGACCACAGGAAGACTTTTAGGCAAGCCTGACTTTAAGAAAGAGGCAGAGGACGAGCCATTTATTTCAGGCCACTCCGTATCTGAACATCTTCAGTATATGATTGATAAGTATGCTAAAGGCTCAAGCCTTGAACTTGCAAGACAGTACTATTTTGAAATTGTAAATTACGAAATGGACGAAATCTTAAAGGGCAGAGGTAAGCAGGATGCGTTCACTCCTGCACCGAACCTCAAGGAATTTTTAACAACAGTTAAAAATGAGGGAATTAAGATTGGTCTTGTTACAAGCGGACTTTACGAAAAGGCAATGCCTGAAATCATTTCAGCATTCAAACAGCTTGATATGGGCGACCCTGTTGACTTCTATGATTCAATCATCACAGCAGGTCAGGCACTCCGCAAGGGCCAGACAGGTACTTTAGGTGAACTTGCACCAAAGCCACACCCATGGCTTTACGCTGAAACTGCAAGAGTAGGCCTTGGAATTCCATTTGAAAACAGACATAAGGTTATCGGTATTGAAGACTCCTCTGCAGGCGTTGTTTCAATTAAACTTGCAGGTTTTAGCTGTGTAGGTATTGCAGGCGGTAATATCGAACAGGCAGGCGTGGGCGAACTTTGTGACTATAAGATAAACAATCTTATGGAAATGCTTGATATAATTTTATAATAAGAAAACGGCTCCCATGAGCCGTTTTTTCTTGACTTTTTTTGTCAGTGTGTTATAATTTTTATATCAAATTTATCGGGAGAATTTTAAATTATGGTTGGAATTTACGGTTTTGCAGACCTTAAATTTAAAATAAATTATAATTACCCTTATTTTGAGAAGCTGGCAAAGGACTACAGGCTTGAAACGGATGATTTTGACGCTGAAATTTCTGTAACGGAGGCTGAAATTCAGGCTGAAAACCTTGACGGAAATTCCTCTGCCGATTATCTCGAAAGCCTTGCAATTTACCGAAAGGTTGCAGAAAAAATTGTTGATTTTTCAGGGTTTTTGATGCACGGCGTTGTGGTAAATGCAGAGGGAAAGGGCGTTGCTTTTCTTGCTCGCTCAGGCACAGGAAAGTCCACCCATGCGGGACTCTGGCAGGAGCTTTTAGGGGAAAAGCTTGTGATTATAAACGGAGATAAGCCTTTAGTTCGACTTATAGACGGTGAATTCTACGCCTACGGAACTCCTTACGCAGGAAAGGAAAATATCCACAAAAATGATAAGGTGAAGCTCACAGACGTTTTCTTTATAGAAAGAAACGAAAAAAACTTTGTAACTCCTTGTGAGGACATTTTCAGGCGTCTGGCACAGCAGATTTATATCCCGAGAAACGAAAAAATGCTGAAAACCCTTGAACTGATTGACAGCTTTTCAAAGAAGGTAAACTTCCATGTAATTCATTGTAATAAAGATATTGAAGCTGCTAAAGTTGCATATAGCAAAATAAAAGACTAATTCCAAAAGGGAATTAGTCTTTTTTGTTTATTAAATTTCAGAACTTGTGATTTCGTGAATAGCGTCTTTAAGTTCAAATGGAAGACCTGTTGTCATAATCTTTGCAAAAGCCATAGCAAAATCAGTTTCACCGATGATTCTGTTGTAAGCATCTTCCTTTAAGAAGTTAGCAGCAGATGACTTTGCAAGAACATCAAAAATTTCTTTTTCAAGGTCAATCTTGCGAAGTTCAATAGCTTTAATTTCAACTGAAATTTCCTTGTCAGCCTCAAAGTTATCAATGTAAATTAAAGTAGCTGTTTCTGTGGTTTCAGCCTTAAATTCAAGCTCCTTGCCACCCTGCATTACCTTTATGCTGTCATAGCTTTCAACGTTTTCAAAAGAGAGAACATAATTTCTCTTTGGAGAAATTGCAAGGTTTCCGCGAGTTGAAATTGCGAAGTTTATGTCTTTTCCATACTTTAAGTTAAAGTCTGTATAGAGAATGTCTCCCTTTTCAAAAACAGGCTCCTGAACGTCGTTGTCTTCATATAATGAGAAGCTGTTGTCAGCACCTGGGAAGATTTTGACTTCAAGTCCCTCTGGGTTTGATGTATCGTTAATTTCGTCTGTAAGTATAGCAAGAGGAATAATACCGCCGGCCTTGACCATAACAGGAATATCATCAATTCCGCGGTAGAGAGTATAGAACTTTCCGCCCTTGTATCTCTTGTTTGTAAAGAGGTCGAACCAGTCGCCTTCAGGGAGATATGCGTTAGGGAATACAGCTGTATGTGTAACGCCGTCGAGCTTCTTTGTTATAGGCATAACAAGCATTTCAGTGCCGAAGAAGAATTCGTTTCTGTTTGCATTGTTAATCGGAACCTCATAGAAAAGCGGAGCAACAAGTGGTTTACAATCTTTATGAGTACGTTCGTTCATTGTATAGATATATGGGATAAGCTGATGTCTTAATCTCATATATTTTCTGAGAATGTGCTGTGCTCCAATTGACTTTGTCCAAGGCTCTTTCATAAGGAATGGGTTGCTGCTTGAATGAAGTCTGAAAATAGGAGAGAAGATACCGTACTGAATCCATCTTATGTGGAGTTCTTCGTCCTGCCAGCCGTTCATATGTCCGCCAATATCGTGGCTCCACCAAGAGTATCCAATATTTGAAGCAGTTGATGTAAAGAATGGCTGGAAATCAAGACAATTCCAGTTTATAGCAGTATCTCCTGAAAAACCGATTGGGTATCTGTGGCTTCCCGGTCCTGCATAACGTGAGAATGTAAGAGCACGCTTATTGCCTCTTGAGTTGTCTAAATAGTGATAGTGGTTAAGCATCCAGAGTGGGTCAAGACCAGGGATTTTTGTAGCATCTCCCTGCTGCCAGTCAAGCCACCAGAAGTCAACGCCTTCATCCTCTAATGGATGGTTAACATACTTAAAGTATGCGTCAATAAATTTAGGGTCAGCAATATCAAATGCAACAGGCTCCTCGTTTTCTACGTCAACGCCCATAGCCTCGCCGATTGCCTTATAGCACTGTTCGTAGGCACGGATACCTGATGCAGGATGCACATTAAGAGCATTTTTAAGGTGGTTGTCAGCGAGGAATTTAAGGAAACCAACGTGGTCAGGGAATAATTCCTTGTTCCAGGTAAATCCTGTCCAGCCACTTCCGTATTTCTTTGGAATATCAACAATATGCCAGTCCATATCGATGATTGCAACAGAGAATGGATAGCCCTCTTCCTTGAATCTGTTGATAAGTCCCATATATTCTTCCTGAGTATATTTATGGTATCTGCTCCACCAGTTGCCAAGTGCAAAACGAGGTACAAGAGGAGTAGGACCTGTAAGCTTGTAGAAGTCCTTTAGACAGCCATAATAGTCAGTTCCGTATGTAAAGATATACATATCAATATTGTTGTTTACTCTTGGAACAACAGTATTATCTTCGTTGAGAATTGAAGTTTTTGAGTCGTCAATAATTCCCACCTGGAAAACGCTCATAATACTTGGTTCAAGAGGAACTTCGCCGTTTGTAGCGTCAAGAGTTCTGACTGTACCAGGGAGAGTTCCCGTAGGATTTCCATAGTACCAGGTCTCTGATGTATCAATTCTGTGGATGTTGAGTGTGTTCTTTGAAAATGGTTTTTTGTAGTATGTAAGAATGAATCTTGATGTTGAGATAACAATTTTTTCTTCTGTATCCTTAACAGTAAATTTCGGAACATCAAAATCTCGGTTAATTACAGTCTGTGTTGCACGGTCCTCAAACTGTCCCTCTTCGGAATATTCAAGTCTTACAAGGTTTTCAGTAAGAACAGTAAAACGCCATTTGTCGCCCTGAATAATGGCTTCTTTTTTGCTTTTTGTTGTAAGTTTAAGCTTATCCATGGTATCACCTAAAATGATTAAATTTTAATTTCATTTTAACATATATAGTTTTTATGTCAATAAAAAACCAACAATTTCTTGTTGGTTTTTTCCTTTATTTTATTCTACTTCAGCGCTTGTAACTTCGTGGATTGCATCCTTAAGTTCAAATGGAATACCTGCAGTCATAATTTTTGTAAATGCAAGTCCTGGGCTGTCATTTTTAGAAATTCTCTTATAGGTTGCATCAGTTGCAAAATTGTTGGCTGATGATCTTGCAAAAACTTCGTAAATTTCTTTTTTGAGATCAAACTTGCGAAGCTTAATAGCCTTAATTTCAACTGAAATTTCCTTGTCAGCCTCAAAGTTTTCAATGTAAACTAAAGTAGCTGTTTCTGTGATTTCGGCCTTAAATTCAAGTTCTTTGCCAGCCTGTATTACCTTGATATCTTCGTAACTTTCAACATTTTCAAATGAAAGAACATACTTTCTCTTTGGAGAAATTGCAAGGTTTCCACGAGTTGAGATTGTGAAACTTACGTCCTTACCATACTTTAAGTTAAGGTCTGTAAAGAGAATGTCGCCATTTTCAAAAACAGGTTCCTGAACATCGTTGTCTTCATACATTGAGAAGCAGTTGTCAGCGCCTGGGAAGATTTTAACTTCAAGTCCTTCCGGATTTGCTGTGTCGTTAATTTCTTCAGGAAGAATAGCCATAGGAATAATACCACCGGCTTTAACCATAACAGGAATATCATCAAGTGGACGATAGAAGTTATAGAATCTGTCGCCCTTGTATCTCTTGTTAGTAAAGAGGTCAAACCAATCTCCTTCAGGGAGGTATGCGTTAGGGAATACAGATGTGTTTGTTATATTGTCTATCTTTCTTGTCATAGGCATAACAATCATTTCGCTACCGAAGTAGTATTCATTTCTGTTTGCGTGATTTGAATCTACATTAAGATTATAGTAGATTGGTGTGCAAAGAGGTTTGCTTTCTGCATGTGTAAGATAATTCATTGTATATGTGTATGGGATAAGCTCGTGTCTTAATCTCATATACTTTTTAAGAATGTTCTGTGCAGTCAGGGACTTAGTCCAAGGCTCTTTCTTGATAAATTCAAAATTAGCAGAATGTAATCTGAAGATAGGAGAGAAAATGCCGTACTGAACCCATCTTACGTGAAGTTCTTCGTCTTGATTACCGCTTAAATGTCCGCCAATATCGTGACTCCACCAGGTGTAGCCAATGTTTGATGCAACAGCTGTAAAGTATGGCTGGAAGTCTAGACATCCCCAGTTGATTTCTGTATCTCCTGAGAAACCGATTGGGTACCTGTGGCTTCCGGGACCTGCATAACGGGAGAATGTAAGAGCGCGTTTTCCGCCTCTTGAGTTGTCTAAATAGTGGTAGTGGTTAAGCATCCAGAGTGGGTCAAGACCAGGAATTTTTGTTGTATTTCCCTGCTGCCAGTCAAGCCACCAGAAGTCAACACCTTCATCTTCTAAAGGATGATTTACAAACTTAAAGTAAGCATCGATAAACTTAGGGTCAGTAATATCAAATGCAACAGGCTCGCCGTTTTCTACGTCAACGCCCATAGCTTCACCCATAGTTTTATAGCACTGTTCGTGAGGGTGAATACCTGATGCAGGGTGCACGTTAAGAGCCTTTTTGAGATGATTGTCAGTCAAGAATTTTAAGAATCCTACATGGTCAGGAAATAATTCTTCGTTCCAGGTAAAACCTGTCCAGCCGTCAAGGTGCCAGTCCATATCAATAACAGCAACAGCTAATGGATAGCCTTCCTTTTTGAAGGTTTTAACAAGGTCAGTATATTCTTCCTGAGTGTATTTATAGTATCTGCTCCACCAGTTTCCAAGTGCAAAACGAGGAATAAGAGGAGTAGGACCTGTAAGCTTATAAAAGTCCTTAAGACAGCCATAAAAATCAGTTCCGTATGTAAAAATGTATATATCAGTATTGTTGTTTGTCCTTGGAGTTATAGTATTATCATCGTTGATGATAGAAGTTTTAGAGTCATCTAAAAGTCCAATTCTGCCGGGACTCATAATACTTGGGTCAATTGGAACTGCACCTGTAGCAAGATCAAGTGTTCTGATTGTGCCAGGAAGCGCAATTGTTGGGTCTCCATAGTACCATTCAGAAGATGAACCTTTTCTGTAGATGCTGAGAGTGTTCTTTGAGAAAGGCTTTTTATAGTAAGTAAGAGTGAAAGTTGATGTAGAGATTACAATTTTCTCCTCTGAATCTTTAACATTATATTTCGGAACATCAAAATCTCGGTTAATTACAGTCTGTGTAGCGCGGTCTTCGAACTGTCCTGCCTCTGAATATTCGAGTCTTATAAGGTTTTCAGTAAGAACTGTAAAACGCCATTTGTCGCCCTGAACAATAGCTTCTTTCTTGCTTTTTGGTGTAAGTTTAAGCTTATCCATGTTATCACCTCAAATGATAAAATTGTAATTTAATTTTAGCATATATATATTTTATGTCAATAAAAAACCAACAATTTCTTGTTGGTTTTTTGCTTATTTTTTCTTTTCAATTTCAGTCTTACAGTCCTCGTTTGAGCATACCCATTTAATTGGACCTCTGCCCCTGAAAGGACGTTTTTTCATAATCATGCTTCCGCACTTCGGACACTTTTCGTTAGTAGGCTCGTCCCAGGAAATAAAGCCACAATCCCTGCCCTTTTCACAGCAGTAATATGTCTTTCCCTTAGGGGATTTTCTAACCTGAATTTTGCCTCCGCAGTTCGGACAGCTAACGTCAAGTTCAGGTACGATTGACTTTGTGTTCTTACACTCAGGGTATCCCGGACAGGCAAGGAACTTGCCAAATCTGCCCTGCTTAAATACCATAAGTCTTCCGCACTTTTCACAGGCAACATCTGAAACTTCGTCCTCAAGCTCAATCTCGCCGATTTTGTCTTCAGCGTCCTTTAATGACTTGTCAAATGGGCCGTAGAAATCACTTAAAATTGATGTCCATTCTGTATCACCATCTTCGATTGTATCAAGCTTTTCTTCCATATTTGCAGTAAATTCAACATTTACAATATCGGAAAAATGCTCTTCCATAAGCTCGGTAACAATTCGTCCAAGCTCAGTTGGATAAAGGCTCTTTCCCTCTCTGCCAACATAACCTCTTGCGGTTATAGTTGTTATTGTAGGGGTGTAGGTAGAAGGTCTGCCGATTCCGTCCTCTTCCATAGCTTTAACTAAAGAAGCTTCTGTGTAGCGAAGAGGAGGCTGTGTGAAGTGCTGTCTTGGAGCAAGCTCCTTAAGCTTAAGCTCTTCGCCCTCACTGATGTTCGGAATTTTTCCTTCTTTTTCGTCCTCAATATCCTTTGATTCAATATAAACAGCCATAAAGCCGTCGAACTTAACAGTAGAACCTGTTGCTGTTAAAAGATGCTTTTTGTCTGCAACGATATCAATTTTTACTGTGTCTAAAACAGCGTTAGACATCTGACAGGCAACAAATCTGTTCCAGATAAGACGGTAAAGCTTGTATAAATCAGGCTTTAAGCTTTCCTTAAGCTTTTCAGGAGAATACTGCATAGAAGTAGGTCTGATAGCTTCGTGAGCGTCCTGAGCAGCCTTTTTAGTCTTGTAGAACTTTGGTGTTTTTGGCACATAACTGTCGCCGTAGGTTGCACCGATGAATGCACGACATTCGGACTGTGCATCAGTAGAAATACGAAGTGAGTCAGTTCTCATATAGGTAATGCGTCCCATTTCGTAAAGCTGCTGTGCCGCAACCATAGTACGCTTTGTTGTAAAGCCAAGCTTTCTTGCAGCCTCCTGCTGAAGTGTACTTGTTGTAAATGGCGGAGCAGGCTGACGCATTTTTTCGCTTTTCTGCACAGACTCTGCAACATAGGTTGCCTTTGAAAGCTCATCTGCAATTTTGGTTGCATCAGTTTCGTTGGTAATATCAGCCTTTTTCTTACCCACAGGTCCCTGATAATTTGCAATAAAAGGAGTTTTGCCCTGACTGTTGGTAAGCTTTGCCTCGATTGTCCAGTATTCCTCTGAATTAAAGGCTTCAATTTCCTTTTCCTTGTCAACTATAAGCTTTGTAACAGCAGACTGAACACGGCCTGCAGACAAGCCTTTTTTAACCTTTTTCCAAAGGAGCGGACTGATTTTATAGCCTACAATTCTGTCGAGAACACGGCGAGCCTGCTGGGCGTCAACCAAATCCATATTTATACTGCGAGGGGCAGTAATTGCCTCTTTAACAGCATTTTTAGTAATTTCGTTAAAAGTAATTCTGCAATCCGACTGAGGGTCAATGCCTAAGATTGATGCAAGGTGCCATGAAATTGCTTCTCCTTCACGGTCGGGATCGGCTGCGAGAAAGACTTTAGCAGCGTTCTTTGTTTCCTTTTTAAGTTTGGAAATAAGGTCGCCCTTGCCACGGATTGTGATATAGTGAGGCTCAAAATTCTTTTCGATGTCAATACCAATCTGGCTTTTTGGAAGGTCTCTTAAATGTCCCATTGAAGCCATAACATTATAGCTTGTACCGAGATATTTTTTAATTGTTTCTGCCTTGGCAGGAGACTCAACTATAACCAGATTTTTCTTCTTGGTTGCCTTTTTTGTAGATGCAGCTGGCATATTTTAACCTCCGATTAAGATGTATTTTCCGCCGGCTTCCTGAGATAAAACTCCGTCAATTGTAAGAAGCATAAGCTTCCCTGAAAGAGTACCTATATCAATGTTACAACCATCGATTATATCATTTATATAGGCGAAACCGCCGTTGTTTTCTATAAATTTGATTATTTCATCCTCAAGGTTATCCCCTTGAGATATTTTATCCTTTGAACTTTTTGATATGTGTTTTAGACCATTGTCAAGAAGTTCAGGATATAAAGTCGCATAAGAACTTACTATGTCATAAGTATTTGTCACAATTCTCGCTCCGTCAGCAATAAGACTGTTTGGAAGCTCAGAATTTGAAAGGACAGGACTACTCGGAACAGCAAATATGTCCCTGTTGTTGTCTCTTGCCATTTTAGCGGAGATACTTGTACCGCTGGCAATTTTACCTTCGCAGACCACAGTTGCATAGGAAAGACCGGTTAAAATCCTGTTTCTTTGCGGATAGAGGTATTTTCCTCCTGAAAAACCGGGAGGTCTTTCGGAAATAACCATACCGTTTTCTAAAATTCGGTCATATAAATTTCTGTTTATAGCAGGATAAGGTCTGTCAACCCCGCCTGCCAAAACGGCAACAGTTTTACCGCCTGACTTAAGGGCACCTGTGTGAGCAGCCCCGTCAGTCCCCATAGCCATACCCGATACAACAACCATTCCGCACTTTCCAAGGTCATGACCGATTGTTTCAGCGTATCTTACGCCAAAGTCAGAGGGAGTTCTCGTACCTACAACCGAAATACAGAAATATTTGTTAAGGTTAAGCTTTTCACCTTTTGTAAAGAGTATCCTCGGCGGACAGTTTATATGGCGAAGCAAATCAGGGTATTCCTCATCATTAAAGGAAAGTATCCGTATATCCTGCTCCTCGCAACGCTGAATAAGTGATTCAGCCTTGTTAAAGGATTTGTCAGGACCTTTAAGGCCAAATAATTTTGTTTTTTCAGCGTCAAAGAAGCTTGTTGTATATAAGTTTTCAGCAGAACCAAAAACTTCTATGCATTTATTTATAAGTTCAGGCTCGAAGTTACAGACAGTAACAAGCCATAAATCATATTTATCCATAGTATTCCTTATTTTTTGAATTTATACATAGTTATTGCAGCGGCAACAGCTGCGTTAAGGGATTCAATCTGCCCCTCCATATCAATTCGTATGTTGATGTCGGAGGAAGAAAGAATATCCTCAGATACGCCGTGAGCTTCGTTGCCGATTACAATTGCAGATTTATCCCAAGGCTCAACTTCCTCTAAAGAAAGGGAGGAGGTAAGGGCTGTGGCATAAATCTTATATCCATCTGATTTTAATTGATTTATAAAATCATAGTTGTTTTCAGTTTTAAAGTTAAGACGGAAGAGTGAACCCATTGTGGAGCGCACAACCTTAGGACTGTATATGTCCACAGCATTCCCGCAAAGGATAATGTCGTTAAAGCCCATAGCCTCTGCAGTGCGGATAATTGTGCCCATATTTCCGGGCTCGGAAATTCCGTCAAGAATTAAAAGTCTTTCGCCTTTGTTTATCCTGTTATCACAAAAATCCGAAACAGCTAAAATTCCCTGAGGAGTTTCTGTATCAGAGATTGAATCAAAGATATAATCGGGAACGAGATATACGTTTAGTCCCGAACGGTTAAGACTGTTATATGTATCGGTATTTTTGTCTTTAAAGCTGTGTGAAATAATAACATAGCCTATTTTTTCAGGAATATCACGGATTGCTTCTTCCACAATTCGTTTTCCCTCAACAATAAAGCATCCCATCTTTTCACGATTGCTTTTTTTAGAAAGACTTCGTACCGATTTTATTATTTTGTTGTCCTTACTTGTAATTTCAAGTATCATATTTAGACCTCATCTGATTTTGAAGGGATTATTCCTCGTAGTCATCCTCATCAAATTCCTCTTCTTCACGTCCTGCAAACCTTATATAATGAATTACCTTATCAACAACGGCTAAAAGACCGTACATAAGAAGAATGTTGATGACGAACGGGAAGATTGTTTTTCCTAAATAGAGCGCAAACAGGTATGCGAAAGATAACTGTTTATAAGCGAAGAGGTAAGCCGTGGAAGTAATAAGAAGATTACCCACAGTATTAACAATAAGCTTTGAATAAATACAGCTCATAAAAGAAACCTTTCTGTTGTAGTGGAAAATACCGTAAACCATACAACCAAAACCGTAGGTTAAAGCAATCTGCGGAATAAAGATGTATGGGTTCAAGAGGTATATCATAAGGTATTGCAGAATTCCGAAGAAGAAGGAAAGGATTGGGCTGAAATATCTTGCAAATAAAACAGATGTAAGGAAACTAAATGTAATAAAGAATTCCGAGGAAATTCTGATTTTAGCGTAGTAAGTAGTAAGATAGAATATTCCCAGGAGGAGTATAGCAGCATAAAGAGCGTAGTCGATATTCATATCGTCAGTTACGATAGGATAGCGTTTTTTAATAACATAGAATAAACATACGCCCAGTGCAACAATAGTAAATATCCAGCTTATATCGATTGGACATAATGAAAGCATGTCAAAATTAAGAGACATAAAGAAATTGTAAAGCATTTCAACGAATGCAGAAAATGTCTCAGAATACCAAACAACTATAGGTGTAAGTAAATCTTTAAGCATAAAATTTATCACTCCTAAACTTTTATTATAATAAGCACAAAAAGTTATACCCACGCGCGCAGGTATAACTTTTTTATTATCTTACTTTTTCAACTAAAGCAGTGAAAGCAGCAGGGTCAGATACAGCAATTTCAGCAAGCATCTTTCTGTTGATTTCAATATTATTCTTTTTAAGACCGTTCATGAATACGCTGTATGTCATGCCGTTCATACGAGCAGCAGCATTGATTCTTGCAATCCATAACTTTCTGAAATCTCTCTTCTTCTGTTTTCTATCACGATAAGCATAAGAGAGTGACTTCATTACAGCCTGATTAGCGGTCTTGAATAATTTACTCTTAGCACCTCTGTAACCTTTAGCTAATTTCAATATCTTTTTACGTCTCTTACGAGTGTGCATAGCACCTTTAACTCTTGCCATAATTTAAGGCTCCTTTCAATAATTCGATTTATTTGTATGGGATCATGCTTCTTATTGTAGCAGCATTAGCGCTTGATAAGAATCCCATCTTTCTGAGCTTTCTTTTTCTCTTAGTAGACTTCTTGTTAAGAATGTGTCTTCTGAAAGCCTTAGCTCTCTTGATTTTACCGTTTTTAGTGATGCCGAAACGCTTTGCAGCACCCTTATGTGTTTTGATTTTAGGCATATCAAAATCTCCTTCCGTTAGATTAAAATTCACGACATAAAGCCGAGTATTTACTTAATTTTTCTTTGGTGTAATGAACATTGCCATATTTCTGCCTTCTAACTTGATGTCCTTATCCACAGCGCCAAATTCAGCCATTTCCTCTTTAACGCGGTTAAGTAAGTCCTTGCCGATAGAGGAGTGAGTAATTTCCCTTCCTCTGAAACGTACAGAAACCTTAACCTTGTCGCCGTTCTTTAAGAACTTGATTCCCTGGTTGATTTTAGTCATAAAATCGTGTTCATCAATATTAGGGCTTAATCTGACTTCCTTAATGTCAATGACCTTCTGCTTTTTCTTTGCTTCCTTGTCTCTCTTTGCAAGCTCAAACTTGTACTTACCGTAGTCGATTACCTTGCAAACAGGCGGTTTAGCCTGTGGAGCAATCTTAACAAGGTCAAGATTGTGTTCAGCAGCAATTATCTGTGCTTCCTTACCGGAAACAACTCCAAGCTGTTCGCCGTCAGGACCGATTAAACGAACCTCAGCGTCCTTGATTTCCTCATTAATCATTAATTCTTGCTTAGCTATGTCAAAGCACCTCCGCAATAAAAAAGTGTGAAAACACAAAGTTTCCACACCGAGTAATCAAAATAAAAATGATAAATCCTTTTGCCGTAAGCTAAGGAGAGAAGTGGAAACCTCTGCTTTACCTGAGTATAATACCACTATCTTCCTGATTTGTCAACACCTTTTTAAAAAAATTTTTCGACAGACAAAAGAAAGGGACAAACTATTTCCCGGGAAATAAAGTGCCACTACATTATATATAATGTAGAAAGAGGGAAAAATGTCGAAGGAAGAAGTTATAAAAGAGCAGGTTTTGAGGAAAGATAAAAAGTAAATGGGATAAATGCAAAAAATGCTTGAAAAAAAATCCAATATGTAGTACAATAAATTCGAAAACAAAATAAGGAGAGATTTATTATGGCTGAAAAGATTACAAAGGATACAATTATTTTAGATGTTTTAAGAATTGATGCTGAAACTGCACCATTCTTTCTTGAAATCGGAATGCACTGT
>JAGAIJ010000127.1 GCA_017626595.1 Clostridia bacterium | reverse complement strand
CAGCTAACTTGTAGAGCATATCAACGACTCTGTCGGTATGACCTGCAATTGTAGAATCTACCGCCTGAACCAACAGTTTATTCATGTATGTACCTATGCTATCATATTGAAGTTTTGAGAGATATTCTTCGATAGCTTCACAGCAAAATGCACTCTCACTTTTGTAGCCAAGGTCCTCAACATAATTTTTAATTTGTCTTTGGACCTCGATAGGAACATTGAAAGTCATCTTTAAATTCACATTCCTTATTAAACTTAATCTATATAAATTATTCTCCTTGTCTGTCTTGAATGCATTTAAATATTTTTCTTTGGCCAATATATCTATTATTCATCAACATTCGGCAAGGGCTTGAAAAGAAGAGGGATTGGTATTATGTCATTTGTTCTTTCCAAATACATCAAGGGCCAATTCATTGAATATTCCTTATCATATACAGCATCAAACAAGTTCATCAAACTTGTACCATACTCAAACTCTATTTCAGGGGTTAAATTTAATATAAACCCGAAAGGATAAGCCCCTAAATCACAAGCTATAATAGTTTCAAACCCATTTTCTGTTTTATTTACTATAGATGTTGGACCTACCATTAATTGTCCAACATTAAACGGAGTTAAATACATTCTTAAATCAAACAAACTTTTATCAATGTTATTTGATTCCTTTTGAAGCAAAAATTCATCAAAGCCTAATTTTTTTACTTCAGATAAGGGCAATAAACTACAAAACATAGTTATAACTTGTTTCACAAAAGATAAAGCAGGAAATTTATTTAATGTAAATTGAACAACATCTCCGTGTTCTAATTTTTTATCCGTAATCAAGCTTTTAGCTACTTCTTTTGCAATTCTGTTATATACCGGTGCATACCAAGTTCCGGTGTTGTTATTGCAATTATCACATAAAGTAAAACCGCCCATACCTTGTTGTTGATTCTTGTATTTTGCATTTTCTCCCTTGTATCTTTTTATGGCATTTTCACCTGTATAAACGAGTGCTTTATTATTATTTAACGCTTTTTGCGGAGGAATATGTTCAAATGAAAGTTTGCCATATTTTCCGCATATATGACAGTATCCCTCTGGTTTTACGCTCATTTCATTCTCCTTTACCATCGTAGTATCTATAAATTAGTATACCATACATTTTGCAGTTAAACAATATTTATGCCCCCTTTTCTTTGTTTGTAGTATATCATTTTTTGATATGGCGGTTATGGGATGTTCTGTCTTTATTGGCTCAAAAATATGTTGTGGTGCTTCCAAGAATAATTGCCGAGTAATCTCATCTTAATTCATTCTATCGTCTTACACGAGCAATTCCGCTTGATTCTATTTGCAATTTTACGGAATGTATGTTATACTTAAATAAAATTAAGCGTGCCGTTTTTTTGTGTAGTTTACAATATAATTGATTTTCGACATAATCCTACTGCCCCTGCAATATAAAAAAGAGACAGCATAAGCTGTCTCTTTTCGTTTGTTAATCTTCGTTATAACAGGTAAAAATCTCATCTATTCTTTTTGCATCTCTGTTCTTTGTCACAGCGCTCACTAGAGGAACAACAACGAGAGAAACCGCCATGGCAGCAACACCCATTTCCGGAGATTTGGAGGCTGCTACGCTGAAACCTGAATTAAGGGAAATAACAAGGGTTGAAACTCCCACAACCAAAAGGCCTGAAATTATACCTGAAAATGCGCCAGTCTTCGTGATTTTCTTTGAGAAAAGTCCCCAGATATAAGGTCCGATAAAGCAACCTGACACAATTCCCCAGGAGAATGACATAAGGCTTACAATAATCGGAATATTCTGTGTTGCAAAGATAAATGAACAAGCTACAAATGCGAAACAAAGAAGTCTTGTAAGAAGCATCTGTGTTTCTGCCTTTGTTTCCTTCTTTCTTATTGCAGGAATAAGGTCAACTGCCACCGAAGATGCAGAGGTTAAAACTACTGATTCAAGGGTTGACATTGATGCAGAAAGAAGAAGAATCATAATTACTGCAAGTAAAATAATTCCAAGTGCTCCTCCACCTAAAACCTCCATTAAAACTGCAGGAATTACCGAATCAATTCCTCCTTCAGGAAGAACTCCTCCTAAAACAAGTCTTGATGTTGTGCCTAAAAGATATGCGCCGCAGCCAATAACCACACAGAAAATTGTAGAAATGACTGTACCTCTTTTAATCGCAGTTGTATCCTTTATTGCGTAAAACTTGCCTATCATCTGCGGAAGTCCCCATGTACCAAAGCTTGTGAGCATAATATTAAAGCAAAGGAACTTAAAGGATGAACCGCCGAAGATATTTGTAAGCTGAGCACCTGTTGTAGGGTTTGGGTCGCCCGGCACAGATTCAAAATTTCTCAGATTTTCAATAAGTCCTGTAACTCCACCGACCGCATCATGATTAAGAACTGCAAAAATCAGGCATACAACCCCTGCGAGCATAACAACTCCCTGTATGAGGTTTGTGTACGCCGTTGCTATATATCCGCCTGCAACAAGGTAAACTGAAGTCAGACAGGCTATAATAAGCATCCATACCCATGTTTCAACTCCAGGGAATATGGCACTGAAAAGTGAGCCAAGTCCTTTATAAACAGCCGCCGAGTATGGCACAAGGAATACGAAAATAATAACTGCAGCCAGAATTTTCATTCCTTTTGAGTCATATCTTTTTTCAAAATAATCAGGCATTGTTCTTGCATTTAACTTTTTAGTCATCTTTCTTGTTCTGTTTGCAAACAAAAGCCAGGAAAGAAGACATCCTAAAAATGCGTTACCAATACCAATCCATATACTTCCTACTCCAATATTCCAACCATGCTGGCCAGCATAGCCTACAAATACTACCGCCGAAAAATATGATGTACCGTAAGCAAAGGCTGTGGACCATGCCCCGATATTTCTTCCGCCAATTAAAAATCCGTCAAGTGTTTTTGACTTTCCGTAACTTATACAGCCTATAAGAGCCATTGCCGACGCGTATATACAAAGAGCAATAATTGTGTAAAGCTGTGCATTTGTCATGAGAATTTCCTCCAGGGTCTTGCTTTTTTTATAAGCATAGTATATAATACATTTTAAGATTAGTCAAACGAATGGTTTTAATGTTTACTATCGATTTTTTCGATATAGGGGGCATACTCTTGGAGTTAAGAAATTTAATCACTTTTATTAACGTAGTAGAGCTGGGAAGCTTTACTAAAGCTGCAGCTCAGCTCGGTTATTCACAATCAACCGTATCCTTTCAGATAAAACAGCTTGAGGATGAGCTTGGAACTCTTTTATTTGAAAGAATAAACCACACTATAACTCTGACTGAAGAAGGGCATAATCTTGTTTCCTATGCCCACCGCATCCGCGAGCTTACAGAGGAGTTCAAAGAAAACAGTAATGAAGATAAGGACTGCAGCGGACATATTCACATTGTAACGCCTGACTCTGTCTGCGATGAAATGATTAAGAGAAGTTATATTGATTTTCACAGCAAACACCCTTCCATTTCCGTGAAATTTACAACCGCTGATACCTCAGTTATGTTTGATATGCTTGACCATAACGAAGCAGATATAATTATAACTCTTGACAGCCATTCCTATCACAAGGACTATGTTATTGCAAAAGAAGAGCCCCTGTCTATGCACTTTGTTGCAAATTCAAATTCCAGATTCGCAAAGAAAAAAGGACTGTCCATTCACGATATTATTAACGAGCCCTTCATTTTAACTGAATACGGGCAGGGCTACAGAAAGGTTTTTGACAAAGAGCTTGCAAAAAAATCCCTTGATATAACCCCTATTCTTGAAATCGGAAGAACAGATATGATAACCTCCCTCCTTGTTCAAAGCGATATGATTTCCTTTCTTCCCGATTTTGTCACAAAGGAAATGATTGACACAGGGAAGCTTTGTTACCTTGATATAGTCGATATGAACGTTGAAATCTGGAAACAGCTTATCTATCATAAAAACAAATGGATGTCAAAAAGTCTTAAAGCTATGATTGAATATATAAAAGAAACTGAATTTTCCAAATAAAAAAGGCGTATCTTAAAGATACGCCTTTAATCTTACTTATTCATTTTT
>JAGAIJ010000126.1 GCA_017626595.1 Clostridia bacterium | reverse complement strand
TCTGAGAATTCTGCGACATCTCCATCCTTTGTAAAGTTAACATCTCTTGAGAAAGCATATGTCATTCCGTCATATTCCTTGTCTTCGTGAGAAATTGTTATCTTTCCTTCAGGGCTGATGCCTGTAAGCTTCGCATTTCTTATTGTCTGTGTTTTTGAAAGTGATGTAATCTCAATAACTACATCCCCTGCAAATCCCAATGTTACATATTCAGCAGCCTTAACCTTATTGATATTAAGAACTTCACCGCCAATTGTTATAATTGCATTTGGGCTACATTCATACTGAGCTGTATCACCTGTTACAGGGTCTTCTGCACTTACTGTAAGTGTTCCGCCTGAGCTCGAATAGCCCTTATAAATAACTGCAAGTGTGTCAGTTACCTCTGTTGCCACAATATCGATATAAACCACTCTTACATCAGAGTCACTTTCTGAATATGTTAAAACTACTGTCTGTCCAGGTAAAAGCTCGCTATCTTCTACAATTTCACCGTCTTTAAAGATTACAGTGTCCTTTGAATATCCAATTTCAGCATCGTAGTCTGAAATCTTGATGTTGTTTGCATCTGGATCTACATCCTCAAGCTTTGTAACTTCGAAGTAGTAGTTTGCGCTGTTTGCAGTCTTTGAAAGCATAACTGCAATCTGTCCACGCTGAACCGGTGTGTTAGGTGAGAACTTTTCGTCCCCTGTTCCTGACATTATTCCCTTTTGAGTCACATAATAAACATACTGTTTTGCTTCTTTAGGAATTTCGCTGACGTCAGTATAGTCCATATCAATTAAAACTTCGTTACCTGCCTCATCTTCTGCGAGCATTGCCTTTGTTATTAAAATTGCCGCTTCGTATCTTGGCATAGCCTCTGTTTTCTTTGTTCCTGCAAAATATTTGTCAAGTTCTTTTTCTGTGATAATTCCACGATACAAAAGGAATGCAATATCGTCTTCTGCATATGTAAGCTTATAGTCTTTTAAAACACTCTCATACTCTTTCTTTGCAACACCAACGACTTCTTCGTTTGCTTCATTGTTTGAACCCAAAAGACGGGCAAAAAGTGAAAAAGCATCCATTCTTGAAACGTCGATACCAGGTCTGTATGTACCATCAGTATAGCCGCTGATAAGGCCTCTTTCTGCCATATCCTCAACATATTCTTTTGCCCATGCATAGTTTCCGTTTACGTCACTGAAGGTATCCTTCGCCATAACCGGCACCATTGTTGATACAGCAGTTGCTACAGCAATCAGCGCTGATATTATTTTTTTCATATTCATCTTCCTTTCCGCTAATTTTAAGGGAGTATCTTAAGGACTTTTTATATGCCCCGCATAACTTTGCAAAGCTTTATGATTCTATCATATTTTTGTTCCTTTTTATATATTTTCTCCGCTTTTATACATTACTATAAGTTTATATTAACATACTCTTTTATTTTTAGCAATACATCTTTTTAATTTGTATAATATTTGTAACATTACTATAATTATTCCACAACATCTTGTGGTTTTTGGCATAATACGGAAAAGGACAGCCTGAGCTGTCCTTTTGCCGAAAATTGTATAGAGAAGATATTAAGAGCATCTGTTATTCTGTTATTTTATAATTACAACTTCCTGAACAACATCTTTGTAGATTTTTACGAATACTCTGTTTCCTTCGTCTTCATCATACGCCTGAATGTCGCCAATTTCAGCAGCTGATACCTTGTTCTTTGTAAGTGTTGTGTCTACGCTGTAAACCTGAACGTCCTTTGAAAT
>JAGAIJ010000125.1 GCA_017626595.1 Clostridia bacterium | reverse complement strand
TTGTGGATTCTGTTTCAAAAAAGGTCCTTACTCTTGCATATATGAACAGGGAAAGTCTTAAAATTTCAATGGAGAAGAAAATGACCTGTTTCTTCAGCCGTTCAAGACAGGAACTTTGGCTTAAGGGTGAAACAAGCGGAAATTATCAGCACATTGTTTCAATTACTGCTGACTGTGACAACGATGCTTTGGTTGTGGAGGTTGAGCCTCAGGGCCCTGCCTGCCACAAAGGAACTTTCTCTTGTTTTGAAAACAGAATTTTCACTAATGAGGGGCTTCAGGATTTTTCCTATGAGGGACTAATGGAACTTATTAGAGGAAGAAAAACTGAAAAGAAAGAGGGCTCTTACACAACTTATCTTTTTGAAAAAGGTATGGATAAAATCCTGAAAAAAGTAGGGGAAGAGTGCACCGAAGTTATTCTTGCAGCCAAGTCTGACGATAAAAAAGAAACTATTTATGAGATTGCTGACCTTTGCTATCACACAATGGTGCTTATGATTGAAATGGGCATTTCTCTTGAGGATATTCATAAGGAGCTTGCTTCAAGGCACGTTATTGACCACAAAGTTAAGCAGGAGAAAATGGTATGATTTACTCTGATTTTCATATGCACACTACCTTTTGTGACGGACATAATACTCCTGAAGAAATGGTTTTGTCAGGCATTGAAAAGGGGCTTAAGCAAATCGGAATCTGCGCTCATTCCTATCAATTTTTTGACGAGGGCTTTTGCATTAAAAAAGATAAGGTTTCCGATTTTATTTCTGAAGTAAACGCCCTTAAAGAAAAATACAAAGATAAAATTCAGGTTTTCTGCGGTGTTGAGCAGGAGTATTTTTCGGATACTGATACTTTAGGCTTTGACTATGTTATCGGCTCTTGCCATTACATAAAAAAAGACGGAAAATATCTTGATGTGGATTATACGGCTGATATTTTCAGGGACAATGTTCTTAAGTTTTTTGACGGGGATTTTTACGCTTATTGTGAGGCCTATTATGAAACTCTCGCTGATGTTGTAGAAAAAACGGACTGTGATATTATCGGACATTTTGATATTGTTGCAAAGTTTAACGAGGGTGGAATTTTCTTTGATGAAAAGCACCCAAGGTATGTTTCTGCATACAGAAAAACTTTGGATAAGCTTGTGAAATTTGGTGTGCCGTTTGAGATTAACACTGGGGCAATTTCAAGAGGATATAAAACATTGCCTTATCCATCAGGGGATATTATTGATTACATCCTTTCAAAGGGCGGAAAGTTTATTTTATCAAGCGATGCTCATTCTGCTGAAAATATTGGTTTTCAGTTTGACATTTGTGAAGATATTATTGATAGCAAGAATGCCTTAGGTCAACTTGTTTTCACAATTGATAAATAAAATATAATCGGGGTGAATTTTATGCCGAATATTAAGAGTTTTCAGGATGTATTAGAAAAAGAGTTTTCTTATGCGACTGATAAATACGCTATAAATTTTCTGAAAGAGAAAACAAAGGACTTTGTTAAGCTTATGAGCTACTATCGTTGTGCAATGATGGAGATTGAAACAAAGTTCAATGTTTTAAACGAGGAATTTTCTCTAGAACACGACAGAAATCCTATTTCAAGCATTAAAACAAGACTTAAAAGCGTTGAAAGCATTTTAGGTAAACTTGAGAGGAAGAGTCTTCCAAATTCTATTGAATCAATAGAGGATAATTTGAATGATATTGCAGGAATAAGGGTAATTTGTCCTTTTCCTGATGACGTTTATATTCTTGCTGAGGCACTTCTCAAGCAAGATGATATTACACTTATCGAGAAAAAGGATTACATAGCAAATCCGAAATCAAACGGATACAGAAGTCTTCATCTAATTGTTTCCATTCCCATTTTTTTAAAAGAAGAAAAGAGGATTATGAAGGTTGAAATTCAGCTTCGTACTATCGCTATGGATTTTTGGGCTACACTTGAGCACAGGCTTAAATATAAAAAGGATTATGTTTTTACTCCTGAAATGGAAGAAGAGCTTAAGGAATGTGCATTTATGAGCGCTGAGCTTGATAAAAAAATGGACAATTTGCGAAAAATTACTGAGAAATAATTGGTGTATTTTTAGTGATTTTTGAATGTCTGATTTTGTAAAATAATATTGCAATTTCCGTTTCTTGTGTTATAATTGTATTTAGGGAAATTTGAAAATTTTACATTTTTGGAGGAAAATTATGGACTTATTTTCATGTTTAACTATGCTTGGCGGTCTTGCTCTGTTCCTTTACGGAATGGATGTTATGGGCGACGGTCTTAAGAAGCTTGCGGGGGGCAAGCTTGAAAGAATCCTTGAAAAGCTTACTTCAAACAACTTTAAGGGCTTTTTACTCGGTTTCTTTGTTACAGCTGTTATCCAGTCGTCATCAGCTACAATTGTAATGCTTGTTGGTTTCGTTAACTCCGGAATCTTAAAGCTTTCACAGTCCATGGGTATTATTATTGGTGCTAACCTTGGTACTACTGTTACTTCCTGGATTCTGAGTTTGACAGGTATTGACGGAAAAAGCAGTTTCTTTTTACAGTTATTAAAACCTTCTTCATTTACACCTGTTCTTGCTGTAATAGGTATTTGTTTCCTTATGTTTGCAAAGAGCAATAAAAAGAAGGATTTAGGTACTATCTTAATCGGATTCGGCGTTCTTATGTTCGGTATGGACATTATGAGTGATGCTGTATCAGGACTTAAGGACAGCGAACAGTTCCAGCAGGTTCTTGTTATGTTTGAAAACCCTGTTATGGGTATCTTGGTAGGTACAATTCTTACAGCAATTATTCAGTCATCATCAGCTTCTGTTGGTATTCTTCAGGCTCTTGCTGTTACAGGTGCTATTCCTTTTGCGACAGCTGTTCCTGTAATTTTGGGTTGTAACATTGGTACAACTGTTACAGGTATTTTATCTTCATTAAACGGTAACGCAGATGCAAAGAGAGTTTCTCTTGCTGCACTTTATATGAAGGTTTTCTCGGTTATTGTATTCTGTCTTGCATTCTATGGATGGAATTCTTTTGTTGGATTTGGATTTATGGAAGGAACAGCTACTCCTGTGAGTATTGCTATTTTCCATACACTTCATAACGTATTCTCTGTATTTGTTTTATTACCACTTTCAAAGCTCTTTGTTAAGCTTGTTATGGTTTCGGTTAAGGGTAAGAATACTGAAAGCGACTTATTCGGTGCTCTCGATGAACGTTTTCTTTCTGTTCCTGCCTTTGCTGTTGAAAAGAGTTCTGACCTTGTTTGCGATATGTTTGAAAAGGCTACACAGGGACTTCGTCTTTCAACTACACTTCTCAAGGATTTCAACTCTCATATTTCAGATCAGGTAAGAGAACTTGAAAATGAAGTTGATAAGTTTGAAGACAAAATCAACACATATCTTGTTAAGGTTTCTGGTTCACCTAACCTTTCTGAAGCTGACAGCAAGAAGGCATCTGAGCTTCTTCACGTTATTGGTGATATAGAAAGAATTTCTGACCACTCTGTCAATATTGCTGATGCCTTTACTGAGCTTGACGATAAGGAACTTAAATTCTCTGACGCTGCTATGCATGATTTAGAGATTATATCTAACGCTGTTAACGAGATTGTTGATATTTCCCTCAAGGTTTTAAGAACTCAGGATGTGGCTCTCGCAACTAAGGTTGAGCCTCTTGAACAGGTTATCGACAGACTTAAGAGAAAAATCAAGGATAATCACATTGTTCGTTTAAGACAGGGTGATTGTACCGCTGAAATGGGATTTATTCTCTCTGACCTTTTAACTAACTTCGAGAGAGTTGCTGACCATTGTTCAAACATTGCTGTTTGCGTTATTGAAATTCAGCTTGGTAACTTTGAAACTCACGCTTACTTAAGAGGCGTAAAGAGAAACGGCGAAAACAACTTTGCTGAGCAGTACGAGGACTACAAGAAAAAGTACGCATTAAACTAATAAACGATTTTTAAAAGACCTGGAAACAGGTCTTTTTTTTATTTTCAGGAATAAAATATATTAGTTTATACAGGAGGTTTTTAAGCATGGAAGATAATTTGAAAAAGCATAAGGTTACAATTGAAAATCGTGAAAAAACTGTTGTGTCAGGGGTAAAGGATGTTGAAAGCTTTGATGAAAATGAAGTTATTGTTGATACTGAGCTTGGTCTTTTAACTTTGTCAGGAGAAAACTTTAAGCTTAACAAGCTTGTGGTTGATACAGGGGAGCTTGTTGTATGGGGGACAGTGGACGAGATAAATTACAGCGTAAAAGGCAACAAAGAAAAAGAGGGATTTTTGACTAAATTATTCAAATAGGTGTGATTACAGATGAATATGTATGAAAGTAATGCTGTGCAGCTTAAATATGTTTTATTTTCCTTTCTGGCGGGGATTGTTATATTATTGCTTTATGATTTATTAAGGGTTAAAAGAAGAAAAGTTAAAACTCCTGACTTTATAATCAATATAGAAGATGGAGTTTTTCTTCTTTTCCTTTGTGGGACAATCCTTTGGTTTGGCTATAACATAAACGGCGGAATTATAAGGCTTCACGGTGTTGTAGCTTTATTTTGTGGAATTTTCTTTTATCGTATATTATTTGGCAATAAAATTTTTCGTTTTCTAGATAAATTTACTGATTTAATATTCAGAATATTATTTTTACCTGTTCGGGCAATTATTAGACCTGTTAAAATTATATATTGGAGAACGGGAAAAAGCAGAAGAAAAATTAAAAATCTATGGGAGATTAACCTTTCGCAAATGAAAATAAGACTAAGGTTTTTAAGGAAACTGTTGAAAAAAATATAAGCTATTTATTGACAAACAAAAATCGTTAATATATAATTATTATATCAAAAGTGGAAAGGTGTAGGTTATGAGAAAAAAGTCTGAAAAGAAGCTTAAAATCAACTACAAAAAGTTTTCTTTGTTTCTCCTTGTTTCTGCGTTTTTAATTTACTCGGTTATTACTATATCTTCCCAGTTTTTCAAGCTTAACAAATACAAGGAAATCTCGAATGAATACAAGGAACAGATTTCTGAAGCCAAGGAAGAAAATCAGCGTCTTCAGGAGGAATTCAGTCAGGTTGGGACTGATGAATATCTTCAGAATGTTGCAAGGGAAGAGCTTGGACTTATTAAAGCTGACGAAAGAGTATTTGTTGACTTGACTAAATAAACTTGACACGGAAAAGGTGTCAGAGAGGCAGGATTTTTATGGAAATTGAAGTTGGGGGCATTCTTACAGGCAAGGTTTCAGGACTTGCACCATTTGGCGCATTTATTGACCTTGGCGAAAAGACCACAGGACTTGTTCATATTTCTGAAGTTTCTTCAGAATATATTGAAGACCTTAGCAAGCACTTAACTGTCGGACAGGAGGTTAAGGTTAAGGTTGTGTCCATTGACAACGGAAAAATCGGTTTGTCAATCAAGAGGGCATCAGAGGACGGTCAGAAAAAGAAAAGACCTGAGAAGAAAAAAAGCCCTGAACGTGTTGGTGCACCTGAAGAAGTTACTTTCGGAAGAAAAACCGAGGGTATGTCTTTTGACGATATGATGCTTAAATTTAAGCAGGACAGTGAAGAGAGAATGTCCGATATTAAGCGTAATACTGAAGGAAAACGCGGTGGCGGGGGTTCCAGAAGATAATAAGGAGTTGTTATTATGGGCGTTTATTTCTGGCTTTTTGTTGCAATAATTTTTCTTGTGATTGAGGGGGCTACTTCAAGCCTTACTTCTATCTGGTTCACAGGTGGAGCAATTTTTGCTATGATTTTGTCCTATTTTACAGACAACATTATTCTGCAGGTTTCTGTTTTTATTATAGTTTCAGCTGTTTTAGTAATTTTACTCCGACCTTTTACCAAGAAATACATTCACAATAACACTGAAAATACCAACGCTGACAGATACATCGGTCAGATTGGTGAGGTTATTACCAGAATTGAAGGTGTTGACAAATCAGGTGAGGTTAAGGTTCTCGGAAGAATATGGAGAGCTGAAGCCTCCGAGGATATTGATGTGGGCGAAACTGTTAAGGTATTAAAGATTGAAGGCGCACACATAATAGTAGAAAAAAGCAAAGGAGAATAAATATGGCACTATTGATTTTTATTGCTGTTATTATTATTTTAATTGTATCAAATATTAAGATTGTTCCACAGGCCCATGCTTTTGTTATTGAAAGACTTGGTGCGTACAGCACTACCTGGGGTACAGGTCTTCATATTAAAATTCCATTTATTGAAAGAATTGCAAAGAATGTTACCTTAAAGGAGCAGGTTGTTGATTTTCCGCCTCAGCCTGTTATCACAAAGGATAACGTTACAATGCAGATTGATACTGTTGTATATTTTGAGATTACAGACCCTAAGCTTTTTACTTACGGTGTTGAACATCCTATGTCCGCAATCGAAAATCTTACAGCTACTACACTTCGAAACATTATCGGTGATATGGAGCTTGACGAAAGCTTGACTTCAAGAGATACTATCAATACAAAGATGCGTGCTATTCTTGATGAGGCTACTGACCCTTGGGGTATCAAGGTTAATCGTGTTGAGCTTAAGAATATAATTCCTCCTGCAGGAATCCGTGAGGCAATGGAAAAACAGATGAAGGCTGAACGTGAAAGAAGAGAATCAATTCTTCGTGCAGAAGGTGAAAAGAAATCTGCAATTTTAGTTGCAGAAGGTGAAAAGGCGGCTGCTATTTTGCAGGCTGAAGCTGACAAGGAAGCACAGATTCTTAAGGCTGAGGCTGAAAAAGAGGCTGCAATCCGTATTGCAGAGGGTCAGGCACAGGCTATCTTAGAAGT
>JAGAIJ010000124.1 GCA_017626595.1 Clostridia bacterium | reverse complement strand
TTCTTTGTGATATTCAAATTTAACCAAATTATACTCCTCGACATTTAATTTGTCAAGGGTTTTTATAAATTTTTTACTTTATATCAAAGAGTTTTGCGGCATTGTTATAAAATATATCCTGACGCTGTTCTTTTGTCAGATCTATTTTCATAAATCTTTCAACCTCTTCATCAGGCTTCCACATAGGATAGTCTGTGCCGAAAAGGACTCTGTCTGTGCCGTAAGTCATAATAAGCTCCCTTGCAGTTTCCGTTGTTATGGAATAAAGAGAGGATGAACAGTCCACATAGAAATTCTTATATGAATAAAGTTCTTTTGTAGCCTCTTCCCAGATAGACCAGCCCCCGAAATGAGCCCCTATAACTGTCAAGTCCTTATAGATATCAAGAACAGGCATAAGTCTGTTTGGATTTGAATAGTCATAGCGATTGTCCCCTGTATGCATAAGGATTGGAAGTCTGCCCTCACAAAGCTCATAAATTTTAAGCATACGGTAGTCGTCTATTTTAAATTTCTGTATATCGGGATGAAGCTTTACACCTTTTAAGCCAAGGCTTATAATTTCATCTACATCAGCCTTAATGTCCTCACTGTCGGGATGAAGTGTGCCAAGACCTGTGAACTTTCCCTTTCCCTCAGCAACAGCATTTGCAATAAAATTGTTTATACTTGAAACCTGCTTTGGAGTTGTAGCAACAGACTGCACTATACAGTGGTCAATTCCTGCAATTTCTGCCTCCTTTAATAAGGTTGATACTGTGCCGTCAAGGGTAGAGCCAAGACCCTCATAAAAATTGCGGGTAGCCATTGCTGCTTTTTCAGCAATTTTATCGGGATATATGTGACAATGGGCGTCTATTATTCTGTAGTTTTTCATTTTGTCATCGCCTTTCAAAAGCGCCGATTATTTTTTTAAACCTAACTTTTCGGCGGATTCATCACGCATTTTATATTTGAGGATTTTGCCTGCAGCATTCATCGGGAATTCATTTACAAACATAAAATATTTTGGCACTTTATGTCTTGCAATTGAAGCGTAGCCAAATTCCTTCATTTCGTTTTCATCGGCAGTTTCGCCCTTATGAAGAATAATCCATGCGCAACATTCCTCTCCGTATCTTTCGTCAGGAACACCAACAACCTGAACGTCACGGACTTTTGGATTTGTAAGATAAAATTCTTCAATTTCTCTTGGATAGAGGTTTTCACCGCCACGGATAATCATATCCTTAAGACGTCCTGTTACCTTATAATAACCGTCAGGGGTTCTCATACAGATATCTCCTGAATGGAGCCAGCCGTCCTCGTCAATAGCCTGTGCTGTTGCTTCAGGCATCTTATAGTAGCCTTTCATAATGTTAAAGCCACGGGCTACAAATTCACCGCTTTCACCGTCAGGAAGCTCCTCGCCTGTTTCAGGGTCAATAATTTTACATTCAACGCCAGGGAATGCACTTCCAACAGTTTCAACTCTGTGGTCTAAATCCTCGTTGACTTCGCCCATGGTACAGCCAGGGGATGCCTCGGTCTGTCCGTAAACAGATATAATTTCTTTCATATTCATTTCATCTGCAGCACGGCGCATTAAGTCAGCAGGACAGTTAGCCCCTGCCATAATGCCTGTTCTTATATGTGAGAAATCAGTTTTTGCAAAATCAGCATGATTAAACATTGCAATAAACATTGTAGGAACACCGTTAAAGCAAGTGATTTTTTCATCGTTCACGCAGGCAAGTGATGATTTAGGTGAGAAATACGGAATAGGGCAAAGTGTTCCGCCGTGGGTCATAGTAGAAGTCATAGAGAGTACCATACCGAAGCAGTGGAACATAGGTACCTGAATCATCATACGGTCAGCTGTGGATAAATCCATTCTGTCGCCAATAGTTTTACCGTTGTTTACAATGTTTCTGTGTGTGAGCATAACGCCCTTAGGGAAGCCTGTTGTACCTGATGTGTACTGCATATTACATACATCGTCAGGCTTAACCAAAGAAGCGCGTCTTCTTACTTCTTCACGAGGAACGAGAGAAGAACGGGAGAGCATCTGTTCCCATGTAAGACAGCCCTGCATATCAAAGCCAACTGTTACAACATTTCTGAGGAACGGGAGGTTCTTTGAATAAAGTGGCTTGCCCGGTTCAAGATTTTCAAGCTCAGGGCAAAGCTCCTGAATAATTTCTTTATAGTTGATATCCTTGCAGTATTCAATCATAACAAGAGTATGAGTGTCAGACTGCTTTAAGAGATATTCAATTTCGTGAATTCTGTAGGCTGTGTTAACTGTAACTAAAACAGCGCCGATTTTTGTAGTTGCCCAGAATGTAATAAACCACTGTGGCACATTTGTGGCCCACACAGCAACATGGTCTCCTGCCTTAACCCCAAGAGAGATAAGAGCCGCAGCACATTCGTCAACATCGCGTCTGAACTGCTCATAGGTTCTTGTGTAGTCAAGTGTAGGATACTTAAAAGCATACTGGTCAGGATATTTTTCAGCCATTGTGTCAAGTACATCGGAGAAAGTAGCGTCAATAACATCATACTTTTTCCATACGAAAGTACCTGTTTTATCCCTGTTATAATATGCCTTGTCAAAGGACTTCTTTTCACGATTGAGCTGTGAAATATAGTTTGCAAAATGAGTTAAAACAATGTCAGCATCGTTAATTTCATCATTCCATGCAGCACAGATATATCCCTCATAGTTAAGGGATGAAAGTGAATTTATAAGCTTTGCAACATCAAGCTCGCCCTCGCCTATAAGCACAGTTCTGCCGTCCTTCATATCTCCAAGGCGGACATACTTTATGTAAGCACCAAGAGTTTTGATTGTTGCTTCAGATGTCTCACCTGCATCAAAATATGTGCCTCTTACATTCCATGATGCACCGATTACAGCAGAGGAGAAGTGATTGATTATATCAAGAACATTTTCTGTGTTTGCAAGTGCTCCCACAGTTTCAAATAAAATGTTGACATCTGTGTTTTCGGCTTTTCTGATAGCGCAGGAAAGCTTTTCATCTAAAACATCAAAAGAAATTTCATTGTCAATACGTACAATAACGTTTTCTATACCTGATGCAATAGCCATATCAACATATTTTGTGATTAACTCCGCAGTTGTATTTTCGTTATCAATACCGTCAGGCATACGAAGAGCTGAAACAGCGAGATTTCTGTTTACAAGCTTTCTTTTAGCATCGGCAATACGGTCCCGTCTTAAAATGCTGTCGTGATGTGAACCTCTTTCTTTGATTGCATCAAAGATTTCAAAGCCCTGGAATCCGTAATCAAAGGCATATCGGCAGGTATCGAGAAAGGTTCCGCGACTGACATTTTTTGTGGAAAAAACAATTTTCATCGGTTATTCCTCCTCGAATACGATTTTGTTAAGAGCATTTATGTATGCCCTGATACTTGCAGCAACAATATCTGTTGAAGTGCCGTTGCCTGAGTAGAGCTTTCCGTTGTTGCGGAGTCTTACTAAGGCTGAACCCAAAGCTTCTTTTCCCTCAGTCACAGACTGAACCTGAAAATCGTCAAGCTCGTAGTGGTGGCCTACGCACTGTTCGATTGCACGGAAGGCGGAGTCGATAGGACCGTCTCCGTTTGCAACACCGCTCATAATTTCGTCATTGCATTTGAGAATAACCTGTGACATAGAGCTTGTCACGTTAGAGCTTGTTGTTGTGTATGTTTCAAAATGGTATGTAGATGGAGCCTGCATAGCTGAGCTTGCAATTAAAGCTTCAAATTCCTTTGAACCTACAGCGCCCTTCTTTTCGCATACCTGCATAAGTGCTTTATAAACATTTCCCATATCTGAATCTGAAAGGTCGTAGCCTAAAACTTCAGCAGCCTGAGAAACCTGTGCCATTGTTGAATCAGAATCTAAAAGAATCTTTTTCTTTTCGCTGACAGTTTTTTCGTTTTCATAGCTTTCGTGGTTGATGTTTGAAAGCATATCGTCAATACTTGCATGAATTTTTGTAGTATCGAGATTGATTTCGGCGTCAATCTGTGCTCCGCAAACGCTTATTGCGTCGGAGATTTCTCCTGTTAAGAGAGCATCCTTTCCTGTCATGGCACACTTGATACCGTCTGCACCCTTTGAAATTGCAGAAAAAGCAGAAGCTACACCCATATTTATACGGTCTGAAACCTGAACATAAACAGGAATATTTACAGCTTCCTTGAGCTTTGCAACTATATTTGCAATATCCTCAGGTGTTGAAACACCTGCATCGTCGCAGATTGTAACGATGCCTGCACCGCACTTTTCAGCCTCTTTTACAGCAGCTACAAGGAAGTCATCGTCTGCTCTTGTTGCGTCAAGGGCGGAAAACTCAACATCATCACAATATTTCTTTGCTTCTGTTACAAGCTCAGCAATTTTTTCCAGCATAACAGCCTGCTTTACGTGGTATGTGTATTCCATCTGGATTGTGGAAACAGGAAGTTCTACCTGAAGGCGAGGTTTTTTTGCATCTTTTATGCATTCCCATACGGACTCCACATCTTCTTTGTTAAAGCCCACAGGAACAGAAAGAGTAGCCTTCTGCACATTCTGTGCAATTGTTTTATATATAATTGTATCCTCACGAAGATTTTTTACCCCAGGCAATTCAATAGCATTTACTCCAAGTGCATCAGCACAGTTAGCAATTGCTGACTTTTCACGGAAAAGAAGAGAAACCTCTCTGTCCTCTGAAAGTTTTTTAAGAGTAATGTCTGTGATTTTGATTGTTTTCATTTTGAAAACTCCTTTCGATATATAAAATAAGGTTTACCAACAAAAAAACGCTCCCGTCTCTTTGTTCCTTCAAAGAGACGAAAACGTAAAGTCAAATGTTTCCGCGGTACCACTCTTCTTCATCCGATAAGGATGCCCTTTAGATGCCAACACATCTCAACTCTGTTACGGGAGTTCCCGTCTGCCACTACTGTAGGTTCATGGCAACCGCTCCGCGGTGAGTTCAGCAAAATTCTCCCGATGTCTCGCACCATCCGACATCTCTCTCAAGGCGAAAAGTTTCGCGTACTATTCCGCATCCCAGCGTTTGAAATTACAACAAATTTTATCACAGAAACCTTATTTTGTCAAGCTTTTTAATAAATT
>JAGAIJ010000014.1 GCA_017626595.1 Clostridia bacterium | reverse complement strand
GATGGTTAACCATCATATTTGATGTTTCCATTGTCGGGTTTGCTACGGTTACTACTATGTTTTCAGGACCTCCTGCCGCAAGTACGGCTCTGTTTACGAGGTCAACGGCATACGCAGAAATTCTTTTTGCGTGCGGATGCGGATTGAAAACAACACAGTTACCTCCGGCAAGCATACATATACTGTTACAGATTACCGTACAGCTTGGGTTTGTTGACGGTGTAATACTACCGATAATTCCGAATGGAGCCATCTCGATAAGAGTTAAGCCGTCGTCACCAGTTAAAGCCTTTGTTTCAAGGTCTTCAGTACCAGGAGTTTTATTTGCAACAACCTGATGCTTGATAATCTTGTCTTCAACTCTTCCCATTCCTGTTTCTTCAACGCCCAGTCTTGCAAGGTTTTCAGCTTCATTGAGAGTAAATTCACGAATTTTAGCAATAACCTTTTCTCTCTGTTCGATTGAATAACCTCTCCAGAGCTTATATGCCTTCTGCACAGCCTCAAGAGCCTCTGTCATTGTGTCAAAAACACCGTGAAGACGCTTTGAACCGGAGCCTGATACATTAACATTTTTCATAACCTGTTCAACAATTTCGCTGATGTACTTTTCATTGATTTCCATACTAATACCTCTCTAAAATAAGAATATATCCATCTCGTTTGAGTTTCGTTTTTGTTTATGGTTTATTTTAAGGTCGTCCTTTAATAATTTATTTAGATAAGAGTTAAGGCTCAGTCCTTCTTCCTTTGCCTTTTCCTTGGCAAGTTCTTTAAGGCCCTTTTCAAGCATTAAATTAACTCTGTCATAATTTTCTGTGTTATATTTGTTTTTGTATTCTGTATTCCCAGCCATATTACACCTCTATATAATACTTTCCCAAAGTTTAGGGTCAGGATTAGGAATAATAGAACTGTCGAGGAACCAGCCTGACTTTGACACTTCTTCTTGTGCTCTTTCGATAGCAGCCGAAACAGCGGCAATTTCACCTGTTATAAACATAAATGATTTTCCGCACATACCTCTTGCGATTCTAAGTTCAATCAAATCAACAAGAGATGTTTTCGCAGCCGCATCAGCAGCAACAATAATTGACGGAGCAGAGAATGTTTCCAAAACCCCAAGTGCCTTTGGATTGTCAATTGGATTTGCTCCGAAAATTGCAGGGAAAATTGATTCATGAGGGTTACCAAGTACAAAATGGTCTGTTAGATGTTCCCCAAGATTTGTCTGAACAGCTTCAACAGAAGCCTTTACAGCACTTATTTCCCCGGAAATAATTACAATATACTTACCCGGACATACTGTCTGGGCTTCAATAACATCTACTTCTGCTGTTTTAATCATCATATCAGCAGCCTGTACACCTGTGGAAACGGTCTTATATTCAACCATTCCTATTGCTTTAGCCATACAATATATCCTCCTTAATTAGTTTTAATAACTATAAATTTATCGTTTATATCTTCAATAATTCCATTGACAGGCGAGTGAAGTGCAACACCAAGCTTTTTCTCGTCAAAATCTGCAATTTTTTGCCCTCTGTCAACCGTATCACCAATTTTTACAATCGGCATTGATGGAGCGCCGATGCTTTGACTTAAAGCAATTTTAAGCCTTTTTGCACTAATCTCTTTTTCGTCCAGTGGTGAGCTTACGTTATATTTTGTAAGTCCAAGATGCTGAACAAGTCGCTTCATAGGAATTGTCCGATAATTTCTTTCTTTTTTAACAGCTGTGGTTACAGGATTTTCAGGTTTAATACCCTTCTTCTGTAATTCCGCTTTATAAGCCTGAATAAGACTTCTTGGTGAAAGATTCTGGAAGCAGGCATAAAGCTCACAGATACCACAGTTTGAACAGTAAAATGTGTCAAGATAAGGTTTTACATCCTTTGTGACACCGTTTGTTGTGTATCTCATAAACATATGAGGTTCAATTGGATGTCCCACAAGGTTTCTTGAACACAAATCCGTACACATCTGACATTGACAACAAGCAGCCATAGCTCGTTTTAAGTCAATGGACGGGTCTGCATTTTTCTTTTGAATAATGCTGTGATTTTTTGGCAATATTAATATTGCGTTTGTAGTTTTGGTAACAGTTTCATATTCGTTACCAAGTCGTCCGGTCATAGGGCCGCCGACAAAATACTGATAATCCTTACAGGTAATCTTACCTGCCTGTTTAACAACTTCCTTAAGTGAAATTCCGATTGGAACCTTAAGGGTAACAGGATTTTCAACTTCACCTGCAACAGTAATATACTTATGTGTTACAGGAATATCTTTAAGTGCGTAATATGT
>JAGAIJ010000123.1 GCA_017626595.1 Clostridia bacterium | reverse complement strand
GTCCCCAAAGGTTATTTTGTCTGCTTCAGGAATGTGTGAGGCAGGTCGAATAAGACATCACTTAAAGCACAACCTCTGGAGAGAAGAGAGTACAGTTTTATTTGTAGGTTATCAGGCAGAAGGCACTTTAGGAAGAAAGCTTGTTTCAGGTGCAGAGTCGGTTAACCTCTTCGGTGAAGAGATTTCCGTTAATGCAAGGATTGAAAATCTTGCAGGCATAAGCGGTCACGCCGACAGGGATATGCTTATTGATTGGCTTGGCGGAATGTCAAAAGCTCCCGAAAGAGTTTTTGTAAATCACGGCGCAGATATAGTTTGTGATAATTTTGCCGCCTTTGTGTATGACAGATTAAAGTTTGATGCGGTAGCACCATTTAGCGGTGATTGTTACGATTTAATCACAAATGAATGTATTGAAAGAGGAAAGATTGTAAAACTTACAACTGTTTCAGAGGGCAGAAGAAGAGCTGACCACGCTTTTTCAAGACTTATGGATGCTTGCAGTCGCCTTAAGACTGTTGCAGAGCTTTCTAAAGGTATGACAAATAAGGATATTGCAAAATTTACTGATAAAATAAATGAACTCTGTGATTTTTATACAAGGAAAAACAGAGAAAAATAGACAGGAGGAGATTTTATGTCAAAGAGATTTTACGCCTGTGTTTACGGCGGTGCAAATGACAGAATTGCAAGCACGCATATTAAGGCGATTGAAAATTTAGGTAAGATTTTAGTTGATAACGGATATGCTCTTGTTTACGGTGCTGGCGGTTCAGGTTGTATGGGTGCTATTGCAAGGGGCGTAAAGGAAAACGGCGGATATGTAATGGGTGTTGCACCTGATTTCATGGGCGATTTTGAAGCTATCTTCCCTTGCGATAATAATGTGCTTGTTGATACAATGAGCGAGAGAAAGACACTTATGGAAAAGCACGCTGATATTTACTTTATTGCTCCGGGCGGTATTGGAACAATGGACGAATTTTTCCAGGTTTTAACTCTTAAATATCTCAGGAGAATTGATACTCCTATTGTAGTTTTGAATTTAGACGGATTTTATGATACACTGATTGCACTCATTAAGGATTTAATTAAGCAGGGTGCAGTTTTAGAAATGGTAGAAGGGCTTTTCGATGTTGTTACAGAAGTGAACGACGAAAAGGTTACTGAACTTTTAAAGAAAGTAAAAAACTAATAAGGTGATACTATGATTATAGGTGTTACAGGCGGAATTGGTGCAGGGAAGAGTACTGTGTCAAAGGAGTTTGAAAATTTAGGTGCATTTGTAATTGATGCAGACGAAATTTCAAGACGCCAGACTGAAAAAGGTGAGGAATGTTATTCTGAAATTGTGAAGACTTTCGGCGAGGAAATTCTTCTTGAAACAGGGGAAATAAACCGCAAGTTTTTGGCAAAAATCGTTTTTTCTGATGAAAAACAGCTTGAAATCTTGAATAAAATTACTCACAAATTCGTGAAAAATCACATAAAACGACTTATTTCCCAAAATTCCGACAAAATCATTGTCCTTGATGTACCCCTGCTTTTTGCCCCTGATTTCGATGTAAAATGTGATGCAACAGTGGCGGTTTTAGCTGATATGGATAAGAGATTTGATAGGGTAAAATTAAGGAGCAATATGACGGAAGAAGAGTTTTACTCCAGAGTTAAAAATCAGCCATCTGACGCGGTTTTAAAGGAGAAAACTACATACCAGATTGTGAATAATGACCTTGACGAAATGAAGAAACAGGTCAGGGAAATTTTTGATAAAATAAAGGAAACGGACTGATAGATTTGGCAAGGAGAAAATCCTGTTGTCTTAAGAGCTTTTTCAATTTAATAATTTTTCTTGTTATTGCCGCCGCAGTAATATTCTTCGCATTTTATGACGGAGTAAAGATTGTTTCGTCAATGTTTTTCCCTACGGAATATGAGGAATATGTAGAGAAATATTCAAGTGAGACGGGGCTTGACCCATATCTTGTTTATTCTGTGATTAAGGTGGAAAGTAACTTTAATAAGGACGCAGAGTCAGAGGCGGGCGCCAAAGGTCTTATGCAGCTTATGGATGAAACAGCCTATTACTGTAATGGTATTAACAAACTTGGGTATAATATCCCTGATGAAATATTTGAGCCTGAGGCGAATATCAGAATTGGATGTTACTATCTTAAACAGCTTATAGACAAATATGAGGTATTGGATACAGCGTTGGCGGCTTATAACGGTGGTATAGGAAATGTGGATAAATGGCTTTCTAATCCTGAAATTACAGACCATTTAGGAAAGCTTAAAAATATTCCATTTAACGAAACAGAGCTTTATGTAAAAAAGGTTACAACAACCTATAAAATATACAAAAAAATCTATGAGGAGGGCAATAATGAGTAGCTTATTCTATGAAAGAAAAAATGGATTTGACAATATAACAGAAGAGGAAAAGGCAAAGGTTTTCTCTTTTTGTGAGGACTACAGAAAGTTTATAACCGATTATAAAACTGAAAGGGAGTTTGCAAAGGGTTCTGTAGAGGTTTTAGAGAAGGCTGGTTTTAAGGAGCTTTCAAAGTTTGACAGCCTTAAAGCCGGAGACAAAGTTTACTATGTAAATCGCGGAAAGGGAATTTTTGCAGCTGTAATCGGTGAAAAGCCAATTACAGAGGGCGTAAATCTTGTTGGAGCACATATTGATTCACCAAGAATAGATTTAAAGCCAAACCCACTTTACGAGGACAGCGGTATTGCTCTCTTTAAGACACATTATTACGGCGGAATTAAGAAGTATCAGTGGACAACTATTCCCCTTTCACTTCACGGTGTTGTGGTAAAACCAGGCGGAGAAACAGTTGAAATTAATGTAGGGGACAGTCCTTCTGACCCTGTATTTACAATTTCTGATATCTTACCGCATCTTGCGCAGGACCAGATGAAAAAGACTCTCGGCGAGGCGTTCACAGGAGAAAATCTTAATGTGATTTTAGGTAATATTGCAAGTCAGGACGAAGATGTAACTGAAAAAGTAAAAGCTAATATCCTTAAAATACTTAACGACAAGTACGGTATCGAAGAAATTGATTTTGTAACTTCTGAACTTGAATTTGTGCCTGCTTTTGAAGCCCGTGATTTAGGTTTTGACAGAAGTATGATTGCAGGCTACGGTCAGGATGACAGAGTTTGCGGATACCCTGCACTTATGGCTGTTGCTAACTGTGAAAAACCTGAAAGAACAGCAATTGCACTTCTTGTTGACAAAGAAGAAATCGGCAGTATGGGCAACACAGGTATGCAGTCCAAGCATTTTGAAAATGTACTCGGTAAGCTTATCAGCCTTTCGGTTGGTAACTATAATGACCTCATGCTCAGGGAATGTCTTACAAATTCAATCTGTCTTTCAGCTGATGTTGGTGTAGCTCTTGACCCAAGCTATCCTGAAGTTTCAGAAAAGAAAAACTCTGCAATATTAAACGGCGGACTTCTTCTTAATAAGTACACAGGTGCAAGAGGAAAGAGCGGAGCAAGTGATGCTAACGCTGAGTTTGTAGCTGAAGTTGTTGATATTTTCAATAAGAATGATGTTAAGTGGCAGATAGCTGAACTTGGTCGTGTTGATTTAGGCGGTGGTGGAACTATCGCACAGTTTGTTGCTAACCTTGATATGGAGGTTATCGACTGTGGTGTTCCGATACTTTCAATGCACTCCCCATACGAAGTAACAGGCAAGTTTGACATCTATATGGCATACAAGGGTTACCTTGGTTTTATGAATGCAGGAAGATAAAATCTAATAAGAGATAAAGAGCCTTGAAAAAGGCTCTTTTTTATGTAAAAAATCCTTGTAAGTCCTTGACATTATAATCCTTTTGGAATATACTTATATTTAGAT
>JAGAIJ010000122.1 GCA_017626595.1 Clostridia bacterium | reverse complement strand
TCTGAAAAAAATATAAATTTAAGCATTACAAAAGAACTTAAATATTATCTTGAGGACAACGGCTATAAGGTAATTCTCACACGAACAGAGGACAAAACCACAGCTGACCCAAATCGTCCCAAGGGAATGTCCCAGAAAAAATCTGACCTTGAGGAACGAATTAAAACATCAAATAAAGGTGATATTTTTATAAGCATTCACCTTAATAAATTTGAGATTGAAAAGTATAAAGGAGCACAGGTTTTCTACGCTGATGATGAAAAAAGCAAGAATTTAGGGGAAACCATACAGGAATCATTATTGCAGCTTGACAAAACCAACAACAGAAAGGCAAAAAATGCAAAAAGCAGTATTTATGTATTAAAAAAATCCAAGTCACCTGCTGTGCTTATTGAATGTGGATTTTTATCAAACAAAACCGAGGCTGAGCTCCTTAAGACCCATGAATACCAAAAGGAAGTTGCAAAAGCTATATACAACGGAATAAAAAATTACATAGAAAAAGAGGCGGATTAAACCGCCTCTTTTAATTTTATTAAAATTAGTTCTTCTTTGCCTTAACAGCAGAATCTCTCCACATTGACCAGATTGAACCTGCAACAAAGATTGATGAGTAAGTACCAACTAAGATACCTATAATAATTGGCATTGCGAACGCCTTGATTGAAGTAACACCCATGATGTAAACCATTCCGATTGTGAGAAGTGTTGTAATTGTTGTATTGAGTGAACGGAAAAGTGTCTGGTTTACACTGTTGTTAGCAATTTCAGCATAAGTCTGCTTCTTAGCGTGTCTTGTGTTTTCACGGATTCTGTCAAAGATAACGATTGTGTTATTGATAGAATAACCGAGAACTGTGAGAACTGCAGCGATAAAGTTTACATCAATTGAGATATTTAAAATTGAGTAAATACCGCAGAGTAAAAGTACGTCATGTGCAAGACAGAGAACTGCAACTACACCTGATACAAATTCAAATCTGAATGTGATATAGATAAGAATTAAAATAACAGAAAGAATTGACATCCAAAGTGCATTTGAAGCAAGTTCCTTACCTGTTGAAGGTGAAATAACGTCCTTGTTTGTTTCAACTACACTACCGTACTTTTCATTTAATGCCTTTGAAATTTCTTCAAGCTTGCCGAGTGCGTAGTCTGACTTTTCAGCGTCAGTCTTTAAGTTGTTGTCATAACCGAACTTAACAACAACTTCGTCACCTGAAGCCTGAACAGATGTAGGAGCTTTTCCTAAAACGTCAGCAACTGTCTTTGTAACATCTTCTGTTGTGAATTTGGATTCAATTTTATAAGTAACAGCCATACCGCCTGCGAAGTCTGTATCAAGGTTAAAACCTACAAAAATAAGACTTACGATACTGATAATTACCAAAATAGCAGGGATAGTTAAATAGATTTTTTTATTTCCTGTAATATTCAACATTATTTAACTTCCTCCTTTGCCTTTTTAATTCCATAGAACCAGAGGTTCTTAACATTCATACCAATCATCTGCTTAAGTAAGAACTTTGTAACAAAGATTGCTGAAATCATAGAAAGAACAACACCGATTAAGAGAGTTGTACCAAATCCCTTGATTGTACCTGTACCAAGCCAGAGAAGGATTACAGCAGCAATAATTGTTGTTATGTTAGAGTCAATAACTGCAGTTAAAGCTCTGTTAAAGCCTGCATCAACAGCAGCTCTTACTGTCTTACCAAGCTTTAATTCTTCCTTGATTCTTTCAAAAATAACAACGTTAGCGTCAACTGCCATACCGATTGCAAGGATAATACCTGCAATACCAGGAAGTGTTAAGTTGATGTGAAGTGTTGCAAGGAGAATACCTGTAAGAGCAACGTATAAAAGAAGTGCGATATCAGCAACTAATCCCATAAGTCTGTAAATTAAAAGCATAAAGAGCATTACGAGAATAAAACCAATTAAACCTGCAATAAGTGAAGTCTTAAGAGCAGTTTCACCGAGAGTTGCAGATACTGAACGGAGTTCAACCTGTTCAAGAGTGAAAGGAAGCTGACCTGACTTAATGTTAGCTGCAAGGTTTGTAGCAGCTTCAGAAGTAAAGTCACCTGTGATGATACAAGCTGTATCGTTAATCTGTGTCTGTACCATTGGCATTGAAATAGCTGTATCGTCCATTACAATTGCAATAAAGTTCTGTCCCTGTGGTAAACCGGCAATTCTTCCTGTTGCTTCTGAGAACTTCTGTGCGCCTTCGTCTGTGAATTCAAGTGATACATAGTGGCTTGATGCACCCATTGAGTCTGTTGGACCGTATTCAGCCGCAGCAGTCTTAACTTCATTACCTGTGATAATAACATTACCTTCGTAATCTACGAACTGGAGCTGTGCTGTTGCACCAAGTGAATCAGCAGCCATTTCAGGATTTGACATTGAAGGGATTTCAATACGAACCTTCTTTTCACCCTGCTTTGTGATTGTAGCTTCAGGATAACCCATACTATCAAGACGGGTTCTGAGCATTGAAGAAACAGTATTCATCTGTTCTTCAGTTGGATTTTCAACCTGAGCCTCATAAACGATAACTGAGCCGCCCTTTAAGTCAAGTCCCTGAATAACACCATCTGGGTCTAAAATACCAGGCATATGGAATTTATCAGAGAGGTCAAGACCATATAAAGCGACAAAAGATAAGAGCGCTATAACAAGAATCATAGCAGCAAATTTAATAATACTTCTTGACACTATTTTTTCCTCCTAAATTTATGTCTTATGTAAAATTTAATAATATTTCTAAAGTAAAGGGTTGTCTATTCCCTGAAAACCTCTATGGTTTTTCTGGATAAAACAGGATAAAACTCCCTGTATGTTTCAACGCTTGTAATTATGCTCTGTTTGATATTTCCTAAAATACAAGTCATAACAGCAGTTAAAACAACGCCGTTTTCAGCTGTCTTTTCGCTGAAATAAACAGGCTTCTCAGCAGGAGGAGCAAGACTCACACCTGCCTGAGATAGACCGATATTAAATTCATCATTCTTTGTTTTAACAGATGCAATACTTGCCATTCCAAAAAGCTGTAAAAAAACAGCAATAGCAAGTAAATATGCAATAAATCTGTTTCGTGAAACGCTCATAAAAGCAATCTCCTTATAATGTGGTGCCTGTACCGTCAGAGGTATCTATATCCTCAGTTGTGTTATCAAATTCTTCCATTGATTCAAAAGTTAATGAGCATGGAAGAACACCTGAATTTATGATAGCACCATAGCTATATGCAGTCCACTCATCAAATTCATTTGAAATATATACACTTGTAGCATGTAATTCATTAGTCATAAGAGCCGCGTAAATTGTTTCTTCATCAAGAAAAACCCTTATAACCTTTGCATCATAGCTTGTCCTTTTTGAATATCTTACAGAAATATCGTGGAACATTTCTATTCCTTCATCTGTAAACGCCATATTTACATAGTAAACAGGCTTACCGACTGAAATATTTCCATATTCACCTGAGGCGTGTTTTATCTGGTCATTATCCATAAGAGGTATTCCATCTCTGTCGTAGAAAAAAACCTGTCCTGTCTTTGTAATAAGTTCCTTCATCTTTTCAGGGTCATATTTATGACCAACATTTACACAGAGCTTACCATCTTCAAAATAAATATCATAAAGCTTACATCTTACACCGTCAAATCTTATGTCAAGACACTCAGTAATTTTTTCCTGAAGTTCTTCGCTATCTTCTTCTTCATAGCTGAATACTAATTTATAACCTTCAGCAACCTTAAAGTCAGACTCTTCTTCCTCAACTCTTACAAGGTCAGAAGGCACAGTGTTGTGCCTGTAACAGCCTGTCGTTAAGCTTAAAATCAATATTAAAATAAATGATAATACAATA
>JAGAIJ010000121.1 GCA_017626595.1 Clostridia bacterium | reverse complement strand
GTCAACTTCTAATATGGCTAAATCAAGAATGAAAACTCTTGAAAGTATGGAGATAATTGAAAAGCCAGAGGGCGACCTTAAGAAGATGAAATTAAGATTTGATATAACCCATGAGCCTTATAAGGATGTTCTCATGGTGGAGGACCTTGACGTAGAGGTGGGAGAAGAGAAAAAGCTTCTTGCCAGGGGCATAAATCTTGATATAAAAAGAAAAGAGAAGATTGCAGTTATCGGCGAAAACGGAATAGGCAAATCTTCACTTCTTAAAACAATCTTGGGAATAATCCCTCATACAAAAGGCGAGATTGAATGGGGTAAAAATACAACCATAAGCTATTATGAACAGGAAAATCTAAACCTTGACCCCGAGAAAATTGCTCTTGACGAATTATGGGACAGATTTCCCGATATAACTGAAACAGAAATCCGTAAGGTTTTAGGAAGCGTGCTTCTTTCACAGGATGATGTTTATAAGCCTGTAAAGGTAATTTCAGGCGGAGAAAGGACAAAACTTGCCTTTGCAGAAATAATGCTTGAAAAGGCAAATGTAATGCTCCTTGACGAGCCTACAAACCATCTTGATTTGGTGTCAAAGGAAGTTCTTGAAAAAGCTCTTATGGACTATGAGGGAACGCTGATTTTCGTGTCCCACGACAGATATCTTTTAAATAAAGTTCCTGACAAAATCATAGAAATCACAAAAAACGGCGCAGTTATTTATAACGGCGGATACGATTATTATATGGAGCATCTTCCAAAGGAAGAGGAGATTAAAAAGCCGAAGGAAGAAAAAGAGAAGACAGAAAAGCCAAAGACTGATTATCGCTCCAAGGAACAGCGCAAGCTGGATGTTCAAAGGAAAAACAGGCTGAAGGAGCTTGAGAAAATTATTGAGGAAACTGAAACCGAAATAGCCGAAACAGAGCAAGCTATGACAGAGGAAACAGTTTTTTCAGATTATGTTAAGATGAACGAGCTTTGTGAAAAGCTTGAGAATATGAAAAACAAACTTGAAGAGTACTATGAAGAGTGGACTCTTTTAGGTGAGTAGAGAGGAGGAGATTATGCTACTTAAGAGTGTTGAAATGCAGGGCTTCAAGTCCTTTGCAGACAAAATTTATCTGGATTTTAACCCTGGTATTACTGCAATTGTAGGTCCAAACGGTTCAGGAAAAAGTAATATTTCCGATGCAATAAGATGGGTTATGGGAGAACAGAGCATAAAAAATCTCCGAGGCAGTAAAATGGAGGATATTATCTTCTCAGGAACACAGACAAGAAAAGCCCTGGGCTATGCAGAGGTTACATTAAACCTTGATAACTCCACAGGATTTTTCCCTCTTGATTATGATGAAATCTCTGTAACAAGACGAGTTTATCGTAACGGAGACGGGGAATATTATATAAATAAGTCCCAGTGCAGACTTAAGGATATCCACGAGCTGTTTATGGATACAGGTCTCGGCAGAGAGGGTTATTCCATCATCGGGCAGGGTAAAATTGACGAAATTTTAAGTAATAAATCCGAGGACAGACGACAGATTTTCGAAGAGGCAGCAGGAATTACAAAGTATAAGTACAGAAAGAATGAGGCGGAGAGAAAGCTTGCCTCCACAACAGAAAACTTAACAAGAGTCAAGGATATTATGTCCACTTTGGAGGGACAGGTTGAGCCTCTTCGTGAACAGTCGGAAAAGGCGAAAAAGTATCTTAATTTCCGTGAGGAATTAAAGGGACTTGAGATAGATTTATCAGTTGTAAATATTGATAAAATCAAGGCTGAAACTGCTGAAATTGAGGTGGCATTAAAGGATGCAGAGGAAAGCATTCAGGCAATCCGAAATGCAGTAGAAAAGAACGAAAATAAGATAAATGAAAGCTATAAGGAAATAGCGGAGATTGACGAAAAAACTGAGCTTCTCCGTACAAGCGAAAGAAATCTTTTAGGGGAGATAAATGAGTCTGACAATAAGATAAATATCAATAATGCCAATATTGAGCATAATAAAGAAAATATTGCCAGAATTGAAGCTGAAATTAAGGGTTTAAATGACGAAACAGAGGATGCAAGAGGACAGCTTGCAAAAATTGAAGAGGACACAAAAGAAGTCCTTGGAAAAATAGAAGAAATTTCTGTTAAGATTTCAGGAATTGAAGAAGAAATCAAGAATACAGATTTGTCCACAGGTGCAAAAAGCGAAGAACTTGAATCGATCAAGGCTGATATTATCAATAAACAGAATGACATAAACAGACTCCGTGAAAAGATTTTAAATTCAAAGATTTTAACAGAAAACTTTGAAAACAGAAAGAGAACAATAAATAACGAGCTTTCTGAAAGACAGGGCGACTATGATAAGCTCTGTGAAAATGTTAAAAATCTTGAGGCTGAAACAGGAAAAAAGGAAAAGGTTTTAGAGGACTTTAAGGCAGAACTTGAAAAGGTTAAGACAGAGGCTGAAAATTTGGAAGAAAAGCTTTCGGATATTACAATTGAAAGAGCTGATCTTACTTTAGAGTTCAATAAGCTTATTTCAAGAAAGAATGTTTTATCTGATTTAGAGAAAGAATATGACGGCTACGCAGGTTCAGTCAAAGCAATTATGACAGCCTACGAGGGAAATCTTCTCCGCAATAAGATTTACGGACCGCTTTCAAGACTTATAAATACAGATAATAAGTATATTGTTGCAATTGAAACAGCTTTGGGAAATGCGGGACAGAATATTGTTGTTGAAACAGAGGAAGATGCAAAGTCTGTAATTGAATTCTTAAAGCAGAAAAAAGCAGGCAGAGCCACATTCTTACCTTGCTCATCAGTCAAGGGCAGAAAAACTGATGTATCAGAATTTAAGAGCCTTAAGGGTTATATAGGAATTGCATCGGAATTGGTTGAAACAGATAAAAAGTATGCTGAAATTATAAGTTCAGTGCTTGGTGCAATTATCGTATGCGATAATATTGATAATGCAGTTTTAATGGCAAGAAAAATAAACTATAAGTTTAAGATTGTAACCCTCACAGGTGAAGTAATTCAGGTTGGCGGTGCAATTACAGGCGGTAGTGTAAATAAGGCCACAGGCTTCCTGTCCCGTACAGCTGAAATTACAGCCATTGATAAGGAAATTGACGACCTTTCCAAGAAGCTTGAAGAAAAGGCAAAGGAATACAGTAAGCTTTCTGAGGATACAGAAGAATATAAGGCAAAGGCTGAAAAGGCAAGAGAGAATATTGCCATTTATAGTGAAGACTTTATTAAGCAAAAGGCTGAACTTGAGCATTCTCAGGCGTTCTTGAATTCACTTACAGAGGGCAGAAACCAGCTTGAAGAAGAACTTAAAACAATCAATGAACAGATTGAAAATATCGGAAAAACAGTTAATGATTGTGAAAAGGAAATTGCTGAAAATGAAAAGGCAATTTTAGACCTTGAAGAAAGCATCGGCTCAAAGGAAAATGACTTTGAGGCACTTCTTAAGGAAAACCAGAGATTAAGCGAAATTCTTCTCCAGCTTAACATAGAGAAAAACAGCCTGGAAAAAGACAGAGAAGTACTTTATGAAAAGGGACAGTCTGTTGTTGAATATTTAAGTAAATATAATGAAAAAATAGCTGAAAATAATAACGAAATACTTGCTCTTAATGAAAAAATCGGAATACTTTTAGCTGAAAACGAAGAAATGACAGAAAAGATTAAGTCGATGAAAGAAAATTCTTCGGATGCAACTTCAGAGGTTGAAAAACTTACAAAGGACAGAAATTTTAGGGAAGAAGAAATACGAAAACTCCAGAAAGAGATTACGGATACAAACGAAAGTATGTATGCTTTAAGTCAGCAACAGGCTAAGATGGAAGCGAAGAATACAAGACTTTCCGAAACTCTTGAGGGAATTTTCAATCACCTCTGGGAAGAGTATGAAATCACATATTCTGATGCAGTTGCAATAAAGGGCGATAAGGAAATCAATGTTGCTGAAACAGGCAAGGAAATTGCATCCTTAAAGCATAAAATCAAGGCTCTCGGCAACATAAATATTGATGCAATTGAAGATTATAAGAATGTAAAAGAGAGATTTGATTTCCTGACTGAACAGACAAATGACTTGGAAAAAGCAAAGGCTGAACTTGAGAGAGTAATTGCCGATATGATGGTAATTATGAAGAAACAGTTCTCCAAGCAGTTTGAGGTTATAAATAAGAACTTTAATAAGGTATTCTCCGAACTCTTCGGTGGCGGACAGGCAACATTATCCCTGGTTGACCCTGAAAATGTTCTTGAAACAGGCATTGAAATTGAGGCACAGCCACCGGGCAAAAAACTTCAGAGATTGTCCCTTTTATCAGGTGGCGAAAGAGCCTTTACGGCAATCGCACTCCTCTTTGCAATCCTGAATGTAAGACCAACACCATTTTGTATTTTGGACGAAATCGAGGCAGCACTTGACGATGTAAACGTATTCAGATACGCAGAATACTTAAAGCGCTACGCAAGAGATACATAGTTTATCGTTGTAACTCACAGACGAGGCACAATGGAAGCTGCAAATATCCTCTACGGTGTTACAATGCAGGAAAAGGGTGTATCAAAGCTCTTATCATTAAATATTGACGAGGTAGTTGAATAATGGGAATCTTCAGCAAAATCAAAGAGGGACTCAGCAAAACAAAGAATTCCTTTAACGAAAAATTAGACAGCGTAATAAAAGCCTTCCGCACAGTTGACGAAGACTTGTTTGAGGAGCTTGAAGAGGTACTTATAATGTCTGATATAGGAGTAAATACTTCTATGGAAATTATTGAACGCCTCCGCGACACAGTTCTCACAAAGAATATCAAGGAGCCTGAGACAGTCAAAAATGAGCTCCACGAAATATTAGTAAATATTTTAACAGAGGGCACAGACTCGAAAATTGAGACACAGGGCACCCCTGCAGTCATAATGGTAATCGGTGTAAACGGCGTAGGAAAGACCACTTCAATCGGCAAAATTGCCGCAAATTATAAAAAGCAGGGCAAGAGCGTAGTTTTAGCCGCTGCAGATACTTTCCGTGCAGGAGCAATTGAACAGCTTGAAGTCTGGGCAGACCGCGCAGGGGCAGACATAATAAAACAGCAGGAGGGCTCCGACCCTGCAGCAGTCATCTTTGACGCTGTAAACTATGCAAAAAATAAAAAGGCAGATATCCTCCTCTGTGACACAGCGGGAAGACTTCATAATAAGAAAAATCTTATGGAAGAGCTTAAAAAGATTTATAAGATTTTAGACAGGGAACTGCCAAATTCCTCAAAAGAGGTTCTTTTAGTTCTTGACGCCACAACAGGCCAGAACGCAGTTATGCAGGCAAAGCTCTTTAAAGAAGCTGCAGATATCACAGGTATAGTCCTCACAAAGCTTGACGGTACAGCCAAAGGCGGAATAGTTTTCGCCATAAAAAATGAGTACGATATTCCTGTAAAACTCATAGGCGTAGGCGAGGGAATTGATGACTTAATGGAATTTGAAGCAGAGGATTTCGTAGATGCAATTTTAGAAACAGAAGAAAATGCCTGAAAACCCTTGACAAAAAGATAGAAATGTATTAAAATGCATAAGTGTAAAGTATATTTACTTTACACTTATTTTTTTGGAGGCAGTTTCTATGGAAAAAACTGTTGAAATCGGGCTTTTAATTGAGTTTTATAAAAACATTCTCACCGAGAAACAGGCAGAGGCGGTAAATCTTTATTATAATGACGATTTGTCTTTGGCTGAGATTGCAGATATTCTTGGGATAACAAGACAGGGCGTCCGTGATAATATTAAGAGGGCTGAGAATGTGCTTTATAAGATGGAAGATGACCTGGGACTTGTTAAAAAATTTCTTGAAATAAAGAAGGATTTGGAGAATGTAAGTGAAATAGCTGAAACAGTCCTCAAAAAGACAGACTCCGAAGAAATAAAGGAACTTATAAACGAAGTAATTGATAAAATTCAGGGCATAAACGATAAATATTAGAAAGGATTTTTTCCATGGCATTTGAAAGTTTAGCTGAAAAATTACAGAGTACTTTCAAGAAACTTAAGGGTAAGGGAAAAGTTTCCGAGAAGGACCTGAAAGATGCAATGCGAGAGGTTAAACTTGCTTTACTTGAGGCAGATGTTAACTTCAAGGTTGTTAAAGATTTTATAAATTCAGTATCCGAAAGAGCCAAGGGTGCAGAGGTTTTGGAATCTCTCACACCGGCACAGCAGGTTATTAAAATAGTTAATGAAGAGCTTGTAAAGCTTATGGGTGAGAAAGAGGAGAAGATACAGATTTCCTCTAAACCACCGACAATTATTATGATGACAGGTCTTCAGGGTGCAGGTAAAACCACTACTGCTGCAAAGCTTGGAGGAATTTTTAAGAAACAGGGCAAAAGACCACTTCTTTGTGCCTGCGACGTATATCGTCCCGCCGCTATAAAACAGCTTCAGGTTGTAGGCGGACAGTTACAGATTCCAGTTTTCACAGTTGAGGGTTCAACGGATGTTGTTGATATTTCAAAGCAGGCTTTAAGACACGCGGAGCTTCATTCCAATGATATTCTGATTATAGATACTGCGGGCAGACTTCATGTTGATGAAGAGATGATGCAGGAGCTTAAAAATATTAAGGCTGAAATAAATCCGTCAGAAATTTTGCTTGTTGTTGATGCAATGACAGGTCAGGATGCAGTTAATGTGGCGGAGAGCTTTAATAATGAGCTTGATATTGACGGCGTAATTTTAACAAAGCTTGACGGTGATACAAGAGGCGGTGCGGCGATTTCTGTCCGTGCAGTTACAAATAAGCCGATTAAGTTCTGCGGTATGGGAGAAAAGCTTACAGACCTTGAGGTTTTCCATCCTGACAGAATGGCGTCAAGAATTTTAGGAATGGGAGATGTTTTATCTCTTATTGAAAAGGCTGAACAGGCATTTGATGAAAAGAAAGCTGTAGAGCTTGAACAGAAAATGAGAACCCAGACCTTCAATTACAGCGACTTTTTAGAACAGTTTGAACAGATGAAGAATATGGGCCCATTATCCCAGATAGCAAAAATGCTTCCGGGGGTAGATGCAAGGGCTCTTGAAAATGCTGATTTAGACGACAGGAAAGTTTTAAGAGTTGAGGCAATCATAAAGTCAATGACACCGGGGGAAAGAGAACTGAGAGATAAGATTACGCCAAAGCGTAAGGAAAGAATTGCCAAGGGTAGCGGTACAACAGTAGCCCAGGTAAATAATCTTATAAAACAGTTTGAACAGATGCAGAAAATGCTGAAGCAGTTTTCAGGAATGAATATGAATAAGAAAATGAAAAGGCTCGGCAAAATGGGAATACCGAAGAATATGGGATTTCCAAAGTTTTAACTAATGAAAAATAATTAATAAAATATATATTTATGGAGGAACAAAATTATGGCAGTAAAAATTCGTTTAAGAAGAATGGGTGCGAAGAAGGCTCCTTTCTACAGAGTAGTAGTTGCAGATTCAAGATACCCAAGAGATGGCAGATTCATCGAAGAAGTTGGAACATACAACCCAATGGTAGAACCTGCTGCTGTTGAAGTTGACGCTGAAAAGGTTCAGAAGTGGATCAAGAACGGTGCACAGCCAACAGATACAGTAAAGCGCCTTTTAAAGAACAAGGGCATCATCTAATTTTATAGGAGGGAATAACCATGAAAGAACTTTTGGAATTTATTGCAAAATCTATGGTTTCAGACCCTGATTCTGTTGAAGTTAAGGAAACTGTAAATGATAACACAGTTGTTCTTGAGCTTCACGTAGCAGACGACGATATGGGAAAAGTTATCGGAAAGCAGGGAAGAATTGCTAAGGCAATAAGAACTGTTGTTAAGGCTGCTGCAAGCCACGAAAACAAAAAGGTAGTAGTGGAAATAGTCTAAAAGACTTAAAGCGGAGAGGTTGTTTTTTTACAAACAGCCTCTTCGTCATAATTAAAATTGTGGGGTTTATTATGGAAAAAACTATTGAAATAGGTCAGATTGTAAATACAAGAGGCTTAAGAGGCGAGCTTAAGGTACAGCCCTGGTGCGATGATATGTATATGTATGATGACTTAAGTGAAGTAATTTTGAATGATAAAAGCTTTGAAATTGAAAATGTGAAGTACCATAAAAACTGTGTTCTCTTGACACTTAAAGGGATTGACACAATCGAAGAGGCTGAAAAATACAGGAACGTAAAGGTTGTTGTAAACAGAGCTGATTTAGGTGAGCTTCCTGAGGGAGTTCATTATATCTGTGACCTTTTAGGTTGCAGGGTTGTTACCTTAGAGGGAAGAGAATTAGGAATAATTGATAATGTCATTAAAACGGGAAGTAATGATGTATATGAGCTTAAGTCTGATATACAGAAGAACTTGCTTATACCTGTAATTGATGATGTTGTAAAAGAAATTGATGTTGAAAATAAGATTGTTAAGGTTGAGCTTTTAAAAGGATTGATAGACGAATGAGATTTGATATTCTGACATTATTCCCTGAAATGTTTGAAAGAACTCTCGGAGAGAGTATAATCGGACGAGCTAAGGATAAGGGAATATTTGAAATCAATTATACGAATATCAGGGATTTTGCAGGCAATAAGCATAACAGGGTTGACGACTACCCATACGGCGGTGGCGCAGGAATGGTTATGCAGGCAGAGCCTGTCTATTCAGCCTGGGAAAGTATAACCAAGCAACTTGACTATAAACCAAAAACCATATATTTATCACCACAGGGAAAGACCTTCAGGCAGTCAACAGCAAAAAGACTTGCCAAAGAAAAGCATATTATTTTAATTTGCGGACATTATGAAGGACTTGACCAGAGGGTGATTGACGAAATTGTTGACGAGGAAATTTCTATCGGAGATTTCGTGCTGACAGGAGGAGAACTTGCGGCAATGGCTGTTGTGGATGCAACGGCAAGACTTCTTCCGGGGGTG
>JAGAIJ010000120.1 GCA_017626595.1 Clostridia bacterium | reverse complement strand
GGAGAAAAGGAAACAGGGGTTACAACCATGTATATGGGCAAGGGCTTGGATACAGGAGATATGCTTCTTAAGGCTACAACTCCAATCGGGGAATACGAAACCTCAGGTGAGCTTTTTGACAGGCTTTCACTCATTGGCGCTGACCTTATCGCTGAAACTCTTGTTAAACTTGAAAAGGGTGAGGTTTCACGTCAGGTACAAAACGAAGACGAGGCAACCTATGCACCAATTATTACAAAGGAAACAGGATTTATTGACTGGAGCAGGTCTGCAAGAGAAATTATCAACCTTATAAGAGGCTGTAACCCTTGGCCTGTGGCAAGTACAACCTACAAGGGCGAAATTCTTAAGATTTATTTGGCAGAAATGGGAGACCCTACTTCCTCTCCTGCGGGCACTATTCTTGGCATTAAAAACAAGTGTCTCGAGGTTGCCTGCGGAGATAAATCTGTTCTTGTTAAAGAAATTCAGTTCTTCGGCGGTAAGAGAATGACCGTTGAAAGCTATATAAACGGACACGAAATTGACTTAAAAGAAATTTTAGGAGGCTAAAAAATGGGATATTACTACGGTTTTGATATGACATACATTATCTTTGTTTTGCCTGCAATTATTCTTTCTTTGTGGGCATCTGCAAATGTTAACTCAACCTTTAACAAATACAGACAGTTCGGTAATTCAAGAGGCTTAACCGGGGCAGACGTTGCCCGTAAAATCCTTGATATGAACGGACTTTACAATGTTAAAGTTGAAAGGATTGCAGGAAATTTAACCGACCATTTTGACCCGAAATCAAACGTTATAAGACTTTCTGACGCTACACATTCAAGCACATCTGTAGCAGCTATCGGCGTTGCGGCACATGAGGCAGGACACGCTGTTCAGCACGCAACAGGCTACACTCCAATCAAGTTCAGAAATGCAATTGTGCCTGTTGCACAGATTTCATCTTACGCTGCCTGGCCACTTGTTTTAATCGGACTTGTTCTTAACTCACCATCACTTGCTGAATTTGGCATTATCCTTTTCAGCTGTGTGGTTTTATTCCAGATTGTTACTCTTCCTGTTGAATTTAACGCAAGTCGTCGTGCAATACAGACACTTAACAACAACTATATTTTAGAGGGCGATGAGCTTTTTGGGGCTAAGAAGGTGCTTAAGGCTGCGGCTCTTACCTATGTAGCGGCGGCTGCTGTTGCAATCGGACAGCTTTTAAGACTCCTTGTATTAACAGGCGGAAGAAACAGAGATTAAAATGAATTCAAGAGAAATTATATTAAAAGCATTAAAAGAAATTGAAGATAACGGAGCATATTTCAGCGCCTCTCTAAACCACGCTTTATCACAGGCTGAGCCTATCGACAGAGGCTTTGTTACAGAGGTAATTTACGGCGTTGTTAAGAATAAAACTGCCATTGACCATATCATCATGCAGTTTTCCAAGGTTAAAATCAAAAAGATGTCCCCGTATGTTCTTAACATTCTCCGCATGGGCGTTTATCAGCTTTATTTTATGGATAAAATTCCTGCAAGTGCCTGCTGTAACGAATCGGTTAAGCTTGCAAAAAGGTACGCAAACAAGGGTGCACAAGGCTTTATCAACGGCCTTTTAAGAAATGTATCAAGGAATATTGATACAATTTCATTTCCTGATAAAACTGATATTAAAAACTATTTATCTGTGGTTTATTCCTACCCGTTATGGCTTGTGGAAAAACTTATTTCACAATATGGGGAGGAAGTTACAGAAGATATTTTAAGAGAAAGTAACCTTTCTCACCCTGTAAATATCAGGGTTAATACCTTGAAAACTACAAGGGATGAACTTATCTCTATTTTAGAAAAAGAGGGCGTTAAAGCCGAAATTTACGAGGATTTGGATTACTGTCTTTCTGTTAAGGGAAAGCTTGACATTCATTCTCTTAAGTCATACAAAGACGGACTTTTCTCTCTCCAGAATATAAGCTCAGTTAAAACTGTACTTGAGCTTTCACCACAAAAAGATGAAGTTATTATGGATATTTGTTCTGCGCCGGGAGGGAAAACTGCCTTTATATCAGAGCTTATGGGAAATCAGGGAAAGGTCTTTGCCTATGACCTGCATCCACACAAAATTGACCTTATAAACAGCGCTATGAAGCGTCTTGGTATTGATATTGTAAATGCCGAAGTTCATGACGGAACTGTTTTAATGGAAGAATTTGTTGGTAAAGCCGACAGAGTTTTAGTTGACGCCCCATGTTCAGGTATCGGGGTTATACATAAAAAACCTGATATAAAATGGACAAGAAGCCCTGAGGACATTCAGGCACTCTCTGAAATTCAGGGGAAAATTCTTGAAACCTCTTCTTCTTAAGTTAAAAACGGCGGTGTTCTTGTTTACAGCACCTGCACAATTTTAAAAGAGGAAAATCAGGAACAGACCGAAAAATTCTTAAAAAATCATCCTGAGTTTCACAAGCTATCTGAAACTCAGATATTAACTACCCAAAAGGGAGAAAGCGGATTTTATATCTGCAAAATGCAAAGGAATTAAAAATGATTAACTTACTTGATATGACCTGTGAAGAGGTTACAAGCTACATAATCAGCCAAAATGAGCCTAAATTTCGCGGGAAACAGATTTATTCCTGGCTTTACAAAGGAATTTCCTCCTTTGAGGATATGCTTAACATTCCAAAAAGCCTTCGGGAAAAGCTAACTGAAAATTGTACTTTGGGACAGCTTGAAATTGCCGAAAAATTTGTGTCGGATATTGACGAAACCCGTAAATATCTGTTACAATTAAATGATGGGAATTATATTGAAACTGTTCTTATGAAATACCACCATGGCTATACACTCTGTGTGTCATCTCAGGTGGGCTGCAGAATGGGTTGTAAGTTCTGTGCCTCCACCTTAAACGGAAAGGTCCGTGACCTTACCCCTGGGGAAATTATTGGACAGATTTTAGCCGTGCAGAATGACCTTGGAGAAAGAATTTCAAACATTGTTATGATGGGCATTGGCGAACCTCTTGACAACTATGACAACGTTATGAAATTTCTAGAAATTGTATCTTCTCCCGAGGGTCTTAACATCGGTATGCGCCACATTTCTCTTTCAACCTGTGGACTTGTGCCGAAAATATATGAACTTGCAGATGAGAAATTACAGATTACTCTCTCAATTTCACTTCATGCAACTGACGATAAAATGCGCTCATCAATTATGCCTGTTAATAATAAATATAATATTGAGAAGCTTATTGATGCCTGCAGATACTACATAGAGAAAACAAACAGGAGAATATCCTTTGAATATACACTGATTTCAGGAGTAAACGACAACATTGAAACTGCAGATGCACTTATAAAGCTACTTTCGGGTATGCTTTGTCACGTAAATCTTATTCCTGTTAACGCTGTTTCCGAAACAGGCTTCAAAAAGACTGACCGTAAGAAAGTTGAAGCATTTCAGGCAAGACTTGAAAAGAACGGAATTTCAGCTACAATCAGGCGTGAAATGGGTAGCGACATAAGTGCTGCCTGCGGTCAGCTTCGAAACAAAAAAACTCAATCGGAAAGGATGGACATAAATGGTAATTAATGTATCCGGCAAGACTGACATCGGCCGTTTACGTGAGCTTAACGAAGACAACTTTACCATTTTCGGTTTTGAAGAAAACAAGCCACTTGGCTTTTGTATTCTTTCAGACGGAATGGGCGGACACAACGCCGGTGAAGTTGCAAGTACGGAAATTGTTAACCACATTTCCCAGGATTTAAGCCGCTTATTAGACGAAACTGATGAAGAAAAGATTGTTTTTAATCTTACCTCTTCCATTGATTTTGCAAACAATCTTGTTTATAATATGTCAACTCTCAATCCTCAGCACAGAGGCATGGGTGCAACCTGTGTTATTGCTTATGTGAAGGATGAAAAGGTATGGTTTGCAAATGTTGGAGACAGCCGTGCTTACCTTATCGCTGACGGCACAATTGAAAAAATTACATCCGACCACTCTATTGTGGAGGAACTTGTTAAAAAGGGAACTATTACCCCCGAAGAAGCAAGATTTCATCCTGACAAAAACATAATCACCAGAGCTGTGGGCACCGACAAGCTTGTGAACTCTGACATT
>JAGAIJ010000119.1 GCA_017626595.1 Clostridia bacterium | reverse complement strand
CTCTTATACCCATACTTGAAATTTCAAAAGGACAGTCTAAAACTCTGTTGTAGAGAACAATGTCGCCGTTTAATTCCCAGTCATCATAGTCAGGAACACGTCCGTCGTGCTTCTGTCCCGATTTAAGTACACCGCCAATCTGCATAATAAAGATTGCGCCTTTATGCTTTGAGTAAAGATACTCCCTCTCCTTTGGAGTGTTGTCAGGGTATAAATCCTCAAGCTCCTGAGCAGTAACAAAAGTAATCTCTTCAGAAAGCTCAATTTTAAGCTGTGGGTAAAGGGAATTCATATATTTTTCAGTCATCTTAAGCACATCATAAATTTTTCTTACAGTATGCTTAAGAGTTGAAATCGTTCTGTCCTCTTTGGAAATAACCTTTTCCCAGACCCATTGGTCAGTAAAAATCGAATGAAGATTGTCAGTCTTTTCTTCAGGAAAAACTGTTCTGATTTCAGAATAAAGTCCTTCACCGTTTTCAAAACCATAGTCAGCCACAGCATATCTCATCCATTTTTCAAAGGAATTGATAATACTGAGTTCTTTTCCCGTTTCTGCCATTTCAAAGGAAACAGTATTATCCATTTTGCCGTCAGCTTCTTCAACCATCGGTGATAAAACACGGATTAAGCGAAGTTCTCTGGCAAGGTTTGTTTCGAAATAATCACAACAGGCTTTGATGGCAATCTGTGTATCTTTTTTACCAAGTATAAAATGGTATCCCAAAGGCTTGAAAATATCAGCCAATACTCTCACATCCTATAAAATTATACCATAATTATATCATCATCACATTGTGATTTCAATACCTATTTGTTTTTTGCAGGAAAATTTTCCCGCTTCTGTCTGCAGTCATAAGAAGAATTTCCCCAGGACTTTTATACCCCTCCTCCATTATTGCCTTGTCAAGCCATTCCCTGTTAAAACCAATTTTCTTAAGATTTCCAAAATTGATTTTTCCGTTATCAATAATAACATAGGAAATTTCAGGAGGCTCAGGCTTAAGTCCCAAATCTTCAGGGGACAGCGGTCGTGAAAGCTCGTTCATAATAACGCTCATATTTCCGTTTGTTTCCATAATTACAAAGTCAACTTCATCAAGGCTTGACGCTCCTGCGTTACGCACAGTCTCCATAAGGTCGTTTAAGTTAAACCTCTGCTTGTCCATTTCCTTTTTGTTGATTTTCCCCTTTTCATAGAAAACACTTGGTGTTCCGTATAAAAACTGCCTCATTCTTCTGCTTTTGTATGCAATGTAGGACACAAAAACCTCAATCACAACCAAAGTAAGAATTGCAATAACAGCAGGAATAATATTCTGATTTTTTCCGTCAATTGGCAAAGATGCCACTTCGGATATCATAATTGTAACAACAAGTTCCGAGGGTTCAAGCTCCCCTATCTGTCTTTTTCCCATAATTCTGACAGATAAGGAAACCACCCCATACATAATAAGAGTTCTCAAAAAAATATCTAACAAATCAATCACCTTATGTTAATATTTCCCGAAAACTAATCATTATTCGTAAAAACGCTGTATAGCCTTGCAACTCTGTTCCAGGTCACTTTGTCTGTTATTCCGTTTTCTTCCATTCCGAAAACTCCCTGCAGAGCAGACACAGACTCTCTTGTAGGGTTGTCATACACCCCATTCACAGATGGCGGTGGGACATTTCTGAAACGAAGGGCAATCCTCTTAAGCATAATCTGATAAATCATAATTTCGTCGCTTTTCGCCCCAAGATAAAAGGCCTGAATTTCAGGCGGAAAAACCGAAATCCGTTCAGGATACCCGCGAAGTTCCTCCGCAGCCTCAAATTTTTCCACAAGCAAGGTCCATGTCCCTAAATCAATCTCCCCTGTTTCAGGGATACCAAACTGCCTCTGAAACATTCTCACAGCCTCAGCAGTTTCCTTTCCGTAGATACCGTCAGGTTTAACCTTAGGAATAGTGTTGTAAAGCCCCGACAAGACATAAAGATAATATTGCGCCTCATAAATTGAGGCAGGCGTGTTAAGATAATTCAAAAAAATCACTCCTCATTTAAAACTTCACCGGAAAACTGTCTCTGACTTTTTTCTGCCCCCGCAGAAACATCTTCATAAACCTCTTCTATTGCATTCCAGGTAACAGCCCCCACAATACCTCTCGGCGTAATGCCAAAATTATTCTGGAAAGCAATAACAGCATTCTGTGTTTCTGTGCCAAAATAGCCTGTAACACTTACTTTCGGAATTGTCGGATAGTAGTCCGAAAGGAAGCTTAAATAGGTCTGTAGCTGTCGAACATCGTCCCCTGTACTTCCAATTCCTAAATTTCGTCCCCCGAATGGCACAACCCTCTCCGCTGTAATTTCATAAGGCAGGTCCTCAAGTATTCCAAGATAAACCTGATTTAACTTGTTTATAGTGTTAAGGTTCAGTATCCCCGTAGGCTCAAGTCCGTAAAAAGTCTGAAATGACCGAAGTGCCTGTTCAGTTGCCGAGTCAAATGTCCCAGTCACCTCAATAGGCGTCAACGCATGATTGTAGATTCCCACATATTTGAGATAGTACTGAAGAGCATGAATAGGCTCACCTGTATCCCCAAAAGACAGAGCAGTTGTAAACTGTTTTTGTATATCCGAGTATTTAAGTCCCTCGGAGTCAAGCTGTGCAAGTTTTTTCACAGCCACATAAATATACTGAATTTTATACCAGGTCTGCTTACCCACAATTCCGTCAGGCTCAAGGTTAAAGGTTGACTGAAAAGCGATAACAGCGTCCCTTGTATCAGCCCCAAAAATTCCGTCAACGGACTGTATTTTAGGTATTAAAGGATAATTTCTCGAAATTCTGTTAAGCTGTCTTTGGATTCTCTCAACGCTGACACCGATACTTCCGATTTGAAGTACAGCTCCGGGATAGGAATTCATAATTGACTGCACCTGAACGTTTGACACAATCTGCGTATTCTCCCCGTAGTAGTACCTTAAAATCTGATAAGGCAAAAGTCCCTCTCGGGCACGGTCAACAGTTCCCCATTGAGACAAGCCGTCGCAGGTCACCTGAATGCCGTCACAATAGGTTGCATAAAGTGGCTCAATAAACCCCTCCCTGCGAAGATAGGAATTAAAGATTTCATCAACAATACGGCTTATATTTTCAAAAATATTTCGTCCGTTGACGAAGGACTGGTCAAAGACTGTAGAATTTGTTATGTCAAAATCATAACCCTTTGACCTGTACCATTCAGTGTAAACTCTGTTCATAGCAATAGAAATCTGGGCATAAATGTTCGCGCGAATAGCAGTCTCTGGCCAAGTCGGAAAAATCTCACTTGAAGCAACATTTTTTATGTAGTCAGGGAAAGAAACTGTAACATTTTCAGCCTGAGCATCAGGCGCCCCAAGATGAACAGTAATTTTTTCAGGTATAATCGGATAATCCATATTTACGCCTCCAGATTAGGTTCTTCTTCTACATAATAAATTGTTTTCCCCTGCAACTCCCCCTCAGGCAAAGGAATCATCTCCGCCTCCTGAATACTTATCTGGTTTGCAAAGACAGACACATTGTGAAACTCAAGGGTATAAAAGCCCTCCTTGTCAATTCTCACATCATAAAGGGAATACCCCTGACGGCTGACGTTTGGATATTCAGACAGCCTCGGGTCAGGTGCAGGAAGAGAAACATTTTCTGTTACTCCGTTTTTGTTTGTAAACTGTGAATTTATAATTTTAGTTTCACCGCTTGATATGTCAGTAATAACAACAAGAGCATTCTCCACAGGCACAGCCTTAGACGCAAGATAAGTCCTTATGGTAAGCACTCCTGAATATTCCATAATAATCACACTCCTCTACATATAAAATCTATGCAGAGAGCCTGAAAATCTTGACAAACAGATGAAAATAAAGTATTATATATGAGATATGTTTCTGTAGCTCAGCAGGATAGAGCGACCGCCTCCTAAGGGGAAACAGTACCGTCCCCATAGGGGGTTATTAGAGTGTGAAAATTGAATATTCTTAGCAAGTATGCCCCCATAGTTAAGTGGATATAACAAGCCCCTCCTAAGGGCTAATCGCGTGTTCGACTCACGCTGGGGGTGCCATCAATACCGCATTATTACTGACTTTTCGGTGATTATGCGGTATTTTTGTTTTACTCTCTTTAACAAGAACAACGCATTAGACTTGTGTTATTTTTCTTGCTAATGGGAAACGAACTCTTTTTTGAAGTTTGCTAAGAAATTCGTTTTTTTGCTAATTGCTAAATTAGCTTATTTTTTGAACGATACTTCGTTACTATGCTTTAGCTGCAATCAACTGTGATAATGTCTGTAATAACTCCGGCGATTTTTGTAATTGTTCAATCAAAGAAGCCACATCTAATGTAGGTTGTGTATCTTCCTGTGGAGCTTGAACATTCCTCAAATCAGCTTTAATATTATAAAATGAGTTTTCAAATTTCATAGCATTTACTTTTCTGTCCTCATCTAATATGTGAGCATAAACATCTGTTATCATATCAATTTGAGCGTGTCCCGTATCTCCTTGCGTTGCTTTCAAATCGCCGTGATTCAGCTTCAGCTTGTATGTCGTACTTGAATGTCTGAGTGAATGAAATACAACATTAGGAAGTTCTGCTTTTTCCCTTAATGCTTCAAACGCCTTCAAAAGAACTCTGCCCTCACACGGTCTGCCGTTATTTAATGCAACAACTAAGTTGTAGTCCGTATATTCATCAGCAAGTAGTTCCTTTAGTTCATCTTGATGTTTTTTCCATTCTCTCATTATGTAAGCTAATGTTTTTGGTAGCCATATTTTCCTTATACTGCTATCTGTTTTTGGTTTCTTTAATACAACTCTTGTACTTGTGTTAGGCATAAGTGGTGGAAATACAAAGTAAACATCTTTTTTATCTAATGTTTCAAGGCTTCTTTTTGATGCTCTTTGTAATTCTTTATCAATATAAACATAAGCATCATCTCTTGCTATGTCATCATCAGATATATGAACATTATCCCAAGTCAATCCAAGAATTTCACCCTCACGCATAGAACAGGCAAATGATAGGTTTATTGCTACATACAGTTTACCGTCCTCGCATTCGTCCAATGCTTTTCTAATCATATCAGCCGTCCAAATATCTCTTGTATTATATTTAGGTCGGGTGTGCATT
>JAGAIJ010000118.1 GCA_017626595.1 Clostridia bacterium | reverse complement strand
TTGAGCTGTTCAACCTGCTGATCCAATGTGCTCTTTTCTTCATCAGACAAGGAAATTCCATGTCTCTGTGCATCGGAGATTATGCTGTAATACTCAATAATATCCCTTTCCGCAAGGAACTTAACATAATCCCTGTGAGTTTTATATTTCTTTGTTTCATCAGGTTCATTTTCCTTGATTTCTCTCTTTGCGTCCCAGTCAAAATCTGCAAGAGTTTTTTCTATAATTTCAACTACTTCTTCCTGAGACTGTGCAGCAGCTACAGAAGGTGCCTTTGTTTCAACATAGGTTGTCTGATAGCTATACATATTGTTCTTTAAGAAATAGTTATATGTGCCTTTTGAAATTTTAACTCCGTCAATCTTCATATAAGTATTTCCGTAAGCACCTGTTAAAAAGCTTGTTAAAAGCACAGCAAGAAGTACAACCCCTGCAATAATTCCACCAAGGAATTTCCAGTTAACATTCTTTGTTTCCTTAACCTCAGGAATTTCTTCCTCAGCCTCAGCAACTTCCTCTTCCTCAAAGATTTCCTGAACTTCTGCAACTTCTTCGGTTGTTTCTTCAATCTCTTCAACCACTTCTTCAGCTGTTTCTTCAGCTGTTTCAGTTACTTCTTCGGCTACTTCTTCAGCTACTTCTTCAACTACTTCTTCAGCTACCTCAATAGCTTCTTCGGCTACTTCTTCAACTGTTTCAGCAACCTCCTCAGCAACCTCTACAACTTCTTCTTTTATATCTTCTACTACTTCATTTTCCATAGTTTCAGAAGCCTCATTAAAAACTTTTTCTTCATTTTCCATTGTTACTGCTCCTATCATTAGTTATTTGATGTTATTATATCACGGATTACCAATTATTTCAATAAGTTTTTTAATATTAGCCAGATATTCGCGGACATTACTCTGTTTCTTAAAAATAATCTTCACAAAAGGCTTTATTGAATTTGAAATAATAACATTTTTCGGACTTTCCATTGCCATTTTTACTACGCTGTCCAAAACAGGCGGGTCATCTGCCATAAATCTTAAAATAAGTTCCGTGTCTGTCGCCTTTACCTCTGTAAATTTAAGAGCCGAGCACATATTCCTCATAAGAGAAATTTCCATAAGGTTTTCTACCTGCTGAGGAACTGTTCCGAAGCGGTCCTCCATTTCATCATATACATCTGTCAGGTCCGCCTCATTGTAGATTGACGCTACCTTTTTATAGGCAGAAAGTCTCTGGCTATGGTTCTTTATATAGGTTTCAGGAATGAAGGCTGATACCCTTATATCAATAACTGTATCCTTTTCCTCCTTCGTTGCAATCCCCTTTTTGGAGTTGATTGCCTCCTCAAGTATCTTACAGTACATCTCATAGCCCACAGTTTCCATATGTCCGCTTTGCTGTGCACCGATAAGATTGCCCATGCCTCTTATTTCAAGGTCACGCATGGCAATTTTAAAGCCTGAGCCGAACTCTGTAAATTCCTTTATTGCCCTCAGTCTTTTTGCCGCGTCAGAATTAAGCACCTTTTGCGGTCTGAATGTGAGGTAGGCGTAGGCAAGTCTGTCTGAACGTCCCACTCGACCTCTTAACTGATAAAGCTGAGACAAACCAAGCCTGTCAGCATCCTCAATTATAATTGTATTTACATTTGCAATATCAAGACCTGTTTCAATTATGGTTGTGCAGACTAAAACATCAATTTCTCCGCTTTGCACCTCTGCCATAATCTCCTCAAGCTCATTTTCTTTCATTCGTCCGTGAGCCACAGCCACTCTTGCGTCAGGCACTAAAGATGCAATCTCATTTGCAACGGAGAATATTCCGTCAACTCTGTTATGGAGATAATAGACCTGTCCTCCTCTTGCAATTTCCCTTGATACAGCCTCCCGTATAATATTTTTATCATACTCCATTACATATGTCGCAACAGGAAATCTCTCCCCAGGCGGTTCACTTAAAATACTCATATCCCTTATGCCTGACATTGACATATGGAGAGTTCTCGGGATTGGTGTAGCCGACAGGGTCAGCACATCAATATTATTCTTAAGTGCCTTAATCTTTTCCTTATGTTTAACGCCGAAATGCTGTTCCTCGTCAATAATTAAAAGTCCAAGTTTTTTATAGGCAACTGTATCGCTTAAAAGCTTATGGGTGCCGATTACAATATCAAGTTCTCCTGTTTTAAGCATCTTTTTATTTTCTCTCTCCTGTGCAGGAGTACAGAACCTTGACAAAAGCCCGATATTTACAGGATAATTTTTCATTCTCTGTCTGAAAGTGTTATAGTGCTGACTTGCTAAGATTGTGGTAGGCACAAGGTATGCAACCTGATACCCTGCCATAACAGCCTTGAAAGCCGCCCTCATTGCAACTTCAGTTTTACCGTAGCCTACGTCTCCGCAGAGAAGCCTGTCCATAGGCTTTGTTTTTTCCATATCAGATTTGATTTCGCTTGTTGACGTGAGCTGGTCGTCGGTTTCCTCATAAGGGAATTCTGCCTCAAAATCCCTCTGCCATTCAGTGTCATCTCCAAAGGCAATTCCTTTTACCTGTTCTCTTGCAGCGTAAAGTTCCAGAAGCTCATCAGCCATATCCTCACAGGCCTTTTTAACCTTCTGCTTTGCCCTGTTCCAGTCTGCACCGCCGAGACTGTTAAGGCTTACCTTTGAGCCATCCTTACCGATATGCTTATAAACCATTGAAAGCTGGTCCGCAGGAACATAAAGCACGTCATCCCCTTTATAAACAATCTTTAAATAGTCCCTTTTTACACCACCGTCGGAGAGCTGTTCAATCCCTACGTACTTACCTATACCGTGGTTTTGGTGAACAACAAAATCACCTATATTCAGGTCTGCAAAATTATCAATCTTATTCTTTTTATCAACCTTAAATCTTGTGCGTTTTTTACGCTCTGTGCCAAAAATTTCCTTGTCGGAAATTACAACTGTTCTGATTAGTGGGTATTCAAAACCGCTCTCCAGCGCGCCCTCAGTTACAACTATTCCGCTGTTTACGGAAATATCCTCAAGACTTTCAACCACCGTATTTGGATAACCGTTATCCACTAACTGCTGAGAAAGGTTTTTAACCCTTGTTTTTGACCCCGCAAGGATAATTACCTTATATTTTTCTCTTGAATAATGCCTTAAAGCATCATAGAAAAACTCAATTTTTCCATGCCAGTCATTTATGCTTTTTACAGTAAAATTCACCTGATACTTAAAGCGGATATCAGGGCAGGAACGGGCAATTAAAGAAAAACCTATAAATTCCCTCTCCGTAAGTTTTTTAAGAACTCTGCCGTAATCAGCAGTATATTTCATATCTGTTTCCGGGATAATTCCTCGTTCTAAAAGTTCCTTGAAGTTTTCAAAATCCAGAACCTCCGAGGACTTAATCTTTTCTGAAATCGAAGCAGGCTCATTCCAGAAAACTGTATAATCTTCTGTGTAATCTACAAGGCAAGGTTTTTCCTTATAAAGCACAGGAATATATTTTTCAATGGACGGAAAGCTTATGTTTTCCTTAAGACGTTCTGCGTCCCTGTCCATGAGTTCTGCTCTTTTTACTTTTATTTCGTCCCCTGACTTATAATCCTTTTCAGTTTCCTTTTCAATATATTTTACAAGACTTTCTCTTTCCTTTTCGGAAAGCAGAATTTCCCCTGCAGGAGTAATTCTTGCAAAGTCCCTCATTTCAATTGTTCGCTGGGACTCAATATCAAAAATTCTTACAGAGTCCACCTCTGTATCAAAAAATTCAATTCTAAAGGCACAGTCACTGTAATATGGATAGAAATCGAAAATTCCGCCGTGGATACAGAACTGTCCCTTGCCCTCGACCTGTTCCTCTCTTGTGTAGCCAAGAGAAACCATTTTTTCAGAAAGTTCCTCCATAGAAATATCGTCCCCGACTTTTAATTCAAAGGACAACTCCTCATATTTTTCTTTTGGAACTGTTACAGACAAAAGGGCGGAGATTGTTGTTACAACCGTTGCCTTGTCCCTATAGATTTTATCAAGAGCCTTAAGACGCTCGCCCAATACATCTCGGCCTGCCGCATAAACATCATAAAAAACAGGGGCAGATTCAGGAAAATAAACCACATTGTCCCCTAAGAAGAACTTTAAGTCCTTATAGATTGTCTCTGCCTCTCCGCGGGTTGCAGACACAATAAGTCCGCTGCCGTTTTTCTTTTTTATTGCAACAGAAATAAGGTGACTCAGAGCTGAGTCCCCTATCCCTATTACGCCAAGCGGCGTTCTATTCAGTTTTAATGCTTTTTGAAAATCCTCATAATCTGCAAGGTTTTCAAGTATCTTTTCAAAGCCGTTCATATCTTCATCCTAGTTGAATTGTGACATAGCTTTATCTGTTCCGTTTTTAATAATAACTCCAACTGCAGAGGCAGCATCAATGGCTGTTTTAATAAGAACTTCTGTTTCAGCCTTGGAAATCTTTCCTAAAACATAATCCTTTAGGTCATAGTCCTCATGTTCAGGAGCTCCAACTCCAATTTTAATTCTCGGAAAAACCTCGGAGCCTGTCTGGTAGATTATGTTTTTAATTCCGTTATGTCCGCCTGCACTGCCCTTTGGTCTTATTCTCATTTTCCCCAGAGGCAGAGAAATATCATCATAAATAACTATGAGATTTTCATTATCAATCTTATAGAAATTTAAGAATTCCCTTATACATTCCCCGCTTAAATTCATATAGGTGAGAGGCTTTACGAGGATAACCTTTTCACCCTCTATAAAGCCTTCGCCGTATTCTCCGCGGAATTTGGACTTATTTATTTTTATATCATATTTGGCTGCCACAGCATCAAGGGTTTCATACCCTACATTATGCCTTGTTCCCGCATATTCCCGTCCGGGATTTCCCAGCCCTGCAATAAGATACATTCTTTTTCCTACTTTCTGTCCTTTGGTTTTACCCAGCCAGTCTTATTAACCTGCTTTGCACGTGCAATTGCAAGAGCATTTTCAGGCACTTCGTCTGTGATTGTTGAACCTGCAGCCGTGAAAGCACCGTCATTTACCTTTACAGGTGAAACAAGGTTTGTGTTACAGCCGATAAATACATCATCACCGATTGTTGTTCTGTGCTTATTTTTGCCGTCATAGTTTACAACAACTGTACCGCAACCAAAGTTTACGTTCTTACCAACATCAGCATCCCCCACATAAGTAAGGTGAGCAACCTTTGTTCCGTTGTCGATTGTTGCATTCTTAATTTCAACAAAGTCACCGATTTTAACCTTATCCCCAACCTTTGAGTTAGGTCTCATATAAGCAAACGGGCCAACAGATGTATTATTGCCAACTGTACTGTCAACTAAAACTGAGCTTATAATTTCGTTCTTGTCACCGATAACGCAGTTTGTAATTCTTATATTTGGTCCAATAACACAGTCCTCACCGATTACAGTCTTACCCTCGATAATTGTACCTGGGTATAAAACTGTGTCCATGCCGATTTTAGCGTCAGCACTGATGTGTGTTGTAGATGGGTCAATAACTGTTACGCCCTCAAGCATAACCTTTTTAACCACCCTGTCATTCATAATCTTTTCTGCCTGTGCAAGCTGTACTCTGTCATTTACGCCGAGAGTATCGTCAAAATCAACTACAAATGCACCAACCTTTTCTCCTGCATTTATAAGAATTTCGATTGTATCTGTAAGATAGTATTCGCCCTGTGCGTTTTTATTATCAAGCTTTGATAATGCAAAGTTAAGCTTTTCAATATCAAAGAAATACATTCCTGAATTGATTTCGCATACCATTTTTTCTTCTTCAGTTGCATCTTTCTGCTCAACAATTTTAGCTACATCTTCGCCATTTCTTATAACCCTGCCGTAGCCGAATGGGTCAGGAGCGATTGATGTAAGAACTGTGGCAACTCTGCCCTTTTCTTCGTGGTCGGAAAGAGCCTTTTTAAGAGTTTCACCTGTAATTAAAGGTGTATCACCGCAGAGAATCATTACTGTTCCCTTTTCGTTTTTGATTGGCTCAATACCCTGCATAACAGCATGACCTGTGCCAAGACGCTGGAGCTGGTATGTATATTCTACCTTGTCGCCCATAAATTCCTTTACTTCCTCAGCCATATGACCGATTACAGCAATGTTTCTTTCTGCGCCTGCTTCATTTGTTGCATCAAGCACCCATTCCATAAGGGCCTTTCCGCAAACCTTCTGAAGTGGCTTTGCAGTCTTTGACTTCATTCTCTTTCCCTCGCCTGCGGCAAGGATAATACTATAAATTGACATTTTTCAACTCTCCTTTTCTACAGCAAAGTAGTTATATAAATATTGCTGGGCAAAGCCCGCATAATTTCCAAATTTTTCTTCGATAAAATCTTCTTCCTTTTCCTCAACGCCGTACTGCTCTTTAAGAATCCGTTTTGTCCACACATCAAGAGGGAAGATTTTATGACGCTGGTAGGCAAAAAGTAATATACAGTCCGCCACCTTTGGCCCCACGCCATTGATTTTCATAAGCTCCTTCTTTGCGTCTTCATCTGTCATCAGGTGAATTCTCTCTAAATCAATTTCCCCTGATGCAACCTTCTTCGCCGCATCAATTATGTATTTGTCCCTGAACCCGCATTTTATTTCTGCAAGGTCCGAAGGCTCTAAAACTGCAAGAGTTTCAGGGGACGGAAATCCGTAGAATTTCCGTCCGTCAAACTCAATTTTATTGCCAAAGCATTCGCAGAGCTTTTCGATAATTTTCTTTATTCTTGGGATATTGTTGTTGGCGGAGATTATAAAGGAAACAATTGTTTCCCAGGGCTCCTGCTTAACAATTCTGATGCCTCTGCCTTTATCAATGGCTTTTTTAAGAAGTTCATCTCCCGACAGTGCCTCTTCAATTTTATTGTAATCGCTTGAGAAATTAAGGTAGTGACTCCAGTAAACAAGATCAGGGTTCGTGCTTTCCACAAAGATTGTGTTTTCGTCCACATAGTACATTTTAACTGCCTCTGTGCCTACAACTCCCCAGAAAACGCCGTTTCCGTCCTTTGTCCACCTGAAACACTGCCCACAGTCAAAAGTCTGCTCAAGCCTGAAATGGTCAATGTTGTATAGTTTTATCATCTTTTTTCACCTGTAGGTCTTTTTCTTCATTTTATCACTCTATATTAAAAAAATCAATAAAAAAACTTGATTTTTCTAAAATAGTATAGTATAATGAGTCGGTGACTTGGAGATGTATCGAAGTGGTCATAACGAGCACGATTGGAAATCGTGTTGCCTTAACGGGCACATGGGTTCAAATCCCATCATCTCCGCCAGAAAAATAGGCCTGCCTTTCGGCAGGTCTATTTTTATTGTTGTGTGTTTAAACCCAGGTGCCCGAGGGCACATGGGGGACGTGTGCGACCGCGTCCTGTGGACGATAAAGGGAGCACTAAGGAGGGGCAGTAACACAGCGAGCACGAGGGGCTACGAAGTGAGAGCTGATGTTACAACCGGCTCCCTAAGGGAGAAATCCCATCATCTCCGCCAGAAAAATAGGCCTGCCTTTCGGCAGGTCTATTTTTATTGTTGTGTGTTTAAACCCATGTGCCCGTAGGGCACATGGGGGACGTGTGCGACCGCGTCCTGCGGACGATAAAGGGAGCGCTAAGGAGGGGCAGTAACACAGCGAGCACGAAGGTCTGTGAAGTGGGAGTTGATGTTACAACTGGCTCCCGACGGGAGAAATCCCATCATCTCCTTATTATCCCGCTAAAGTGGTTGACAAGTCCTCCCCTCCGTGATAAAATCAACATTGGAAGAAAATCTCTTCCTTTTACTGATTAACCGAAAGGACAGGAATTATGCTTGAACTTAAGAATATCTCCTTTGGCGTAAGCGACGAAAAGGGAGAAAAAGAAATTTTAAAAAATGTCAATCTTAATATTGATGATAATAAATTTGTTGTTATAACAGGCCCAAACGGAAGTGGTAAATCTACTCTTGCAAAAATTATTGCAGGCATAGAAAAACCAACAGAGGGCAAAATCTTTTTTGACGGCACAGACATAACAGATATGTCAATTACCGAAAGAGCTAAATTGGGAATTAGTTTTGCATTCCAGCAGCCTGTTCGTTTTAAGGGAATTTATGTACTTGACCTGCTGAGAATTGCAGCGGGAAAAGATATTTCCGTAACTGACGCCTGCAAATATCTCTCTGAGGTTGGTCTGTGCGCAAGGGACTATGTTAACCGTGAGGTAAATGCAAGTCTTTCAGGGGGCGAGCTTAAGAGAATTGAAATTGCAACACTCCTTGCAAGAGGTACAAGCCTTTCAGTTTTCGACGAGCCTGAAGCAGGTATTGACCTCTGGAGTTTCCAGAATCTTATTGCAGTTTTCGAAAGAATGAGAGAAACCACAAAGGGTTCAATCCTCATTATTTCACACCAGGAAAGAATTTTAAATATTGCTGACGAAATTGTTGTTTTAGCAAACGGCACAATTTCCAAAACAGGCTCAAAGGACGAAATTCTTCCTGAAATTTTAGGCACAACAGCAGCCGTTAGCAGTTGCGACAGACTTGACAAGGGAGGGGACAAGTGCAATGATTGATGAAATTCAGAAGAGAATACTTCAGGAGGTTGCAGACCTCCACGAAACTCCTGTGGGTGCATACAACATCCGTGCAAACGCTGAAACAGCCGAGAGAAACACAACCGAAAATATCGATATTGTAACTAAAACTGACCTTCCCGGCATTGACATTTACATCAAGGCAAACACTAAAAACGAAAGCGTTCATATCCCTGTTGTATTAAGCGAGAGCGGAATTAAGGAAACAGTTTACAACGACTTCCACATTGGAGAAAACGCTGACGTAGTTATCGTAGCAGGCTGTGGCATTCACAACAGCGGAAGCTCAGACTCCCAGCACGACGGAATTCACCGTTTTTATCTTGAAAAGGGTGCAAAGGTTAAATATGTTGAAAAGCATTACGGAGACGGAGACGGAATGGGAAAGAGAATTCTCAATCCTAAAGCCGAGATTTATATGGACGAGGATTCCGTTATGGAAATGGAAATGGTCCAGATTAAAGGCGTTGACTCCACCATAAGAGATACTAAGGCTGACCTTAAAGCAGGGGCAAAGCTTCTTGTCCGTGAAAGACTTATGACCCACGGAAATCAGGTTGCTGAAAGCGAATACATCGTAAATCTTCTTGGAGAAAACGCAAGCACAGACGTTGTGTCCCGTTCAGTTGCAAAGGACAATTCCTACCAGAGATTTGATTCAAAAATTGTTGGTAACGCTCCTTGCACAGGTCATACAGAATGTGACGCAATCATAATGGATAATGCAAAGATTCTTGCAATTCCACAGCTTGAGGCAAACGACTTAGACGCCGCCCTCATCCACGAGGCAGCAATCGGCAAAATTGCAGGAGACCAGATTATAAAGCTTTTAACTCTCGGGCTTACCGAGGAAGAGGCCGAAGAACAGATTGTAAACGGTTTCTTAAAATAAAAAATAAAGACCTTCGAAAATTCGAAGGTCTTTTTATTATGCTTAGTGTTTCTTGTTGTAAACCCAACAAGCGTTACCGTATTCCTGAGTTGATGTGAGCATATGTCCGATATTCATAAGATAGTCCCCTGTGTATTCCTTACCTGTACCATCTTCAACATAAATCGCATCAGGGTCAAGGTCAAGTGCTCTTATGAAATATGTATGTCTTGCATGTGATGTAGCATTAGCAAATACAAAGAGAATAGCCTGTTCCTTATCCTCGGAAATATACTGCCATGAAGCAAAGTCAGTTTCAAAAGGCGAATATAATCTGTAGAAATCACCTGTATGAATTGTATGTCTGAGCTTTTTGAACATTTCGTTATACATCTTGAGTCTGCCAAGATAGTCATCGTCAAACTTTGTAATATCAAACTCGTAGCCATAAGTTCCGTTCATCGCAAGGAACGCTCTTGTCTGGAGCGGAGTTGTTTTTACAGTACCGTTCGGAACATCACTTACATGAGCACCCATTGTTACAACAGGGTATGCAAAAGATGTACCATACTGAATTTTCTGTCTGTCGATTGCACAAGTGTTATCACTTGTCCAAACCTGTGGCATATAGTAGAGCATACCTGGGTCAAAACGGCCGCCGCCACCGCTACAGCTTTCAAAAAGAACATCAGGATTAGCAGATGTAATTCTTTCAAGAACATCATATAAACCGAGCATATATCTGTGATATACCTCAGTCTGCTTTTCGCTGTCTAAAAGTGCGGACCAGACATTTGTCATATTTCTGTTAAAATCCCACTTAACATATTCAATATTTGCACTGCCGATTACATTATTGATAGCATCAACAATATAATCACATACATCCTGACGGGATAAGTCTAAAATATACTGTGTTCTGCCCATATTCTTATATCTTCCAGGAACCTGAAGCGCCCAGTCAGGGTGTGCTTCATAAAGATTACTTACTTCTGAAATCATTTCAGGTTCAAACCAGATACCAAACTTCATTCCAAGCTTGTTAAGTTCTTTTCCTAAGTGGTCAAGACCGTGAGGAAGTTTATTTAAGTCAACTGTCCAGTCGCCGAGAGAACTCTTATCGTCATCTCTCTTACCAAACCAGCCATCATCCATAACAAAAAGTTCAATTCCTGCCTTTGAAGCCTTTTCAGCCATAGCAAGAAGCTTTTCTTCGTTAAAGCCGAAGTATGTAGCTTCCCAGTTATTGATTAAGATTGGGCGTTCTGTATCACGGAACTTACCTCTGCACATACGTGTTCTGTAAAGCTTATGGAAGTTTCTTGACATCTGTCCAAGACCTGACGGTGAATATGTAAGAACAACTTCAGGAGCCTGGAAATCTGCGCCAGGTTCTAATACCCAACCAGAGTTGAATGGGTGAATACCCATCTGTGCACGGAAGCCTCTGTAAATGTTAGGGCTTACTCCTGCAAGGAAGTTACCGCTGTAAACAAAGTTGAAGCCGTAAGCATCACCCTGTGTTTCAGTTGTTTCAGGCTTAACAAGTGCCATAAATGGATTATGACGGTGACTGCTTGCGCCTCTAACACTGCCGATGCTTACATCAGCCTTAGTAACCTTAACTCTGTCAACCTGTCTTTCCATCATATGATTTCCGTGGAGGTGGATAAGCTCATATCCGTCCTCAACGAAATCCATTGTAGCACTCATAGCACGGAGGATTTTTACAGTTTCTTTTCCGTTATTTTCAACCCTCATTGACCTTGTAATAACGTCAAGTTCAGGGTAAACGCTATATAAAAGATAAACAGAAATGTTTGTCATTTCGTCTGTAAGCTTAATTTCAAGTGTCTGTGCCTCGCTGTCGTCCTCTACGTAAGTAGCAGGAAGACCCTTAAGACCAGGCTTTCCGTCAAAAATTCTGTGGCTTTCATACTTGAAAACTGAATCAGTTGAGCCGTTTTCATATCTGATATGAAGTGATGGCTGTCTTAAATCAGGGTTTCCAAAAGTTGAAAATTCCAATGGCATAGGTTCAAGGCAATATCCCTCTTCTGTGTTTGCACAGAAAGCTGCGTACTGGTAATCTGCCAGATATGACATAAAATTAAATGGATTGTCAAATTTCTTACCCCAGTGTAAATGAAAGAGTCTTCCGTCAGCCTCACCAAATACGTATGAAGTATTTTTTGTAGATAAGTTAAAGATTTTGTGGTCTGCGTGGTAAGTAATCATAATAGTCCTCCAAGATTAGCTTTTAATTACTTTATATGATGTTATTTTAAAATTATTAGTTGATAAGGGACATATCTTCTGTAATAAGATACTGAACGAGAATCTGAAGGTCGGCCATTGTAACCACGTCATCTTCATTTAAGTCCATATAAGGAATAAGGGCTTCATCAAATATTGCAGTTTCAGCAATATGCTTTGCATAGAGAATACCGTCTCTTGCGTCAACCTTTCCGTCAAGGTTTGCATCAGCCTTCTTATAGTTCACAATATTGATATATTCAGGTGTAAATACAGGGTAAATTGCAGTATCTCCTGTTACATTATTATTGATTATGCTCTGCCAGTTCTTGAATGTATATCTTACCTTGTCTGTGTTTGTCTTTGTAGGAACATTCACAGGAGCAGTCGCCTTTGTGCCATCTGTTACTCTCTGTGTTTCAAAAACGTTTCCGTCGCCGTCATAGAATGTTACAAGATGTCTTGGAACAACTTTATATACAGGCTTGAATGTAGTGTCTGCTGTAACTGTATATGGGAAAAGATTTGTAGCATCAGCACCGTTTACAGACCAGTATAAAAATTCATAGCTTTCAGTTTCAGTAGATTCTTTAGCAACAGGGTCAAGCTTTGCAACCTTTGAGCCGTCAGCAATACTCTGTTCACTTGCAACTGTGCCGTCTGCATTTTCAAAAATAACTGTATATAATTCATACTCTGTAAATACAGGCACGAAAGTTACATCCATAATCGGAGCAATAGGGAATGAAAGGATTGTCTGGCTCTCATCGTCTTTTAAGCTCCAGCCCGCAAAACGGTATTCAACCTGTCCCTCAGGGTCAACCTTTGATGGATTTTCAGGAGCATAAACATTTGAACCTGATGCTATTGCCTCTGAATGATACTCTGTTCCGTCTTCGTTTTCAAAAACAACTGTAACCTTATCTTTTGCCTCAAACACAGCCTTAAATGTTGTGTCAGCAACAATTTTGTATGGGAATGTTACAATGTCTGTAGATTCAGCTTCACCGATTACAGTTTTCCATCCCTTAAATTCATAGAAGTAATCTTCGTCAGCTTCCTTTGTTGCTTCAGGGAGTTCGTCAGCTGTAATAAATTCATCTGTGTTCACAGTAATTGTGTCCCCAATCTGTGTCTCGCCGTCGTCTTCTACAAACTTTACAGTTCTCTTTGGAACTGCATTATAAACAGCTGTTACAACAAGATTTTCTGTCGGAGCGTCGTATGATTTATCCCAGCCTGTAAATTTATAAAGTACATCATCAACTTCATAGTCAGCAGGATTTTCAGGAGGAACAACCTCGTCCCCTGACTTAACTGTAACTTCCTTAAGCTTTACATCGTCTAAGCCCTTTGCTTCTGCAGCTTCAGTGCTGTCGTTGAATGTAACTGTGTACTGTGGCGCACCGTTTCCGCCCTGATAGAATAAAGTCTTTTCTCCGTTAATTGTAAAGTTATCAAAATATGAGATTTGTTCTATTTCGTAAGCATCAGGATCCTTAAGAGAGTATGTCTGCATTGTGTCATGCATAGGGTTTCCCTCTTCGTTAAAATCGCCAATTATTACGTCAAAGCCCATTTTAAGGTCAAAATCTGCCTTCTTTGTAAAGATTACAAATTTAATATTGAACTCTGTAAAGTCCTCAGTAGATACATCCACCATAGACTTCTTATCAATAAAATCTGTTGGAAGCGGATATCTCAATGTTGTTGCATCAGGATAAAAGAATATACCATAGCTTGTTCCCTTTGCAGCATAAATCGATTCATACTGGCCTAAATTGATATCTGTACTGATACTCTTCTGTCCCTTAGCAGTAGTGTAATCAAAAAGTTCTGTGTCATTTCCTGCTGTGAAATAAAGAGCAAATGATGCTATAGAACGGGAATCATACATAAACAAATCAGAATCATAAATCTGATACTTAGCATACAAATCTCCTAAATCAGAAACAGTTGCATCAACAAGGTATGCATATGTTCCCTCTGCTAGTCCAAGAAATGTAGCCATGCCGTTAGCGTCATAAGTTACCTTCTTTGTAAGCTTGTTGGTCTTGTAGAGCTTGGTAAAATTAGACGCAACCTTTTTTGCAGGCACAGCCTGAATATAAGCGTCAAGCTCCTCAGCGGTAACAGGTGTGATAGTCACCTCAAGTTTAGGTTCAATCAAACCCTCACCCACTTCCGCAGATACCCCTGCAGGAAACACAAGCAATGACACAAACATCGCCATAATAATTGTTAAACTAATAAACTTTTTCATCATGATGCCCTCCAAAATATATAAATTACATAATACCCCATAATGGTATTATAATTATACTTTGTTTATAGACAAAAGTCAATAACAAAGCCTGTCTTTTATGGAATAATAATAAAAACAAACGGCATTTTCTGTATAAAATAACCATAATATTAAAATTCAGTTAAAACTATTGAAAAAAACCTTCAAAAATGCTATACTCAAGGAAACTATAACCCTTTAGGAGAACTGATTATGATTAACAAATCTGAAATCTACTTAAACAAAAAAATATCCCCGAAAAAACTTTGGAATTTTATTGAAAAAATACAGGAAACTGAAACTGAAATTCACAGCTTTTCCTTTTATAAATCAAATGAGCTTATGGCAGAAATTGCCATCGCTCCTTATTCCTATGCTCCTATGCAGCTCTACTCTTTAAGCAAGAGCTTTACTTCCACTGCAATCGGAATTGCAGAAAGAATGGGACTTGTTGACCTGGAAGAAAAAATTATAGACATTTTCCCTGAACATCTTCCAGAGGTCATAAACGACAACATAAAAAATATGCGTGTTCGCCACGTTCTTACTATGAACAACGGTCACGGCGGTTGTTCTATGGGACTTGTTTCAAACTCCGACAATCCAATCTCCGCATTTTTTGAAAAACCTGTAGAATTTGAGCCGGGTACACATTTTTCCTATGATACAGGATCTACATATATGCTTTCAGCGATTATCAAAAAGCGTACAGGTATGACCACTCTTGATTTTCTTATGATAAATCTTTTCGAGCCTCTTGGCATTACTCCTGACAGATGGTACAAGCTGGGAGAGACCTCCGAGGGCGGAATCGGGCTTCAGCTTTCCTCAAAGGATGTTGCAAAGCTTGGGCTTCTCTACCTTAACAAAGGTATGTGGAACGGAGAAAGAATTTTAACAGAAAAATGGTGCGAGGATGCAGGAAAGCCACACACTGACAACTCAGGAAACGGCACACCTGACTGGACTTCAGGCTACGGCTATCAGTTCTGGGTTAACTCACAGACAGGCTTCCGCGGTGACGGTGCCTGGGGACAGTATCTTATGATTATCCCTGAAATGGATATTGTTTTCTCAATGTTCTCCGACAACAGAGATATGCAGAAATGCATTGATATTATGATGGATTATTTCAGAGATTTTGAAGCAGAGGGTGAGGAATTTGACTTGGCTGAAAAGCTTGACAGCCTCTATCTCCCTTACTCCAGCGAAGAAAAGGAAATCAAAATTCCTGAAAAATACTACCGTCTTAAACCAAACGGACAGAAGTTTACCCTTGTATTTCCAAAATTTAATGGCGACACATTCTCACTTAAGCTGTCCGACGGAGAAAGAATACAGACTATTAAAGCAGGAAACGGTTTCTGGATTGAAAACAGAATTGTCGCTGCCTCCTTTAAGCCAAATCTCCAGAGTCTTATCAAAAAGGGACGCACAGAAGAAGCTACATTCTATGCAAGCTACAAAATTGTTGACGGCAAAATCCAGCTTGTGGCAAGATTTATAAACTGTGTCCACAGAAAAGAATGGACAATTGACTTTACCGACGGCTTCAGTCTTGACTATAACGAAGTCTTTGATATGATTGCTGAAGACAGCAAAAAGCTTACATCACTTTAACGAGGTGAAAATATGAAAAAAATTTGGTATGACCACGAAGCAAAATTCTGGAACGAGGCTCTGCCAATCGGCAACGGCCATATTGGAGGTATGGTTTTCTCAGGCTCCTATCAGGACAGAATTCAGTTAAACGAAGACACCCTTTATTCAGGTGCTCCAGTTAAGGAAAAACGCTCCCACACAAAAGAGGAATTTAACAGCATCCGTGCTCTTTTGGACAAGGGCGAATACGATAAAGCAAACGAGAGAACCTCTGAAATAATGTTTGGCACAACCTCCCAGCCCTATATGCCTGCAGGCAACATTTTTATTGAAACAAGGCGTATGAGAGAGGCTGAAAATGACTATAAAAGAGCCCTTAACCTTGAAACAGGTATAGTTGAAACAACCTACAAAAACGGCACTGCAAATATTAAAAAAGAGGCATTTGTTTCATACCCTGACGATGTTATGATTTATCATATATCTTCAGAATGTCCTCTTGAATATTTTGTTAACATCTCAAACGAGGTACGCCACACAGTTTCATTCTCCGACAACACATTATCTGTTGACGGAAAGCTTCCTACAGATGTAAACTGTGCAACAGGTGTTATCGAATATGACGACAGCAAGGAGTCAATCCGCTACAATACTCTCGTTAAGGCTGTTGCAAACGCAGGAATTGTAAGCGCAGGCTCATCTTTCTACATTGGCGGAGCAACTGAGGTTACACTCTTTATTACAATTCAGTCAAGCTTTAACGGATATGACAAGATGCCTGAATCAGAGGGCAGAGATTATAAGAAAATTGCAAAAGAAGTTATTGATAAGGCTGTAGAAAAGGGCTATGAAAAGATTAAAGAGGACCATATAAAAGATTATTCGGCACTCTTTAGCAGAGTATCTCTCACTTTAGGGGAAGACAACGGACTTCCGACAGACGTCCGCATTAAAAACCCAAAAGGAGATTCACAGCTCACAGAGCTTTTGTTTGACTATAACAGATATCTTCTTATTGCATCCTCAAGAGAGGGCACACAGGCTACAAATCTTCAGGGAATCTGGAGTGATTGTATTCTTCCGCCTTGGAGATGCAACTACACAACAAACATAAATACACAGATGAACTACTGGAGTGCAGAGGTCTGCGCTCTCCCAGAGTGTCATCTCCCAATGTTTGACTTTCTTGACGGCTTAGCCGAAAGAGGCAACTGTATGGGGCTTAAGGGCTGGAGCACATGGCATAACACAGACATCTGGAAGTACAACTACGACTCAACAAAAAGTCCTATGTGGGGCTTCTGGCCAATGGGCGGTGTATGGTGCTGTCGTCACATCTGGGAGCACTATTTATACACTCTTGACAAGGATTTCTTAAAGAACAACTTCCATATTATCAAGGGTGCGGCAGACTTCCTTATGGACTGGATGGTTGAAGAAAATGGCGAATACATAACAAGCCCATCAACATCTCCTGAAAACCGTTTTATCTATAACGGAACTGAATGTGCAGTCTGCAAGGCAAGTGGAATGGATTTATCTATTACAAAGGAATTCTTCATTTATGCCACAAAAATGGCTGAAATTTTAGGTGAGGATTCCTCAGT
>JAGAIJ010000117.1 GCA_017626595.1 Clostridia bacterium | reverse complement strand
TTATTATTTAATTCATTATATACATTTTCTTGTAATGAATTAACCTTATAAAGAATTTCTAACCAGTATTCAGTTTCATAACATTCTTTCAATGCTATTTCCAATTTATGAATAAAGTCTGCTCTGCTTTGTGCATATTTTGCTTCATGTGAATTTGCGCCTATTGAAGAACATGACCGCAATAACTGATTAACAAATACTGCTCTCCCCTTTATATTATCACATATTGCAGTTATCTCAACAGTAAGTTCTACCGCTAATTCCTTTATTGTTTTATCATTCATAATTCATTCTTCTTTCTGCGATATACTCACTTCGTTCGTGCGATATATTTGCTTCTCAAATGCGATATAACTCCATTTCATTCCGTTGCGATATGATATAAATTCCTTTTCTCGTCCCGAAGGGACATATCGCATCGAAGATATATCGCGTACGAAGTACATATCGCAAATTCCGTCAGGAATTTATATCGCTGATTTCATCGAAGATGAAATCATTATAACACACATTCTCTCCAAATTCAACCAAAATTACATACTTATGCAAAAAAACCGACGGCATATTTGTTGCCGTCGGTTATATAAGTTTTGTTATCTTTTAATTTTACCAGTTGTAGTTTTAGCCATTTCTGTTTCTGTTACTGTGTATCTGCTGATTTTTTTGTAAAGTATAAGCTGTTCGTTCACAGATTCAATATGCTTAGCTATCGCCTCATTTACATCGCCTGCAAAGTTTTCGTCTGATACTATTGTGCAGCAGATATCGTTACCCTCTGCATACACAAGACTTTCCTTAATTGCAGGAGAAAGATTGACAAGGGTTTCAAGTTCTTCAGGGAACACATTTTTGCCGTTTGAAAGAACTATAACATTCTTTTTTCGTCCACAGATAAAGATAAATCCGTCCTTATCCATTCTGCCAAGGTCACCTGTGTAGAACCAACCGTTCTTGATAACCTCCGCAGTTTTTTCAGGGTCATTGTAGTATCCAAGCATAACATTATCGCCCTTGGCAATAATTTCACCAATTCCGTTTTCGTCAGGATTATCAATTCTTACTTCAACTCCCGGAATTGCAAGACCTACCGAATCCTTTCTCATATGCTTGTCATTTTCAGCCGAAAGAACAGGTGATGTTTCAGTAAGGCCGTATCCCTGAATAGAAAGAACGCCAATATCATTGAAAAACTTAAGCACATCAGGAGAAGCTGCTGCAGCACCAATAATTACAAGACGTAATTTTCCACCCATACCGTCCAAAATCTGTTTAAACAGCTTTCTTCTGATATCAATGCCAACTTTTCTCAATGCATTAGAAAGTTTAAGAGCAAATTTTATAGTTTTTTCCTTGCCCTGAGCCTTGATTTTACGATTTACCACAAGCATCATTTCTTCAATAATTCTTGGAACACCAACAAAAATTGTAACTCCGTATTCGTTAAGACACTTTGCAATTCTGAGGCCCTCGCAGAATACATTGCACATACCGAAGGACAAAAACAGCATAGTCTGCACCATACCAAATGTGTGGTGAAAAGGAAGTAAGGCCATATTAACATCAGTTTCGTAAAACTTTTCCCATAAACTCATACCGTAAATATTTGCCATAATATTTGTCTGGGACAGCATAACTGCCTTTGATGCTGATGTGGTGCCGGAAGTAAATAAAAGAATGCTCATCTCATCAGGCTTGATTTCAACAGAATCATATTCTGCTTTGTTGTCTGCCTCTTTACCGCGAAGGAGCATATCCTTAAACTCCTGGTCCTCAGTACAAACCTTTACCATATCGAAGCTCGCCACTCTGTCTCTGAATTCTCCACCGTAGAAAAGAGCCACAGCCTCTGAACGCTTTATCTGGTCCTCAATCTCATAATCAAGAAGACCTCTGTCAAGAGGAACTATGGTACCCCCTGCAAAAACAGCAGCAAGGAACACAACAATCCATTCATAGCTGTTCTTTCCGATAACAGCTATACGCTTTCCCGCAAGCCCTTTTTCAATAAAAGCTTTAGCAAGATACTCTATTTCTTTAGCAAATCTTGCGTATGTGATTTCATCATAAACCGCCTTGCCATTTTCAATACTTTTTACCTTAAACGCAATATTGTTTTCATACTTTACTGCACAATCTTCAATCATTTCCTTTAAATGCACATACTTTTTATACATAAATGTTCTCCTTTTTGATACTTGTTTATCTAGTATCTAATACTAGATTACCATATCGTTTTCACATTGTCAAGAAAAATATTGAATTTTTTAAATATTGACCGAAGACACAATAAAAAAAGACCGATTTTAATCGGTCTTTTTTACAAATTATTGAAAAATTATAATTCTGACTAAACTGTTTCCTCTTACATCCTTGTCAACATAAGCTCTTACCTTCTCGCCCTGATAGCCTTCCGCAGTCTTATAGGACATAGCTGTATAGCCCTTTTCAGAATATAGATAATACTGCACATCGTGAGCAGTTTCATAAACCTCTCCGCCCACTTTAATTCTTGTCATATCAAGAGCCTGACAAACGGAGCCATCAAGCTTTTTAAGAGCAGAAAGAGTCTGAATTGTGTTACCGTATCTTACAAAGGACACCACAGTCCCCTTCTTAAACTTATCAGGAGAATAATAGAAGTCCGAATTAAGCATTGTATCCACGCCGTCAGTTATAATTCCATAGGAATTTATCTGTGATGCACCAAGGCCATTACCCATGCCAAGAATGTTGTTGTTTGAAGAAATAATACCATAATCAAACTTTTCGTCAGTCACATTTTCAACAATAAGAAGTGAAATATCATTAAAGGAACCGCTTTCCACAGCAAGAATAACGTTTCTGTCGCTCAATTCATCAATTTTAATATCCTCAAGTTCAATAAGATGAGCAGTAGCCACACCTGTGTTTGTATCAGGCACATAAAGCATTTCAATTATTTTTGCATTTTCAGTCAGCTTTCTTGTGCCTATTTTGTTGTTTTTTCCGTCAATCTTTCCGCTTACTTTAACAGTATTCGGTTTGTATTTAAAGGTCATATAACCCTGGTCGTCAAAGGAAATTTCTCCGGGATATCCAATCATATCACTGTAATCCTTAAGAGTTTTATAGGAAACCTCAGCACCGTCACCAGTCATAACAGTTACAACTCTGTCCTGCTGGTTTTCGTTTTTAATATCCTCTTTAGTTTCCACACCAACAGACAAAATCACACCGTAGGTTGAAGAAGTACCCTCTTTTGTTCCAAGAACATCAACTATTTTTCCGTCTTTTCCCAGGAGTACAGTAACCCTTGAATTTATCCTGTAGGAATTATCCCTTTCACCAAGCTTTCCCTCTGCAGTGCTTGTTTCTATTTCAAAGGTTTTACCCGAAATTGTAACAGTTACAGGGTTAAGCTTTGAGGGATAAGCCTCCTCATAAATTCCTGATACCTTGTCGCTATATACATAAACAGTATCATTATCTTCACAAAGATAAATAACATCATCAAGCTCAATAGCAGATACCTCCGACATATATCCGTCCTTGATTACTCTCACGGAACTAAAATCCGAAACACCAAGCTTTGAAAGAGAAGCTGAAACGCTTCCGCTAACAACCACAGGGTCGCTTAAATCCAGGGCAGAAACATTATCCATAAGCTTTTTATCGGAATTATATTTATTGCATTTTAACGCCTTATCCATAATTACCGCAAAATCAGCTCTGGTAATATAATCGTTGTCTCCGAAAGAAAGGCTTCCTGTAATCCCTAAATCCTTAGCTTTAATCATATAAGCATAAGGCCAGTTATCCCCTAAAACCTCAGGTGTATAACCTAAAAGGCGGAGAATAATTGTAGTAGCCTCAGCATAAGTCAAGGACTTATCAGGCATAAATTTTCCGTCAGGATATCCGATTAAAATTCTCTGTCTTGCAACGGTATTTACATATCCTGTGTACCACTCACCAAGCTTAACATCATCAAACATAATAATTCCCGAATTGTCTGCTACATAGGAAGAAAATCCCCCTGCTTTAACCACAATTTTTGCAATTTCAGCACGGCTCAGCTTTCCCGACGGGTTAAATTCTCCGTTATAGCCTGAAACAATACCCAGGTTTGTAAGATTTTCCACTGCATCCGCGTAGCTTGCAGACCTTGGAACGTCTGTAAAGCTCATAGCAAAAGCAGATGAGAAAATCATAGCAAATGCCAAAAATAAAGATAATATTCTTTTCATATAATTACACTTCCTTTTTAATCTGCGTGTAATGCATCAATAGGATTGAGTTTTGATGCCTTATTAGCGGGTGCCCATCCGAAGAATATGCCGATTGCAGCTGAAAACATAAAAGCAATAAGCATAACATAAAACTTTGGAAACGCATTTATTCCCATCACATTTCCAAGTATGACAGACCCCGCCGTCCCAAGTAGGATGCCAATTATTCCTCCCATGGAACTTACCACAATAGACTCAATTAAAAACTGAGTCATAATACTTGCGCGTCTTGCACCGATAGCCTTTCTTATGCCGATTTCTCTTGTTCTTTCAGTAACCGACACAAGCATTATATTCATAATACCAATACCGCCTACAACAAGGGAAATTCCTGCAATACCTGCAGTAAGAATTGCCATCATATCAGTTATTTCCGAAATTGCATCCATCATGGAAGCAATACTGATTACAATATATTCATCCTCGTCCCTGAAATGTCTGTAAAGAAAGGCCTTGATTGCGTCAGTTGCAGAATCCACAGTTTCCGAGGTTGTTGCCCATACCGAATAGGAACGGATAACATCAGTCTTAAAAAGAGTTCGTCCTGCAGTATATGGCACAATAACTACATCGTCGTTTGAACCTTCCTCTCCGTCAGACACAGCCTCTAAAACTCCTACAACCTTAAAAATCTCGTTGTTTATCTTTATGTTTTCTCCCACAGGATTTCTCCCGCCAAAGAGTTCATTTACAATGTAAGTGCCAACAACAGCATTTTTTCGTCTGTTTTCGGTATCAAGACTGTTTATAAATCTTCCAACCATAATTTCCCTGTCGTTTACATTCATATAGTCAGAGTTAGTTCCCGTTACAGAAGTGGTAATATTCTCATTATCACGCTTAACCATAGCGTTAGAAGATGTCATATTAGGAACAACATATTTAATTAAATCAGGGTATTCCTCAATCAAATCATCCATTTTGTCATAGGTGATTTTCTTTGAGGAATTTCTTCCTGTAAGGTTTACGCTTATAGCGTTAGCCCCTAAAGACTCTATGGATTCGGTAATCTGTCCTGTCGAGCCCTGAACAACGCTGACTAAAACTATGACAGCACAAACACCGATTATAATTCCAAGCATGGTAAGAAAAGTTCGCAGTTTACTTGAGCTTATACTTTTCATAGCCATCTTAAAAGCCTGTGAAAAATTCAATTTATCTCACCTCTAAACATTAACTTCCGATTTATCTCCGTCAACAGCGCTGTCAAAAACAATTTTCCCGTCCATAATTCTCACAATTCTGTCTGCCTCATGAGCAATTTTATTATCGTGAGTAATTAAAACGACTGTTTTTCCCTCAGAGTGAAGTTCCTTAAGCATTTTTAAAACCTCTGCACCCGTTTTGGAGTCAAGAGCGCCCGTAGGCTCGTCTGCTAAAATAATAGGCGGTCTGGCAGCCAAAGCTCGGGCTATAGATGTTCTCTGTTGCTGACCACCGGAAAGTTCAGAGGGCTTATGGTGGCGTCTGTCATACATTTCAACTCTCTCAAGAGCAGTTTTCACCATTTCTTTTCTCTTGCTTTGAGGCACTCCCGCATAAATCAACGGAAGCTCAACATTTTCCTCAACTGTAAGCTTCGACAAAAGATTATACTGCTGAAAAATAAAGCCAACCTTTTTGTTTCTTATAAAAGCCTGTTCGTCATCTTTAAGTTTACTCGCCATATTTCCGTCAATATAAAAATCTCCCTCTGTTGGCGTATCAAGACAGCCAATCATATTCATAAGAGTAGATTTACCCGAGCCCGATGGCCCGATTATTGCTACAAATTCATTAGGTTTTATTTTAAGGTCAATCCCGTCTAAAGCACGGACCTCATTTTCACCCATTTTGTAGATTTTTTTGATATTACGGATATCAATCATATATTCCGCACCGGATATAAGCTTCTCAGACATAAAATCTCCTCCTTACATCCCCGGAGGACCCACCATTCCGCCTGAGCCTCCATCTCCGCCATGCATTCCACGCATCATCTTCATAAATTCATTTTCATTTCCTGAATACTGAATATAATAAACAGTTTCTCCCTCCTGGAGTCCCGAGATAATTTCCACAAGCTCACCGTTGGAGTTTCCGTATTCAACTTCTCTTTCCACAAAATCATCAGGGAACACAGCATCCTTGCCAACCTTTCCCTTTGCAACGTAAACTGTTGCCTTTCCGTCCTTTGCACCGTTTAAAGCCTCTTCAGGAATAATAAGTACATTCTTTGTTTCAGATATAATAATGTTTGCGTTAACATTCATTCCCGATTTAAGTTCACCGGGCTCTTCAATAACAATTTCCACATCAAAGGTTGTAACACCCTGACCGCTTACAGTTCCCTCAGCAGCAATCTTTGACACATATCCCATGAAAACGTCATCCGGCAAAGCATCTGCAGTAATCCTTACATCCTGACCGATAGTTATTCTTCCTATGTCAAGCTCGTCAACAGAAATTGTAAATTTCATTTTGCTCATATCCGCAACAACCATTAAAACAGTTGAAGCGTTATAGTTGTCAATTTTATCGCCTTTTTCCACATTCTTTGTAATAACAGTTCCCGAAATAGGTGCTGTAATATTATAATCCTCAAGATTCTTCATTTCAGACCTTAAAGAAAGCTCAGTGGTTTTTTTGTTTTTATTTAAGGACCTGTTTGAAAGCACAACAAGAAGCTGTCCCTTCATTACCTTGTCACCGTTTTTAACATAAACATTCTCCACTTCGCCCTGTGACTCAGCTCGAAGGGAGGTTGTTCCTCCGTTTTCAATAGCTTTTGAATCTGCAGAATATACTGTTTCGGACGCAGTAAACACAGTTCCGTGAACAGTTGTCCCCTCTGCAAGTGCCCCTGGATTTGGTATTGTTATTTCCACTTTTTTAAGATAACTTCCCTCTGCACCCGAACCTGACGCAGAGTCAATTTTATATGTAACAGTTCCCTCAAGGCTTGTCATATACATAGCACTTGTAACCAAAGCCCTGTCCCCGATGCGTATTTTATCAAAATCAGAAGGGGTAAAGGAAAGCTGTACCTTCATATTTTCAGAATTCTGAATTTTGCCTATTTCTCCGCCGTTTACATAGTCACCCTCGGATAAGCTGAAGTTTGAAAGAACCCCTGAAACAGGGGCATAAATCTTAAGATTATTTATGCTTTCGTTAACTTCGTCAAGATTTATCTGACTTCTTTCAAGGCTAAGCTGTGCATCCTCATCATCAATTCTGTAAAGAGTATCTCCCTCTTCCACAAGGTCACCCTCGTTATAAGGAGAATCCATAATTTCGCCCCTTACAAGAGCAGTAATCTCTCTTCTTTCATAAGGCTCAACAGTTCCGCTTTGCTCAACAGTTTCCACAATGTTTCCCATATATGCGTCTGCTGAAACATAAGATTTCTGCTCCACCTTTTTGCCCCCGCAGGAAAAAAG
>JAGAIJ010000116.1 GCA_017626595.1 Clostridia bacterium | reverse complement strand
TTTACATACATAAGGAGTGGACAAGATGAAGAAAAGAACATTTTTGAAAGTCGTATCATTGATGACTTGCGTGTTTGTACTGGTTTCCACAGTTGCATTTGCCGGAACAGCCAGCCTTGCTACAAACAACCTCATTCTTATGAAGGACGCAATTCAGTTTGATAAGGCAAGTTTCAGATGGGGATCAAATGCGGGTAATAGTGGTATGACTGCATGGCCTGCATCTGATGCTTATGCAGATATCGCAGGATATATGCTTGATGATTTGGGTGGAAAGGCAAGCGAACTTATCGGTGATTCCGATAACCTTTACTTTGCAGACCCTGAATCTGTTTATGACAACTATGATTTCCTCAATGACGAAAACAGAACTTTAACTACTATGGCTATGACAGAGTGGAACGGTTTCTTGTTTGTTATTGCAAAGGGTTATGGTGTTTCTACTGTTTCTTATAAGTCAGGAAGCACAACTGTAACCTATAACGGAAGAACAAATTCAAGCGTGAACGATTCCTATCTTTATATCTTCGATATAAGCGAAGGTAAGAACTGGAAGGATTGTATTTACGGTGCATGGTCCTGTGAAGACCGTGGTATTGCTTCTGCTGATAAGCCATTACTCTACGGCGAAGCTATTGAGGTTACAGATAAGTTCATTATCATTGAATCATACAACGCAAACGACGGTAAGTATGCTTCAATCCTCGATAACAATGTAAAGCGCGGAGACGAAGGTACAATGCCTGAAAACGTTACAGACAGCGTTGCTGGCGGATATGCATTTATTGAATCTTCTGCAGTAGGCTTTGCGTCAACTTCAACTGATATGGTTGGGGATTTCAGAATTGCAAGAAGACGTGATACGAGAAGACCTGTATGGGATTTAAAGAGCGACAGCGTTATTATGACAGCTGTTGACTATAAGAACGCTCCTGCTGTTGGAGGAACATATTTCTATTCAGGAACAGGTGTTGCCGACCAGAAAGTAAAGCCACTTTCAGAAGTGCTTGACCCTGCTGTTGTTACAGACGGAAGACTTGCTTCCTGGGACGAGGCAGAACAGGTACAGATTAACGACATCGTATTTGACGGAAACACAGCTTATATGTCAGTTGTTTACTATATTCCTGGCTTTGAAGCCGGAAGTTGTAAGGGCGTATTCAACTCAGCCTGTGTTGTAGATTTCAGCGATGCGTTAAATCCTGTAATCCTTGGTGCTTATCCATTCCCTACAAATGCTGATAGTACACAGCTCAATACGGTTGGTACAATTGGTTACGGTGATGGAAATATTTATATAACAAATGCATATTTCCTTGTAAGCAAAAGTGTTACAGATGAAGCAAAGGCTATGGGATATACAGCACTCCATTATGACCCTGTTTCAGGTAAGGATAGCTTTATATATAAAGGTGAAAAATATTTCACAGCTGCATACCGCAGTATGTATGGTACACTTAAACTTAGCGTAACAAAGAACGTTGACGGAACTGTCTCGATGGAATGGGACCCAAGACACCAGACTTCAATGGACGGTACTTTCGGAAGAAGTTACTTTATTCCAACTAGTGGGGTTTCAAACATTGTTCCTGTGGGACATCTTGTATTTGGTTTTGTTCCTGGACAGAGTCAGGTTCACGCATTCCTTATGAGACCTGAGGGTTATGCAGCTCCTAACTTCTATGATGCTAAGATGGGCGTAGCAAACGAAGCCCGTTGGGGACATACTGACGGCGGTAACTCAGTTCACGTTGACCACCCAAGCATAGATTATACAAATACAAATGCTGCAGATTACACAATTGACCCTGTTGTTTATAAGTCGAGAATTTATACAGCTATAAACAGCTCTATTGTGGGCGGTGTGCAGGTATTCAACTTTGCAAAGACTGCTCCTGTTACTCTTACAATGAACGCAGTTTCACCTACTGTAACTGCTCCTTATACAATAACAGGTACAGCCTATAACGCAAACAGCGTTTATGTTTCATTCAACGACGGTGAATACTATAAGGCTGACACAAAGAAGAACAGCGACGGCACACTCACTTGGTCATATACATTATATGAACCTGGTATGGGTGCAAAGCTTTCTGCTAAAGCGGCTGTATTTGAGGATACACCAATTGATAACACGGAAGAATATACATATATAAATGTAGTTTCTTCATCTAACGACGGTGTAACTGTTGATTATGCTCACAGCGTTGAGGGTTCAACTGTTTCTGTTACACCAACAGTTACAAATACACAGGCAAACCCAATTTCAGCTGTTACTGTTGTTTCACTCTTTGATGAAACAGGCAAGCTTGTTGCATCTACTGTTGCTGATGTTCAGTACGCAGAAGGAAACGGCACAGCATCTGACCTTGAAACAATTGAAGTTCAGATTCCTGACACAAGCAAGACATATACAGCAAAAGTTCATATGTTCTTTGACCTTGAACATATTGTTCCAATCACAGACGAAGTTACATTCAGTACTAAATAATAAAGGAAAAGGAGGAAAATTATTATGAAAAAGATTATTAGCTTATTACTTTCAATTATTATGATTTTATCTGCCTTTTCTGTAACTTCCGTTTCTGTTTTTGCAGGAACAATTGAAGATGAGGTAAAGGTACAGTATAGCGAAAATGCTTTAAAATATGGCGCAAATGAGTTCTTTATCTATGGTAAGAACGAAACTGATACTGTAAAGAATTACAGCGTTTATGCATCACTTTTCTATGAGGGTGAACTTGTTAAGACTGAAAATGTTGGTTCATATACAGCTGTTCCTAACGCTGACTTTAAGTCAGGCACATACTCAATCACAGTTTCACAGTCCGAGGCTCCTGTAATTTCAAAGGCTTCTGTTGAAGTATATACAATTGATGAAGCAGGTAAGTCAGCAGGTCAGGCTACAAGCTTTGAAAATGTTACATATTCTTACACAGTAGAAGAAGATGACTGTCTTATCTGGATTGACCTTGAAGCCCGTTCAGGTCTTGATACATATACTGAAACTGAAAACAGAACATTCCCAAGCCTTGAAGCATTCCAGGAAGCTTTTAGAGAAGAATTCCCTATAAGCCCAATGGAAAACGTTAGCTACTACCACAGAGAAGGCGTTGACGGTTCATTTACAGAGGGTACTACCACTGTTTGTTACGAAGTATCTGCAGGCGGTGCAACTTCCCAGGGCGAATGGAGAAGAGACAGAGGCTGGGAAAGAAAGCCTATTACAGAAGGTAAGTGGGCAGGAAAGAATGCTTATGCTTCTGAAAGATATGCAAAGCAGTACTCATATAAAAATCTTGTAGTTAACGGCGACGGCACTGTTTCTGTTGACTATGTTACATCATACACAGGCTACAAAATTGTGCAGGCAAAGGGCTGTAAGGCTTCTGCCTCAGTATTTGACAGCAACGGAAAGATGGTTAGAACATTATACTATGTTCAGCCAAGAACACCTGGTACATACTACGAAACATGGGACGGAAGAGATGACTACGGTAACCTCTGTCCTGACGGCGATTATGTAATTAAGGTTGCTACAAACTCTGTTGAATTTGAACTTGATACTGTTGTTGGTAATACATCATACTTTGACGGTGACGCAGGTAAGTATATGGGTAATTACCACGGCTTCTCCGATATGGTTTACTATGAAAACTTAAGAGAAGACGGTCTTACAGATAAACTTATGTATTATACTGAACAGTATATGGAAAATACATTCTCTGCAAGTGCTTTCTTGACAGAAGACCCTAACCACAGAGCTGACCGTTTCAGCGGACAGAACAGACAGCACAGAAAGATTGACTCCGACGGAAAGTATGTTTATTATGTACAGCACGAAGGAAATGAAAACGGTGTATTTGCTGTAAACCCTGTTACTAACTACTATTTATATACTAATAAGTATTCACTTCGTTCAGGTGCTACGGGTAGAGACGGTACAGGTTCAAACGTTGGTTCAGTTATAACTCCGCCAACAATGATGGCTGACGAAGCCGGTAACGCAATCTTATACGAAGATACAGAACATAAGTACTCAAACGGTGCTTATCCATTTAAGTATTATATTCCTGACCCTGAAACTACAGCTGCAATCAGAATTAACGGAAATCGTGTTCCGATTACTGCTGAAAACTTAGGAATGACTGAAGAAGAATTCTTCTTCTATGCAAATGCATATACACAGTCAGGTATCGGTACAGATTCCAAGGGATTTAAGTATGGTGATATTGCTGTTCAGAAGAACGGAAAGTTCTTGTTCTATGCACAGCCATCAAGCCGTGTTATCGTTTCAGGTATAAAGTATTCACCAGAACTTCAGAACGATACAGCACAGTTTGACGGTGAAATTCTTTATGTAAATCACCTTGACATTATGCACCCTGACGAACCTGCTCATCTTTTAACTGCTCTTACAACTGATAAGAACAGCGAATCTCCAAGATTTGATATGCTCTTCGGTGCAAGAGAATATATCGGCGAAGACGGTCAGTATCACGACAGAATCGCTTTATATCAGGCTGACGAAAACGGTAAGCTTACTGAAGTTGATTCAAAGTTCAAGAACCGTGATATGGGCGGAAGAATTGTTACAATGGAATTATCTCCATCAGGCAGATACCTCTCTGTTGGCTTAAGCTACGAAGGAGATTATGTTCCTGAAGGCGTACAAAAATACGCTTCACAGGTTGTAACATACGACCTTGAATCTGACGGATTTGAACCTGTTTGGATTTACGGTAACGGCGAAAGCTATGCTTATTCTCCTGTTGTAAAGGACGATAAGATTTTCCTCTTTGGTTCTGAATACAACTCACATCACGCATATATTGCATACGAAGGTACAGACGACAGAGTATATATCGGTGATACAGGTAATAACCGTGCTTTAGTTGTTGACCTTACATATAATGCTGACGGAACTTCTGCTACAACAAGCTTTGTAAGAGAAATTTCACAGTCTATTGCAAATACTGCAACTGGTAACGCTATAGTACATGGCTCAGATGAAAGCAAGAAGGACTATGTTAATATCGGCTACCGTTTATATGAAATTGACTACAGCAAGGACTATCATGGAAGTGAAGCAAAGCTTGAAGTTATGAATGACGATAGTCTTACAGCTGAAGAAAAGGCTTATAAGATTGCAGGTAGAGATTACTGGAAGCTTGCTTACAACTATCAGGGATATTCTGTATTCGGATTTAAACCTGGCGAAGATGCAGGCAACCTCGGACTTTACAATAACTTTGAAGTTGCTGAAGGTATTGTTGACGAAAACGGTAAGGAACATATTTATATGCCTGTTAAGGACGATAACCTTAACGACGGAAGAACTACTTTTGTTGACTTTGACCCTGAAACAGGCGACTCAAGAGTTACATCTGTATTCCTAACAAGCTCACAGTATCAGACTGTATTTGATAATGATAAGCTCCGTATAAGAAGTACTGATAAGGCATACCATAACGGAAGAAATGGTACAATGGTTTATGAAATGTACCTTATCGGAACAAAGAAGGTTGGCGATAACTACGACCCTGTTCTCGGCTATATTGACGAAAACGGTAACAAGCACGCAAACGAGTTTGAAGCTAAATACTTCCTTCCTGCTGATATAAGTAAGCCTGGTACTATGTATAACGGCGATTCATATTCTGACGGCGGTATCACAGTTGGTATCAGAAACACAGGTATTCTTAATAACCAGTGGTGGCCATTTAACTGGAGAACTCCAAATGACCCAATGGATTACAGAATGAAGGGCTATGACACAAGCCTTGACAGAGAAGGCGGAAGCTATGCTTTCGGTGCTGCTCCATCTGTTGGACGTAACTCTTACGGTAACGAAATTAACGGACCATTCCCAAGAAATGGTGCATTTAACGTTAATGCTCATAACGCATCAGGTCAGGCAGAAGCTATCGGCGAATTCCTGTTCTTCCAGTGGTACGGAGAATTCTATAAGGGTTCAACTCAGGCTTCATTCGCTTATGTTTATACTGAAGACGGTCTCTATATAGGCACATTCGGTTCTGCTCCTGGTGAAAACGAAGACAGTACATTCGGTGAAGCGGCTTATGACGGTAACTGTCTTGACTTCTATCTTACATACGACTTAGATTCAAACGGAGATGTAATTTACGCATACTTAAAGGGTGAATCCCGTATGTCAGGTATCAGAAGACAGAGATTCTCAAATATGAATTCTGTTAAGACACACGAAATTCCTGTTGCACTTAAGACAGGCTTAATCAACGGTGTTACAAGAAGCTCATATTCAACTGACAGCATTATTTACCAGTACACAACTGCTGTTGTTGATGCTGCTAACGAAAAGTACTTCACACTTCCTGAAGCTACAAACAAGCTTACAACATACGATTTCTATGTTGGTAATATCAAGGACGCTACAGATTCAATGAATGTACTTATCAACACTGATGCTAAGGCTTACGTTTATGTTTCAAACATTCTTTACGCAGAGGGAACAGGCACAGTTTCTGCTCCTATCTCCCTTGATGAAACTGTTAAGAAGGTAAGAATTGTTCTTGAAGCAATCGACGGTAAGGAATATTCTAAGCTTGAAGTAATGTACGGTACAGGCGCAGATATTAAGGAAATTCCACTTGAAAATATCTGGACAAATAAGATTGACTATGATAAGACTGAAAAGACTTATGACCTTATGGCAGGTATTAACGAACAGAAGGCTTACTATTCTAACTCAGCATATATAAGATATGCAAACCACGGCACAATATATAATGAAAATGGTCCTTTAGATATGAATGCTCCAAAGGACTCAAGTTACTACCTCAGCTTCTACGGTCCATGGTGTGACTTTACAGCATTCCCTGTTGACCACACAAGAGAAAGCTTAGTCTTCATTCCTGAAATTACAACAAGAATTCAGCATAACGAATATATGAACTGTAACCTTCCTGAAGAACATATTGACGGAATGAACGCTTATACTCTTGACTTCGATATGGCACAGAGTGGAGGTATTGTTTCATATAACTATAACAACTCAGGCACATTCTTAAACAGCACAAAAACAGGAACATTTACTCTTACAACAGGTAACTCAACTCCTGTAACAAGATATGATACAGATACACTCCTTATCGGAAACGGTATGAAGGGACTTATCGCATACGACTTACTTGACGATAACGGTAAGATTATTGCAAGAATGTATCCTGCAGGACTTGGCTCAGAAACTGCTCCATCTGAATATACTCATAACGGAATTGCTTATACATCTACAAACGGTTCCGACAGAGCTATCTTCTTAAATGATGAGTTTATGACAAGAGTTCATTTCGGTACTTCAGGTGCAAAGGAATGGAACCAGGGCGAAAGCTGTACACAGTTTGGTGAACTTAATATCTTCAACAATTATAAGATTGATGTAGATTACTCAACTGGCACTCCAAAAATTTCACTCTACTACAGAGGCGAATTACTTGGAACAGTTAACGGTGTATTCGAAGAAGGCGCTGATTATACTCAGCCAAGACGTTTCAGAATTGCACAGTATTGCCCAGGCGTAAACAGAGAAGCAGGCGTTTACTTTGAAAATGCTAAGTTTACTGAATACGTAAAATAATTTATAATAAAAAAGACCTTGATTATTCAAGGTCTTTTTTTTGTTGGTTATTCAATTCTCTTTGATTTGATGAATTCGCGCGGTCCGAACGTTAAGAAAATGTGCCAGTGACACATTTTCAGAGAGGATTCGGAGCGAGAGCGAAGATAATAAAAAAAGGGCTACAATTTGTAGCCCTTTTACATAATAGCGCCGCTATTCAATTCTCTTTGATTTAATGAATTCGCGCGGCGCTACTCCCTTAAGCTTTTTGAAACATTTTGAAAAGTAGAACTGGTCAGAGAAACCGCAGAGAAAGGCAATATCTTTAATGTTAGTCAGTCCTGCGTTAATAAAGTCTATGGCATGGGATATTCGAACATCTAAAAGGTAGTCGGAAAAGCCTGTGCCGAAGATTTTTTTGAATATTGTGGAGATGTATTTATCGTTATAATTCAGTTCTTCCGCAATTGTGATAACTGATAAATTTGTGTCTGAATAGTTTTCGTCAATTTTTTGTTTTACAGCATGGGCAAGGTTTGCTTTTTTATCGGGAGCTTTCTTTTCTTTTTCGGTCAGTCTTGCAATCGTATAAAGAATAACTGATTCGGAAAGAATGGAAATATTGGATTCGTTTGCAGACTGAATTGCTGTTTCCCAGAATGGAATAAGACTTTCGTTGCCTGTGAAGAAGTTATTTGACTTTGAGATTTTGTGCTTTTCACGAAGCTTGTTGAATCGTGAACCGATGAAGGTTATATAAATATACTTAAGGTTCTGGATATTCTGTATTGCAAAGGGCATAGAGGGTAATGTAATGAAGATGTCTCCCTTTTTTATGCTGTGCTCTGTATGCATAGTGGAAAAAATCCCTGACCCTGATGTTACGATATAAATTGCAAAAGCAGAGAGAATACTTAAATTCTTCTCGGCAGTTTTGTTTTTTTCATAAACAAAATTTAGCGGAGTTATATCCTCATTAAGATTTTTTGTTGTAATAAATTTACATATATTATCTGTATTGCTCATAATATCACCTTAAATTATTGTAGTCCTTTGGAATAAAAAAGTCAACTATTTTCCATATTTTTTACATACTATTTTACATTTACTTTTATATTCCTTGTGTTATACTTGAATTAACAATGATTATTATGAGGTGATATCCATGGAAAAAGTTAAAATTGGTGTACTTGGTGTACAGCGTGGTAACAGTATGATTAGTTTTTCAAGAGATTATGACAAGTGTGAGCTTGTTGCAATCTGTGACTACTGGGAAGAAGGGCTCATGAAGAAAAAGGAAGAGCTCAACGATGATAGAATTACATATTATTTGGATTATGAAGAATTTTTAAAGCACGATATGGATGCTGTAATCTTAGCAAACTATGCGAATGAACACGCTCCGTTTGCTGTTAAGGCTCTTAAGGCTGGTAAGGCAGTATTCTCCGAATGTCTCCCATTCCAGACAATGAAACAGGCTGTAGAGCTTATTGAAACAGTTGAAGAAACAGGCGGTTTCTATATGTATGGCGAAAACTACTGCTATATGCCTGCTCCAAGAGAAATGAGAAGAGATTATCAGAAGGGGTTAATTGGCGAGTTTGAATACGGCGAAGGAGAATATCTCCATAACTGTGAATCAATCTGGCACGGTATTACACAGGGTAAGCCTGACCACTGGAGAAACAATATGTATGCAAACTTCTACTGCACACATTCTATGGGTCCTCTTGTTCATATTACAGGTATGAGACCTGTTTCAGTTATAGGCCTTGAAACTCCTTATAACGAGAGAACTGCAAGAATGGGCACAAAAGAGGGCGGTATAGGTGTTGAAATGGTAACTTTTGAAAACGGCGGTGTAGCAAAGAGTTTACACGGCGTTGGTTGTTCAAGAGACAGCGTTTACTATAATATCTGGGGTTCACTTGGACAGGAAGAATCCAACCGTGAATGTCAGGGCGTTACTGCTGCTATTCAGATTTTCAAGTCCCTTGATGAATTTGAGGGCGAAAACAAGGGTAATAAGTATATAAACGATTATCCAATTGACGAATACGCTGAGGCTGCTAAGTCTTATGGCCATGGCGGTTCAGACTTCTACTGTATGAAGGAATTTGTTGACTACATTTTAGGCAACAAGGATGCTGATATTATTGACGTTTACGAAGCTTGTGATATGTTCCTCCCAGGTATGTTCGGTTACCGTTCAGTTCTCGCAGGCAACATTCCTATGGAAATTCCTAACCTTCGTGACAAGGCTGTTCGTGACCAGTGGAGAAATGACACATGGTGTACAGACCCTAAAGTAGCAGGGGATATGCTTGTTCCAAGTTACTCAAAGGGTAACCCTGATGTACCTCAGGAAGTTTACGACAAGGTAAGAGAAAAGTGGCTTAATAAATAAATTTAAGTATAAAAGTAGCTGATTGCTTTCTGCAGTCAGCTCTTTTTATTACAATTGTGTTAAAATTAACTTTTTTACCTGTTTTTGATTGACTTTTGGGGTATTTGTGATATAGTTAAGTTGTAAAAAATATTTACATAATTTATAGAGGTGATTTCTATGGAAAAAGTTAAAGTAGGTGTACTCGGCGTACAGCGTGGCGGCGAGATGATTAAATTCTCAAAGGCTTATCCTAAGTGTGAGCTTGTTGCAATTTGTGACTATTGGGAAGAAGGGCTCATGAAGAAAAAGGAAGAGCTCAACGATGACAGAATTACATATTACTTAGATTTTGAAGAATTCTTAAAGCACGATATGGATGCTGTA
>JAGAIJ010000013.1 GCA_017626595.1 Clostridia bacterium | reverse complement strand
TTTTTGACCGATACGGCAGACCTATGGTTACTAACAGTATGGGCTTTTATGTGCAGATTCAGGACCTTGATTTAAGTGACGAGGAGCTTAACAAAACTGTTGCAGGCCTTGTGGCTATTGCAAAGGAAGATGAAATTGAATATATAAATGAATTTCCTTTAGCTTATCCTTACTACAACTTTAAGTATCAGACTGATGATAAGAAGGCTGAGCTTGCAAAGTGGAGGAAGGAACATAAACTTGACAAGTTTTCTACTGTCGGGGAGATTATGAGCTATTACAGGAACAGGTACGGCATTTCTTCAAAGTATGAGGACGAAGAGGCATTTGATATTATTGCTGTTCGTTATACTATGGAGGAAAAGCTTTTCAATTCTACTAATCCATTTACTTTTGCGGTTGATGTAGATATGGATGCTGTGCAGAAGATTGAAGAAAACTACGGCAATCTTCTTGGTGTTTCTGTGGAGATTGAGCCTAAGCGTTCCTATGTGAACGGCAGTCTTGCTTCGCATATTCTCGGCAGAACTGGAATTATATATAAAGAGGAATATGATGTGCTTAAGGATGAGGGCTATGGCATGAACGATATCATTGGTAAGGATGGTATTGAAAAGGTGTTGGAGCCTTACCTTAAGGGTAAAGACGGTTACAAGCAGGTTGAGCAGACAAAAGTCGGGGATATTTCTCAGGTTCTCATGAAGAAACAGCCTGAAACTGAATATTATGCTATGCTTACCATTGATTCAAGGCTTCAGGAGGTTGCTGAAAAATCTCTTGAGGAAAATATTAAGGCTGCGGGAAACGATGCGAAATCAGGGGCGGCTGTTTGTATAGATGTTAAAACCGGGGAAGTTATTGCTATGGCTTCATACCCTGGTTATCAGCCTGATGAATACAATAAGAACTATGATGCATTATTAAAGGATGAAAGCAAGCCACTCTTTAACCGTGCATTAAATGGGGCATATACACCTGGTTCTACTTTTAAGCCACTTACAAGTATTGCGGCTCTTGAAAGCGGAACTATTGAACCAAACACAAAGATTTATGACGCGGGAAAATATATGTATTACGCTCCGTCATACACTCCAACCTGTCTTATATGGAGAAGAACAGGAGAAACACACGGAACTATAAATGTTTCAGAGGCAATTGGTGTTTCCTGTAACTATTTCTATTATGAAGTAGGCCGTCTTATGGGAATTGAAACCATAAACAAGTACGCATACATGTTTGGACTTGGGGAAAAGACAGGTATTGAGCTTTCTGAAACTACAGGTATTGTGGCAGGCCCTGATTACAGAGATAAGCTTGGACTTGAATGGTACCCAGGGGATACACTTCAGGCTGCTATCGGTCAGTCGGATAATATGTATACTCCTGCACAGCTTGCAAGCTATGTTGCAACAATTATCAATGGCGGAAAAAGATATGGACTTCATCTTGTAAAAGAAGTCAGAAGATATGATAACGGTGAAACTGTTATGGAAAAGGCTCCTGAAGTTTTATCCGACAATCCAATTGAGCAGACAACTGTTGATGCGGTTTTAGACGGAATGAAGAGAGTTACAGCTGACGGTACTGCTAAAGCTGTATTTGAGAATTTCCCTGTGGCAGTTGGAGGAAAAACAGGTACAGCTGAAGTCAGCAGAGGTTCTGACAATGTACTTTTCGTTGGGTTTGCACCATACGAAAATCCGCAGATTGCTGTTGCTATCGTAATTGAACATGGTGCCTCAAGTAGCTTTGTGGCCTCAGTTGGACGAGATATTTTTGAATATTATCTTGGACTTGGAAGCGCTGTTTCCAATGTCCAATCCTACAATTCACTTATTAAATAGCTTTACTTTTTAAAGTTATTATGTTAGAATGTTTTTTGAGGAGGGGTTTTATGGCTGAATGCAGTTCAACTGTCGTTTCCTTTGTTTCAGGAAAAGGCGGTGTTGGTAAGACTGTTATTGCATCAAATATCGGTAAAGGTCTGTCCCTTCTTGGAAGAAAAACTGTTTTGATTGACCTTGATTTTGGTCTTCGAAACCTTGACATTGCTCTCGGAGTTGAAAACAACATTGTTTTTGACCTGTCAGATGTTTTTTCGGGCAATAAGACGATTAAAGAAGTTCTTGTTGATTGTAACGGATTATTTTTAGTTCCTGCTTCACAGGTTAAAATGCCTGATGAAATTGATTTTGACAAGTTTTCTTCCGTTATTACTGAACTAAAAAAGGATTTTGATTTTATCCTTATTGACTGTCCGTCGGCTCTTGGAAAAGCTTTTGAGGAGGCTGTTTCAGTTTCGGACAGAGTTTGTGTTATCTCTAACCCTGATAAAGCTTCTGTAAGAGATGCTGACAAGATTTTTTCTCTTGTTGGTGACAAGGGTTGTCTTATCATAAACAAAATAAGGCTTGATTTAATCAGAAAAAACAAGGCTTTAAACGTGGATGATATTCTTGATATAATCAGAGTTCCACTTCTTGGAATCATCC
>JAGAIJ010000012.1 GCA_017626595.1 Clostridia bacterium | reverse complement strand
GGCGCCTTAATAGCAAAAGACCTGAAGGAACGGGTACTGATAATCTGTTTGTAGCTGTCCCCTTTAACAATCTGCAGATTAAAAAGCTGAACAGCACAAATAATCGCAAAAACAAAAATCCCGATAAAGAGAATAACAAGTCTGCTCTTTGGGTTATTCTTCAATTTTTTCACCTGTCAGCATCAGCAAAAGCCGACGCAAATTTTTTCAAAATAAAATAATCAATCACAGCAATAATTGCATTGTATAATCCTTTAATCATAATAATGTGAACAAAAGCGAACCAGAAACCAATTCCGTTTCTCCAGACTAGAGAAACAAAAAGGTAAATAGTTTCAGTAATCACGGAAGCCAAAAATACAACTACTGCAACTACGATAAAGTTAAAGCCCGAGAGAAAATAAGCGCGTCCCAGAGCAAGAAAATATCCCACAATAAGATATAAAACAGCGTTAGTTCCGATTTTCTGTCCAATGAGAAAATCAAATGCAAGACCGAAAACAAAGCCGATAAAAGCAGTTTCCCTCTCGTTTGCAAAAAAAGCAACACAAATTACATAAGCGAGAAACAGTGATGGCTTAACCCCTGCAATTTCAAGAAAATTGAAAAGTGTAGCCTGAAGTGCCACGCAGAGAATCAAGAAAACAGAATGGAGAATATACTTCATTTCAATCACCTACTCCTCTGTAATTTCAGGCTCAACAGTTTCAACTACGCTGAAATCGTTTGTAACAACCAAAACCTTTTTTATATTTTCAATGTCAGCGCCGGTTTCCACCACAGCATACTGTGAAATACTCTGAAGGTCAGCCTTAATTTCCGTAACTCTGCCGATTGTAATTCCTTTTGGGTAAACACCGCCAAGGCCGGAGGTTTCAACGCTGTCCCCCACAACAATATCAGCATTCTTTGAAAGGTATAAAAGCTTACAAACAGATGATCCGTCGGATAATCTTTCCCCTGAAATAACGCCCATTTCACCTGAGCGTAGAATCATAGAACCGATTGAGTTTGATGGGTCAGTAACAAGGGTAACCTTTGCCCAGTTAGAGCCAACATCGGTAATCTTTCCCACAAGCATCTTATCGGCGGAAACCACAACATCATTCACGTCAATGCCTGCCGCAGTTCCCTTATCAATGGTCATAATGCTGAGCCACTCCGATGGATTGCGTCCAACAACCTCAGCCGCCTGATATTCAAGTTCAGGATAAGCATTTTTAAGGGTTAAAATACGCCTTAATTCTTCATTTTCAGTTTTAAAAAGGTTGTTTTTGTCAACCTGTTGTTTAAGAATAGAATTTTCCTGTTTAAGCTTTTCAATTTCTTCCTGCAATTTATCCTTATCCCCGAAGCTTCCAAAGAATGAGGATACAGACGAGGACAGTTTATATGCTCCCTCCTGAACAGGAGTGAAAACAATTCTGCATATATTTTCTGCCCAGGTGGACTTTGTTCTTACAGCATTTAACACGCCGAAGAATATTGAAAGCACAACTACGATTGCAAGAAGAGAAGATAAAACCTTATTCTTAAATAGTTTCTTCAATCATATCAGCCTTTCTTATGACATAAGAGCGCGCATAGTATCAATTTCATCAAGAGCTTTTGATACACCAAAAGCAACACTTTCCATTGGTGATTCAGCAATATAAACCTTAATTTCAGTAATCTTTTCAATAAGCTTACCAAGGCCCATGAGTGTAGCACCGCCACCGCTTAAAACAATACCTGAATCAAAAATATCAGCAGCAAGTTCAGGTGGAGTCTTTTCAAGTACAGACTTAACGCCGTCTAAAATCTGCTCTAAACATTCTTTAAGAGCTTCTCTTATTTCAACGGAAGTAATTGTAACGTCCTTAGGAAGACCTGTAACAATATCACGTCCTCTTACAGATGTTTCAAGTTCTTCTTTAAGTGGATATACTGCACCAATCTTCTTCTTTACATCTTCTGCTGTAATTTCACCAATGTTTAAGTTGCTCTTTTTCTTTATGTATGCAACGATGTTTTCGTCAAATACATTACCTGCTATCTTAAGTGATGCAGACTGCACAATTCCGCCAAGGGAAACAACAGCAATCTCTGTAATACCGCCACCAACATCAACAATCATTGAGCCATAAGGACGGTTAACTTCGATACCTGAGCCGATAGCAGCAGCCATAGGAGATTCAAGTAAAAATACTTCCTTTGCACCTGCAGCAAGAGTAGCCTCTTTAACAGCTCTCTTTTCAACTTCTGTAATAAGTGAAGGAATACAAACCACAGCTCTAGGCTTAAAGAGAGGTGATTTTGTAGCTCTTTTTATAAATGACTTAAGCATAGCAACTGTAACATTAAAGTTAGCAATAACGCCCTCTTTAATAGGACATACAGCAATAAGACCTGTTGGTGTTCTTCCAAGCATTTCCTTAGCCTCTGTACCAACAGCAACAAGCTTGCCTGTGTTTTCGTCAACAGCAGCAACAGTAGGCTCATTCAAAAGAATTTCTCTGTTTTTGCCTGTGATAATTGTGTTTGAAGTACCAAGGTCAATACCGATTTCTTTAATAAAATTCATAGTTTATACCTCCGTTTTTGTATTGAATACAAAATTAAATTTACTTTTTAATATATTACCTAATGTGCAAATCGGAAGACCTACAACATTAAAATAATCTCCGTTAATTCCTTCGATAAGGAGTGAGCCAAGATTCTGAATTCCGTAAGCTCCTGCCTTGTCGTCACTTTCTCCGGTGGAAACATACCAAAGGATTTCCTCTTCTGTAAGTTCCTTGAATCTTACCTTTGTTTCTGTACTTGTAAGGGATGTGATTTGGCCCTTTCTTATATAGAGTGCTGTAAAAACGCTGTGTTCTCTTCCGCTTAAATGCTTAAGCATACGATGAGCATCATCTCTATCTTTAGGCTTCCCAAGTACAGTTCCGTCTATAACAACAATAGTGTCTGCCGAAATAACAAGCTCCTCATTTAGATTGTTATCCCTGTATACATTATCTCCTTTGTCCTTTGCAATTGCCATGCACAATTCCTCAGGAGATAAATTTTCTCTGAATATTTCAGGAGAATCGTCAGGAATAATCTCAAATTCAAGACCAATATTTTGAAGAAGTTCACATCTTCTGGGCGATTTAGACGCCAAAATTATCTTTTCCAAAAAAACTAACCTTCTTTATATGTTTTAATATTTTCAATGCACAAATTCCTGTAATAAAACCACCAAGTACACCCAAGACAATAAGCACAGGAAGATAAACAATTATCTTAAAGCTCATAAATATTGCCATTGCAACAAGAATCTGCCCGAAATTATGAGTTATAGCACCCAAAACCGAAATACCTACAGGGCTGAATTTATCTGTCTTTTTAATCATATAACCCATAATAGATGAACTAAGGATTGCACCAACAACGCTATATGGAATTGCTGATACTCCTCCAAAGAGCAATGCCCCTAAAAAAGCCCTTAAAGTCGCTATTATTATTGCGTTCCACGGACCTAAAAGATAAATGTTTATAATCGTTACTATGTTAGATAAACCAATCTTGCCACCAGGAAGCACAGCAATAGGAATAAGGCTTTCGATATATTGAAGTACAAGTCCAAGAGCAATAAAAATACCCATTAAAATAACTTTCTTACCCTTATTCATCAGTACGCCACCTTATCTACGGAAGATTGCCCAACAACATCAATTACAAGGTGTAATGGCACACAGACAATAACCTGACTTCCCTTTGAAATTTTACCCATATTTTCGCAGTATTTATCAGGGCACTCCGAAGAAACTACCTCTGCCTCCCTATTCTTAATAGAAAGAATGCAATTGCCATATTCGGTGAAAATTTTGACATCTTCATCTGTTAAAAGACTGTATCTGCCGTATTCCTTTCCGTCAAGGCTTACCCTTACAGTATCTGAAACATCAAAGGCAAAACAAAGGGTGAAGCAATATAAAATTATAGCAAAGACAAGAAGAAAAATAATCAAAATCCTGTCATATTTTGTCGTCATTTATAAAACACCTTTGTAAAAGTGTCCCCTTGTATAATCTATGTTTATTTTTCCACCGCTGAAGATAAAATCACATATCATCTGACATTCCTTTTCAGCTTCAATTGTGAAAAAAACCATTGATTTAGAAATTCCTGCACGCCTTATTTCATCAGCTTTATCAAGCATAAATATGGGCTTTGCGTTAAGCAAAATGCTACGACATTCTCCCATATCCTTGATAACAGGAAGCTTTTCGCCCTTTCTGTCAAAAATATATCCAACTCCGTCGCATTTACATTTATCTGCATTTTTTAATATACAATTCTCTGTAAGCATCAGCGGAGTATAGCCGTAAACCGTTGATATTACAGGGATTAGCTTGACTATATCCCTGATTTGAGGCAGGGTAAGTTCAGGAGAAAGCTCGCAGGAAATGAATTTATTTCCTTTTCCGCAACTCTCCGCAAGTTTTAAGTGCAACAAAGCGAAACTATTGAAGATATTAAGCCTGAAATTGCCGTAAAGTTCGCAGTTTTTAAGAATTTCAAGAAGTGAAATGTTTGAAATTTCAAACTTTCTAAAGCCTTTTTCCATAAGACTTACTATTTTATCTTTTATTTCTCTTGTTATAATTCCCGGAGTAGCAACTACAAGATTTTCTTTCCCTGAAAAATTGTCAACATCCGACAAAATAAGACTGTATGGGACAAAAATCTTCCCGAAATTATAATTTTTAACTATATCAAATTGTTTCTTGTTATTTACTTTTACATAATATTCAAAATTATCGTCTTTTACAGCTGAAATTTCCTTAAAAATCTCACTAGAATCAACTGTTTTTCTTTCTCTTTTTTTACTGTCTAAAAGCCGTTTTTCCGCGTGGTTAAGGGCTTCTCGGCGAAGTTCGTTAAGAACTTTTTTAGGAAGAAAAATATTATCATCAAGTTCAATTTCAATATCAGTTATTTCGGCGAAAGTGCCGCCTGTTTTTGAAATCTGGGCGATAACATCTTCCTTTGTCAGCGGATTCTTTTCTGCCTCACAGCAGACAAAATCCGACATAAACTCAATTTCTTCTACATTTTCTGACAAATTTTTCAGCCTTATTAAAGCCCTTTTTCCATTCTTTAAGCTTAAAAAGGCAGAAAACTTGTGCTTTGTTTCGGTTGGTTCTTCCATTTCATAGTTATTAAGCACATAAGGGTTTTCAGGCTTATGAAAACAAAACATTTCTATGCCTTTTTTCCCCTCTAAATAACCATTAGTCTGTCCGCCACGATTAAAAACTGTATCAAGTAAAACTCTGTCCTTTTTTGAAACAGATTTTTCGTCAATTATTCTTCTGTAAACTCCTGTTACAGCGGACACATAATCCGTGCCTTTCATTCTCCCCTCAATTTTAAGGGAGGCAACACCGATATCATTAAGCGCCTGAACATAGTCCACACCGCATAAATCCTTAAGGCTTAAAAGATTCTTCTTTTCAACCTCAATTTCTCCCGAATAAAGAAGCCTACATGGCTGGGCACATTTACCTCTGTTACCTGACCTGCCACCGAAAAAGCTACTCATCAGGCATTGTCCCGAATAGCTCATACACAGTGCGCCATGAATAAAAATTTCAAGCTCAATTTCCGAATTTTCTTTAATATATTTAATCTCATCAAAGCTTAGTTCTCTTGACAAAACTACTCTTTTAAAACCAAGCCTTTGAAGGTAGAGCGCACCCTCTAAATTATGGATAGTCATCTGGGTACTGCCGTGAACTGACATTTCGGGAAAGTGTTTTAAGACTATATCTGCAACGCCCAAATCCTGAACTATAACTCCGTCAACGCCGATTTCATAGAGAAAACCAAGATACCCTAAAAGTTCCTCAATTTCTCTGTCAGTAACTAAAGTATTAACTGTTACATACACAGCCTTACCGCGAAGATGACAGAAATCTACCGCCTCTTCCATTTCTTCATTATTAAAGTTATCTGCATAGCTTCTTGCACCGAAGTTATTACCTGCAAGATAGACTGCGTCTGCACCGTTTAAAACTGCAGATTTTAAGCACTCCATATTCCCTGCAGGAGCAAGCAATTCAACACTCACAAAAATACCCCTTAAAAATGATTTCTTAAATTCTCAATCTCTGCTTCTCTTTTTACAAGCTCGATTTCAAGGCTGTGAATTTCTTCCTTAAGACTTTCACATTCCAATTCCAATTCGTCATACTTTTCCTTAAGAGCATTATACTTTACTCTCATATTTTCATTTTCTTCTGCATAGTCATCATCGTCAAGTCCAGCCTTACAGCACATATCAGCCATATTAAGCGCCGCAAGAATTGCTGCATAGGCTGTGCTTAAATGCCTGTAATTCTTTGTAATCATTTTCATCTGTTCATCAACCATAACTGCAACCTTCTGCACATAAGCAGGCTTTTCATCACTTACAAGGTTATAGTCCATTCCGTTGATTTTTACTGTTACTTTTCTTTTTTCCATTATAAATCCCCCACCAGAATTTATTTGAGATATTCAATAGCCTTAAAAAATCCGATTACTGTCTTTGCATCATTTATCTCATTATTCATTATCATTTCTTTAACTTCAGAAATATCGTATTTATAAACATCTAAATATTCATCTTCATCAAGATTTACTTTGCCTTTATACAAGTCCCTTGCAAGATACAAATGAGTAACCTCATCATCAAAACCAGGGGATGGATACATATAGCCTAAATATGTAAATTCCTTTGCCTTATACCCTGTTTCTTCCTCAAGCTCACGTCTTCCGCAAACTTCTATGTCCTCATTTTTATCAAGCTTTCCTGCAGGTAATTCTATTATCGCCTTTTCAATAGGCTTTCGGTACTGCTTAACCATTAAAATTTTATTATCATCAGTTATTGCAACAATACCTACTCCACCGGGATGCTCAACAATATCGCGAAGAGCTGTTTTTCCGTCAGGAAGCTCAACTGTATCAACCCTTAAATTTACAACTATTCCGTCATAAATTCTCTTTGTAGAGACTGTTTTCTCTTCATAAATCATATTCCCTACTCCTTATTTTTAAGGTATTCGTCAATGGACTTTGCCGCCGTCTTTCCTGCACCCATTGCGAGAATAACTGTTGCCGCACCTGAAACTGCGTCTCCGCCTGCGTAAACTCCCTCTTTACTTGTTGCACAGGTTTCCTCGTTTACCACAAAGCAACCTCTCTGGTTTGTTTCTAAATCAGGAGTTGTATTTCTAATAAGCGGATTCGGGGACTGGCCGATTGCCATTACAACCGAGTCAACATCAATTGTAAACTCTGAATTTTCAATAGGAGCAACCTGTCGTCTGCCCTTTTCATCCTTTTCCTTTAGCTCCATCTTTACACATTCAAGCTTTTTAACCCAGCCGTCCTCGCCGTGAATTTTAATCGGATTTGTAAGAAGTTTAAATTCAATTCCCTCTTCTTTTGCGTGTGCAACTTCTTCAAGTCTTGCAGGCATCTCCTCCTCGGAGCGTCTGTAAACAAGATAAACCTTCTCTGCACCAAGTCGCACAGCACATCTTACAGCGTCCATTGCAACATTTCCGCCACTGACAACTGCAACATTCTTTCCGATATAAATCGGCGTATCATATTCAGGGAACTTATACGCCTTAAGAAGATTAATTCTAGTTAAAAATTCATTAGCAGAATAAACTCCGTTTAAGTTCTCTCCCTCAATATTCATAAAGCTCGGAAGACCTGCGCCTGTGCCGATAAAAGCTGCGTCAAAGCCTTCTTTTACAAGAAGTTCATCAACAGAGAGTACCTTACCGATTACCATATTGGTTTCGATTTTGACTCCCATTTTTGTAAGATTATCGATTTCTGTCTGCACAATTGTTTTTGGCAGTCTGAATTCAGGAATTCCGTACATTAAAACTCCGCCTGCTGTGTGAAGTGCTTCGAAAACTGTAACATCATAGCCCATTTTAGCTAAATCGCCTGCACAGGTAAGACCTGCAGGGCCTGAGCCGATGATTGCAACCTTTTTGCCGTTTTTCTCTATATTTTTAATTTCGTTTTTGCCGTTTTTAATATGCCAGTCTGCAACAAATCTCTCAAGTCTGCCGATTGAAACAGGCTCGCCCTTAATTCCCCTTACGCAGTATTTTTCGCACTGCTTTTCCTGAGGGCAAACTCTTCCGCAGACTGCAGGGAGAGTGCTTGTTTCTGCAATTACTTCATAAGCTTCCTCGAACTTGCCATCTGCCACGAGAGCAATAAATTCGGGGATTTTTACCATTACGGGACAGCCTTTCATACATGGCTTATGCTTACAATTAAGGCATCTTTTTGCCTCTGTTATCGCCATTTCAGCTGTGTAGCCAAGGGCAACTTCGCTAAAGTTTTTGTTTCTTACATCAGGGGCCTGATGCGGCATTGGGACTCTAAAATTATCTTCCATTTTCAAAGCCCTCCATTCTGCAACTATGCTTTTCTCTGCCCTGATTTTCAGTGTCCTTAAACATTTTTGAACGGAGGATTGCGCTGTCGAAATCTACAAGGTGGCCATCAAAATCAGGACCGTCAACGCAGGCGAATTTTGTTTCGCCACCGACTGTGATTCTGCAGCCGCCGCACATTCCTGTACCGTCAATCATTACAGGATTCATTGAAACAATTGTTTTAATTCCGTATTTTTTTGTGAGCTGGGAAACTGCTTTCATCATTACGAGAGGGCCGATTGCGATAACTAAATCATAATTTTTTCCGCTATTTATCAGTTCCTCAAGTTTCTGTGTTACAAAGCCTTTATTTCCGTTTGAGCCGTCGTCTGTCATTACATAAAGGTTATCGCAAACGCTTTTACACATATCCTCAATTATAACGAGGTCTTTATTTCTAAAGCCTGTTATCATATCTACACTTGCACCAAGCTTATTGAGCTTTTTCGCCTGTGGGTAGGCGATTGCTGTGCCTAAACCACCGCCGATTACAGCTACATTTTTTACGCCGTCAAAATGGGAGGCAACGCCCAGGGGACCCACGAAATCAAGGATTTCATCGCCCTCGTTTAAGATGTTTAAGAGCATAGTTGTGCCACCGACAATCTGGAAAATTATTGTTACTGTGCCTTTTTCGCGGTCGAAGTCTGCGATTGTGAAAGGGACTCTTTCACCCTGGTCGTTTACCCTTAAGATTATAAACTGGCCAGGTTCAGCCTTTTTCGCAATTTTTGGCGCATAAACTTATATTAACGTGACTGTATCATTTAAGATTTCTTTCCTTAAAATTTTATACATTTTAACGACTGCCTTCTTCTAAAAATAGTTATAAAATACCGTTTACTATTATATCACACTCTTTAGGTTTCTGCAAGATTATTTTACATTATTTTCAAAATAAAAAAGAGTGGCAAAAAGCCACTCTTTTTGTTGCGACACATAAGGTTTAGATGCAAACCAAGTTTAATGAATTGACAACTTCGTTGTCATGAATTGGCTCTGCCATGAATTCTCGCTCCGCTCCATGAATTGAATTGCCTTTTGATGCACCGAAGGTGCAATTCATGTGCCGCAAGGCTCAATTCACGAAGTCGTAGATTTCAATTCATGCCGTCAGGCAATTCATTGCATTGCTTTGCAATGCAATTTCGAGGCATAAGGTTTAGATGCAACAAATCGGCAAACTATTCCTTTAAATTTTATAGACTTGACACTAGTAAAACCGAACCGTTCCTTCGTGTTGTAAGTAAAATCATCGGTTAGTGTTTTTTCGCTTTATCCATTTTAACATTTTTATCAAGTCATAAAAAATAAAAATAATTGATGTAATCACAAAAAATGGCAACATGAAAAGCGGAAATATTAAGTAATCAGGTGAATTTCCAGATATACAAACAAGAATACTGAAAATCGCTAACACCAAAAGACTGCATCCACAAATAATTCTGCTTTTAAAATTTCCGTATATACACATTAGAATTCCTATTAAAAACGAAACAATTATAGATGTGATTCCTATCGGATTATTTAACAATTCAAATATTGATAATATTATTTCAATCAAATTATATTTCATATTATCACACCTTTCTACAAAATTCGACATCCTTATAGTTCGTGTCAAGTCGGGGTAAAAGTTTTATTATAATAATTTTAACATATTAGATTTTATATTTCAACTATAAAAAAAGAGTGGCGGAGC
>JAGAIJ010000115.1 GCA_017626595.1 Clostridia bacterium | reverse complement strand
CTCTACGGTCAGTGGCTCTGCGAGGCTGCAACTTTCGTTTATGACTTTGAAAGATTTGATGCTGCTGATATTTTACCGATGTTTGCTAAATATCACATTACTACATTCTGTGCGCCACCAACAATGCTCAGAATGATGATTAAACAGGACATTTCAAAGTATGATTTATCTTCAGTTAAACATATGACAACTGCAGGGGAAGCTCTTAACCCTGAAGTTTATCGTCAGTTTGAAAAGGCTACAGGTCTTCAGATTAAGGAAGGCTTTGGTCAGACTGAAAGTACTATGATTATCGGTAACCTTGTTGGTAAACCTCACAAAATCGGTGCTATGGGTAAGCCTGCGCCAATTTATAAGGTTGAGCTTTTAGATAAACAGGGAAATCCTGTTAAGACAAGTGAATCAGGTGAAATATGTATCAATGTATCTGAGGGTGCTCCTTGCGGATTATTTACAGGCTATTACGGTGATAAGGAAAAGACTGACGAGGTTTGGTATGATGGATACTATCATACAGGCGACGTTGCATGGTGTGATGAAGACGGTTATTACTGGTATGTAGGCCGTGCTGATGACGTTATCAAGTCTTCAGGTTACAGAATCGGACCATTTGAAATTGAATCTGTTATTATGGAACTTCCTTATGTATTGGAATGTGGTGTTTCTGCTGTTCCTGACCCTGTAAGAGGACAGATTGTTAAGGCGAGCATCGTTTTAGTAAGCGGAACTCACGAAAGTGATGAGCTTAAAAAGGAAATCCAGAACTATGTTAAGGAAAAGACTGCTCCTTACAAATATCCACGTATTGTAGAGTTCAAGGATAGTCTTCCTAAAACTGTCAGTGGTAAAATTCAGAGGAATAAACTTTAATATTTTTTGGAAAAAGGCAATATTTACTATTGCCTTTTTTGTTTTTTTGTGGTAAAATTTTATTTATAATACAATATATAGTATTTTTTACAGAATTTTGAAAAAAATAAATTAACCGCTGGGGCGGGAAAATTAAAATATTTTTTACAAAGGAGTTTAAAAAAATGAAACTCGAAAAAATGTTCAAAATCAAAGAAAGAGGAAGCAGTGTTAAAACTGAAATCATTGCAGGTATTACAACATTCCTTGCAATGTCTTACATCCTCGCTGTAAACCCAAGCTACCTCGGAAACATTCCTGGTGCTTCACCTGCAGGAATCTTCATGGCTACAGCTATTTCTGCTGCAATTGCAACACTTTGTATGGCGTTCTTCGCTAACTACCCTGTTGCTTTAGCTTCAGGTATGGGCCTTAACGCATTCTTTGCATTCACAGTTTGCGGTGCTATGGGTTATTCATACGAAGTTGCTCTTACTGCAATTTTAATTGAAGGTATCATCTTTATGATTCTTTCATTATTCAAGTTCAGAGAAGCTCTCGTTAACAAAATTCCTAACAACTTAAAGTTTGGTATTACAGCCGGTATAGGTTTGTTTATCACAATCATTGCTTTAATCAATGCTAAGATTGTGATTGCTGACCCTGCTACAACTGTTGCTTTAGGTAGTCTTGCAAGTCCAGGCGTTGTTCTCGCACTTGTTGGTCTTTTAATTATCGGTGTTCTCCAGCACTTCAAAGTTCCTGGCGGTATCTTACTCGGTATCATTATTACTTGGGTACTTGGTATTGTTGCTGAACTCGTTGGTTGGTACGTTCCAGACCCAGCAAACGGCGTTTACTCTGTAATCCCTAACCTTACTTGGGATGCAATCAAGTCTAACTTTGCTGCTCCTGCATTATTCAAGTTTGACTTTGGTTTCATTGCAAAGAACTTTGTTCCATTTGCAATTGTTGTATTCACATTCCTTTACACAGATATTTTTGATACTGTTGGTACACTTATCGGTGTTGCTCAGAAGGGTGACCTCCTTGATGAAAACGGTGAACTCCCACAGGCTTCAGGAGCTTTAATGGCTGACGCTGTTGGTACTGTTGTTGGTGCTTGTCTTGGCACATCTACTGTAACAAGTTACGTTGAATCAAGTGCCGGTGTTGCTGCAGGCGGTAAGACAGGTCTTACATCTGTTGTAACAGCTCTTATGTTTATAGTTGCAATTGTATTTGCACCAATTTTCCTTGCAATCCCAAGCTTTGCTACAACTCCAGCTATGCTCTACGTTGGTCTCTTAATGCTTTCTGCTGTTAAGAAGGTTGACTTTGACGGTGATGCTGCTGATGTAATCAGTGCTTTCTTAGCAATCATTATGATGCCATTCACATACTCAATTGCTAACGGTATTATGTTTGGTATGCTTGCATGGGTTATCTTAAAGCTTGCTACAGGTAAGGCTAAGGATATCAATGGAATTATGTGGGTTTCTGTTGCTTTATTTGCAATTTATATTGTTCTTAAGGTAATGGGTCTCGCGTAAACTGTAAAAGTATTATCAAAGGAGTTATCGGTTAAAATGAAAGATTATACAATTGATATTGCCGGTCTGAAAAGAGATTTGCCTCTCTGCAGAGTAAATGACGATTTATATATCGGTGCATTTATTATGTTTGGAGATGTTGAAATTACTGTTCATTCGGCTAAAGCTCTTCTGGAGAAAGCTCCTGAATTTGATGTTTTAATCACAGCTGAATCAAAGGGTATTCCACTTCTTCATGAAATGGCAAGACAGTCGGGAAACAACTATTATATTGTTGCTCGTAAAGGTCCTAAGCTTTATATGAAGGATGTTATTACTACTCAGGTTGATTCTATTACAACTGACCATATTCAGACCTTATGTATTGGCTCTGCTGAGGCTGAGGCTATGAGAGGGAAGAGGGTTCTTATTGTTGATGATGTAATCAGCACAGGTGAATCTTTACACGCTCTCGAAGTTCTTATCAATCAGGTTGGGGGAAATATTGTGGGCCGTATGGCAGTATTGGCTGAAGGTGATGCTACATCCAGAACCGATATTACCTACCTTGCACCACTTCCGTTATTTGACGGAAATGGAAATATTATAGGATAATAAAATGTTATCAAAAAAACAGGCGATTATTTCGCCTGTTTTTTATTTACCTTTAATTAACTCTAAAAATGCCTGTGCCGGCTTTGAAAGTGTATTATGTTTAAGATGGGCGTAGGCTATGCTTCTGTGAGGCAGAGGAGGGGTTAAATTCAGTTTTTTAACCTTGCCTGATTTCAGTTCTTCCTCAGAAAATTCTTCAACTACACAGGAAATGCCTAAATGGATTGATGCAAACCTTAAAAGTACTTCGTGGGCTGCAACCTCGATATGAGGTTCAAGTTTTATATTTTTCTTTTTGAATTCCTCGTCTAAATATGTTCTTGAAACTGATTTCTTTTCAATTAAAATAAGTGGTTCATTTTTAATGTCTGTCCAGCTGTATTCTTTTTTTGTATCATAATCTGCGCCTGCTACAAAAATGTCGTGAATGTCAAGGCATGGCTCAATTACAAGTTCGTCGTCTTCGGCAGGAAGATTGATGAATGCAAGTTCGGCTGTGCCTTCCTTGACTAAACGGAGCATTTCATAGGAATAGGAGTTTGCCATTTCAATTCTGATATTCGGATAGAGTGTGTGAAATTTTTCAAGGTATGGCAGGAGGTAGTGGTTTGTGATTGTGTCTGCAGCGGCAATAATAAGAGAACCGCTGTCTAAATGGTTCAGTCTTGCAAGAATTGTTTCCCCTTGCATAATTGAGTCCATTGCACTCTCGACTTTGCTGAATAAAAGCTTGCCCTCTTTTGTTAAAGTTACTCCACGTCTTGTTCTTGTGAACAGCTTTGTGTTCAAGTCTTCTTCAAGCTGATGAATACACTGGGAGATTGCGGACTGGGATATAAAGAGGTTTTTGGCTGCCTTTGAAAAAGATTCATATCGGGCTGTTTCATAAAATATTCTATAATAATCAAGCTTTGTTTTCATATAAGCACTCCTTATTACAGTAGTAAGTTATATCTATTTTACTTATGTCTGTTTTTGTATTATAATAATAAATGACAGATTTGTCAAGATTCGGAGGATTTACATTATGGAAAGAAAAGTTGGTACAGTTTCAAGGGGTATTCGTTGTCCTATTTTCCGTGAGGGAGACGATATTGCGAAAATTGTTGTGGATAGCGTAATTGAAGCATCAGAGGCAGAGGGATTTGCTCTTCGTGACCGTGATGTTGTTGGTATTACAGAGTCTGTTGTTGCCCGTACACAGGGTAACTATGCATCTGTTGATGCTATTGCTAAAGACGTAAAAAATAAGCTTGGCGGAGGCACTATCGGCGTAATATTCCCGATCTTAAGCCGTAACCGTTTTGCTATTTGTTTAAGAGGTATTTCAAAGGGCGCAAAGAAAATTGTTTTAATGCTTAACTACCCTAGCGATGAAGTTGGTAATGCCCTTGTTTCACTTGACCAGGTTGACGAGGCAGGAGTTAACCCATATTCAGATGTGTTAACTGAAGAAAAATACCGTGAGCTTTTCGGCGTTAACCCACACCCATTCACAGGTGTTGACTACATTCAGTACTATGGCGATTTAATTCGTTCTTGCGGTGCTGAGGCTGAAATTATTTTGGCTAATGACCCAAGAGTAATTTTAAGATATACTGATTCAGTTTTAAACTGTGATATCCATTCAAGAGCTCGTACAAAGAGAATTTTAAAGGCTGCAGGCGCTAAAACTGTTGTTGGTCTTGATGAAATTTTAAATGAATCTGTAGACGGAAGTGGATTTAACTCAAGCTACGGTCTTTTAGGTTCAAACAAGTCAACAGAAGATACTGTTAAGCTTTTCCCACAGGATTGTTTCGGTCTTGTTAACGATATTCAGGCTAAATTCCTTGAAAAGACTGGCAAGAACATTGAAGTTATGATTTATGGCGACGGTGCTTTTAAAGACCCTGTTGGACAGATTTGGGAGCTTGCTGACCCAATCGTATCTCCTGCATATACAAAGGGACTCGAAGGTACACCTAACGAGCTTAAGCTCAAGTATCTTGCTGATAATGATTTTGCTGATCTTAAGGGTGATGAACTTAAGAAGGCAATAGAAGAAGCAATCCGCGAAAAGGACGGCAACCTTGTAGGAAGTATGGCTTCTCAGGGCACAACTCCAAGACGTCTTACTGACCTTATCGGCTCACTTTGTGACCTTACAAGTGGTTCAGGTGACAAGGGTACTCCTGTAATTCTTGTTCAGGGTTACTTCGACAACTTAACTGACTAATTATAATAAAACAATAGGCACTCCAAAAGGGGTGCCTATTTTATTTTGTTAAGTTTTTGTCAATTTGGCACAAATTTATTTTTTGTCAATTTTTCAGGGTTTAAAATTTCTTGATAATATCAAGGGTTTTTAAAACTGATTTTTTTATATTTGCAATTTTATTAGTAAAAGTGCACAAAGAATAAATATGTATATTGACATTCTTTGTTTGATTTGTTAATATAATAGAGGATAGAATACTACGTGGTGATGAAAGATATTTGTTATGGAGGTTTTTATGAGATCTAGCTACATTATTTCGCAGCTATTCAGCATTTTGGGTTTCATAATAATAGTGTATTCTTTTCAATGTAAAAAAAATAAACATTTCTTTTTAATGCAGGGTGTCGGTAGTTTTATGTTCTTTGTTAATTTTATTTTAATTGGGGCATATGCAGGGGCACTTTTTAATTTAACTAATTTAGTTCGTGGTCTTTTATTTTCCAAATCAGATAAGAAGCTATGGAAACTTATTTTGACTGTATTTTTATACACATTCTGTTTTGTTTTCTGTGCTGTTATATCATGGGGTAAATGGTTTGAAATATTCTTATTTGCACTTCCTTATATAACTCTTGTGATTATGAGTTATCTTATGTGGAAGGGCAACGGCAAACACATCAGGGTTTTCCAGTTCTGGCTTATGTCTCCGTCCTGGATTGTTCACAACATATTTAATTTAAGCATCGGCGGAATTGTATGTGAATGCTTTAATATGATTTCTGTTTTGGTTGCTTTTATCCGATATGGCTCAAAAGGCCTTGAGGATGCTAATTTATAAATAATTTTTTTCAGGGTATAATCCCTTTAAGAAATTAATATATAAGTGCATTAAAATACTATAAGAATGGGGAGAGCGTATGGGCAAAGTTATTCTTGAAATGAAAAATATTGACAAAAGATTTTCGGGCGTTCATGCACTTAAGTCTGCTAATCTCGACCTTAGGGAAGGAGAAGTTCACGCACTTATGGGCGAGAACGGTGCCGGTAAATCCACACTTATGAAAGTTCTCTGCGGTATCTATAAGCGTGATATGGGCGATGTAATTCTTTTTGACAAGCCTGTTGAGTTTCACACTATTAAAGAATCTCAGGAGGCGGGCATCAGCATTATTCATCAGGAACTTAATATGATGAATCACTTGACTGTTGCACAGAACATCTATATCGGCCGTGAGCCAATGATTAACGGCGTATATATAGATGATAAAAAGATGGAAAAGGACGCTAAAGAGCTTTTTGACAGAATCGGTGTTAATATTGACCCGTCTGTTATTTTAGGAACTCTTACTGTTGGTAAACAGCAGATGGTTGAAATTGCAAAGGCGATTTCAAGAAATTCTAAAATTCTTATCCTTGACGAACCTACAGCTGCACTTACTCAGGTTGAAGTTGAGGAACTTTTCAAAATTATGAACGACCTTCGTGAGAAAGGAATCGGTATGATTTACATCTCTCACAGAATGGACGAAATTAACAGAATTTCCGACAGAATTACTGTTATGCGTGACGGTGAATATGTTGGAACTCTTAACACTGCTGAAACTACAAAGGACGAAATCGTTCGCATGATGGTTGGCCGTGTAATCTTCGGGGACAAGAAAGAAAAGTCAAATGTTCCTGAGGGTGCTGAAACTGTTTTGGAAGTTAAAAACTTAAACAGAGGAAAAGATATTAAAGATGTAAGCTTTAAGCTCAGAAGAGGCGAAATTTTAGGTTTTTCAGGACTTATGGGCTCGGGTAGAACTGAAGTTGCAAGAGCAATTTATGGTGCTGACCCTGTTGACGGCGGTGAAATCTTTGTTCACGGTAAAAAGGTTAAAATTAAGTCTCCTGAAGTTGCCATTAAAAACGGAATCTGTTATCTTTCCGAGGACAGAAAGCGTTACGGACTTCTCCTTGACAAGTCTGTTTCCGAAAACTCTGTTTTAAGTAATCTTGATGACTATATTACAGCCGGCTGGATTAATGACGGTAAGATTGATAAGGATGCAGAAAGAGAAAATGCAAAGCTTAAAACAAAGACTCCGTCAATGAAGCAGATTCTCAGAAATCTTTCAGGCGGTAATCAGCAGAAAGTTATTATTGCAAGATGGCTTCTTAAGGACTCTGATATATTCATTTTTGACGAGCCTACACGAGGCATAGATATCGGTGCAAAAAGTGAAATGTATGCTCTTATGGAAGAGCTTGCAAGTCAGGGTAAGGCTGTAATAATGATTTCTTCAGAGCTTGCAGAGATTCAGAGATTAAGTGACAGAGTAATTGTAATGTGCGAGGGCCGTATTACAGGCGAGCTTGACATTGCTGATGCTACTCAGGAAAAAATAATGGCTTATGCTACAATGAGAGAGGAATAAGAATATGAAAAATGGAGAAAAGAAACCTAACATTTTAGCTTCAATTGCTAAAAAAGGTATGCAGAATATGATTATTATTGCAGCGCTTGCAGTTTTGGTACTTATTTTCTGGGCGCTCAATCCTAACTTCTTAAATAAGTTCAACATTGTAAGTATGGCTCAGTCTTTAGCTCCTTACGCTATAATGGGCCTTGGTGTTACATTCGTTATTGCTACAGGCGGAATTGACTTGTCTATCGGTACAACCTGTATTGCATCTGCTGTTATTGCAGGTAAGCTTTACATGAATGGTATGCCTCTTGGATATACAATTCCTGTTATGATTGCCATCGGTGCATTTATCGGCCTGGTAAACGGTTTGCTTGTTGCTAAACTTAAAATTCCTGCATTTATTGCAACTCTTGGTACTATGATGTTTGGAAGAGGCTTAAGTGCTATTATCGTATCAATTCCAAACATTTTCTTCCCTAACGGAACCTGGTTTAACAAGGTATTTTCAAACTATAACGGTGTTCCTGTTGGTTTCCTTTGGGTGATTCTTTTTGCACTTATCTGTATGTATTTAATGTATAAATGCAAAATTGGTCGTTATATCCTTTCAATAGGTAGTAACGAAGAAGCTACAAGACTTTCAGGTATCAATACCGACAAGTATAAGATTATTGCTTATACAATTTCAGGTATTTCGACAGGTATAGCTGCAATTTTCTGGGCTGCATCTTTTGCAACAGTTGCAACTGCAACAGGTAACGGTATGGAACTTGACGCTATTGCAGGTGTTTATATCGGCGGTACCAGTGCTGCCGGCGGTGTTGCATCAATTGCAGGCTCTGTAATCGGTAACATTATGCTTGTTGTTATCCGAAGCGGTCTTAACTTTGTACTTGCAAGATTCAACCTTAACTTGAACTCAACATACGTAACATACGTTTTAACAGGTATTATCGTTGTTGTGGCTGTTCTTATGGACGTTATCAAGAATAAGAATGCTTCTAAGATTAAGATTGATAAAAAGAAAAAGGAAATAAAAAAATAAATATATAAATTTTATGCGGAAAATCCGCGAAAATTAAAAGAAAATGGAGGAAAAAAAGTATGAAAAGAATTTTAGCTTTGTTAATGGCTACTGTATTAGTGCTCGTTGCACTTACAGGTTGTGGTGCCGGTGATGCAGGCGAAAAGACAATTGCAGTTGTTGCAAAGGGTGAATCCCACGCATTCTGGCAGTCAGTTAAGGCTGGTGCAGAGGCTGCAGGTGAAAAGTACGGCTATAAGATTACATTCAGAGGCCCTGCTTCAGAATCTGCTAAGGACCTTCCATCACAGATGGAAATGGTTCAGACAGCTCTCTCAAACAATGCTGCTGCAATCGTTCTCGGTACAATCGGTGAAGGTTTCGTAGATATGCTTTCACAGGCAAAGGATTCAAATATTCCTGTAGTTCAGTTTGATAGTGGTATCTGGGCTAAGGATATTGAAGCTCTTGACGCTGCAGGAAAGAATCCAATCGTTTCTTCAGTTGCTACAAGTAACTATCTTGCTGCTAACCTTGTTGCTGAAAAGTTCTTTGAAGCAATTAAGGAAGATATCGCTGCTGCTGATAAGTACATCGTTGGTGTTATTCAGCACGATGAAACACAGACAGGTATCGACAGAGCCGGCGGTTTAATTGACAAGTTTAAGGAACTCGCTGATGTTGACGCTGCTACAAAGGGCAAGGTTGTAATCGAACACGAAATTAAGCCTGGTGATGCTGATAACGCTTATAAGGCTGCTCTTGAAGCTCTTGCTGAAAAGAATGCTAATGCTATCTTCATGACAAATGAAGGTGTTGTTAAGCAGGTTTATGATGCTATCGGTGCTGCAGGTTCTAAGTATGATGCAATTAAGTTTGCAGGTTACGACGCTGGTACAAAGCAGATTGAATGGATGAAGAAGACAGAAGGTCCAAAACTCGTTGGTTCTGTTGCTCAGGATTCATTCCAGATTGGTTACCAGGCTGTAGAACAGGCTGTTATGGCACTCGAAGGCAAGGAAATCACAGAAAAGGTTGACATTTCAGGTGCATGGTGGAACGCTGAAAATGTAGATGAAATGATTAAGAACAACCTAGTTTACGAAGGATAATTTCTTGCATCTATGAAGTAAATACTTACACACCGTATCTTAATTGATACGGTGTGTTTATTTTTTAACAATATTTTCATTTTTACTATTGACATTTCGACATAATGCGACTATAATGAAGAAGAATTAAATATTTGAGCTAAGTGAAGTATGTAGGAGAAAGGCGTTTGCCTTGCCGAAGGAGTAATGCTCTCAGGAAAACAGACCGAGCCGTGGAGGGACTCTCTGGAGAAGCTCATTTTTTGAGTGCCGAAGGTGCAAGGCGCAAGCCGAATCTCTCAGGCAAAAGGACAGAGGCTGATTCCGCGCGAGCGGAATTGCTGTGTTGGAGTGTAACCGGAGACGGCTGCACTCTTTT